>JAWLDI010000063.1:0-13624 GCA_041686715.1 Pelovirga sp.
GTTTGAGCAGATTCGTGAAGCTATTCTGGCGGGGGCCAATACCGCTGAAATTAAAGAAGAAACAATGCGTCTCGGAGTCAAGACCATGCGCCAGTCGGCGCTGACCAAGATGACTGAAGGGGTTACCACCCTGGAAGAAGTGCTAAGAACGACAATCGCAGATGATTAGGAAAATCCGGGAACTGGGAATCGGAAATCAACAACCGGATAAATGATAACAACCTACTTGAGGTAGCGGGGGTTTGACAATATGGCCAGTATGCATCAGCTGCTGAAAACAATGATTGAAGAAGGGGCGTCCGACCTGCATCTGTCAACGGGTACTGCGCCACAGATCCGCATTGATGGCAAAATGAAGCAGTTGGACACACCCAAAATGACGGCCGCTGAAACCAAGCAGCTTTGTTACAGTGTGTTGACCGACGCTCAGAAGCGTCGGTTCGAAGAAGAAAATGAGCTTGACCTGTCCTTTGGGGTCAAAGGACTGTCGCGCTTTCGGGGCAATATCTTTGTTCAACGGGGTGCCGTAGCTGGTGTATTCCGGGCCATTCCTTTCGAGATCAAAAGCTTTGAAGATCTTGGCCTGCCTCCGGTGGTAAAAAGCCTTTCAAAAAAACCCCGCGGTCTGATTCTGGTGACCGGTCCGACCGGCAGTGGTAAAACCACGACTCTGGCGGCCATTATTGATGCCATCAACTCGGAACGCAGTGAACATATTATTACCATTGAAGATCCCATTGAGTATATTCACCCGCATAAAAAGTGTCTGGTCAATCAGCGCGAGGTTGGCGCAGATACCACGTCGTTCAAGAAAGCACTGAAATATATTCTGCGCCAGGATCCCGATGTCGTGCTTCTGGGGGAATTGCGTGATATTGAAACGATCGAAGCGGCGTTGACTATTGCCGAGACCGGTCATTTGTGCTTTGCCACCCTGCATACCAATTCTTGTGTTCAGACCATGAATCGTATTATCGATGTTTTTCCCACCAACCAGCAGGCTCAGGTACGGACCCAGCTTTCCTTTGTACTGGAAGGAGTTTTGTCGCAGGCGCTGATGTCCCAGTCGAGCGGGAAGGGGCGCTGTATGGCGCTGGAGGTAATGGTGCCTAATGCCGCAATTCGCAATCTGATTCGTGAGGACAAAATTCACCAGATCTATTCACAGATGCAGATCGGCCAGGACAAGTTCGCCATGCAGACCATGAATCAGTCACTGTTTCTGCTTGCCCACAGCCGAAAAATTACCGAAGATGAGGCCCTGGTGCGTTCTCATGATCAGGATGAGCTTCGACAGATGTTCGCTAATCCACAATCGGTTTTAAGTCGTAAGCGAGCCATGAGTCCCGATCGTAGAATGTAGGGAGTATCTGCCGTAAAAATGATAATTGTGAAAGGGGAGCACCATGCCGAAGTTCACCTGGACAGGCCGGACCAAGGACGGAAAAACACATAAGGGGACCATGGACGCTGCAAACGAGGGTGCGGTTACAGCGGCATTGCGGCGGCAGGGAATCCAGACCACCAAAGTCAAAAGCGCCGGCGGCCTTAACGCTGAAATCAACATCAGTTTTTTACAGCCTAAAATCACTACCAAGGATATCGTGGTTTTCACGCGTCAGTTTGCAACCATGATTGATGCGGGTTTACCGCTAGTGCAGTGTCTTGAAATTCTTTCCGCCCAGCAACCGAATAAAACCTTCAAAGATATCCTTGTCAAGGTCAAGGCAGATGTAGAATCAGGTTCCACCTTTGCTGATGCCTTACGCAAACATCCCAAAGCGTTTAATGACCTTTATGTCAATCTGGTCGCCGCCGGCGAGGTCGGGGGTATCCTCGATACTATTCTCAACCGTCTGGCGGTTTATATCGAAAAAGCTCTCAAGCTCAAGAAAAAAGTCAAAAGCGCTATGACCTATCCGACCACGATCGTCGGTATTGCGATTGTGGTTATCGCTGTGATCCTTATCTTTGTTATTCCGGCATTTGAAAAAATCTTTGCCGATTTCGGTGGCGCCCTGCCGGCACCGACCCAGTTGGTTATTTCGCTGAGTAATATGGTGCAGAATTATTTCGTTATTTTTCTGGTGCTGTTTTTTCTCGCGATTTTTGCCTTTAAAAAGATCTATGCCACGGACAAGGGGCGCACCAAGATTGATAACTGGGCTCTGAAACTGCCGGTTTTTGGTGTGCTGATTCGCAAGGTAGCGGTGGCCAAGTTCGCCCGCACCATGTCAACTATGATCTCCAGTGGTGTGCCGATCCTCGACGGCCTCGATATCGTTGCCAGAACGGCCGGCAATAAAACTGTTGAGCGAGCGATTATCCAGGTACGAACCAGTATCAGTGAAGGAAAGACCATCGCCGAGCCTCTCAAGGCGTCGGGTGTTTTCCCCCCCATGGTCTGCCAGATGATTGAGGTCGGGGAACAGGCCGGGGCGCTGGATACCATGCTCAGCAAGATAGCCGATTTCTATGATGATGAGGTCGATGACGCAGTTAACAATCTGACCGCGATGATGGAACCCTTGTTGATGCTGTTCCTTGGTACGACAGTCGGTGGTCTGGTTATTGCCATGTACCTGCCGATTTTCCAGATGGCCGGGAACATTTAGCGGTTAATGGCAGCAGCTGAAACCAACCAAAAGCTGTTGATGCAATCAGAACACCGCAGTTTGGTCTGGTACCTGATCTGCCGGACTGCGGTGATCACCCTTGTGCTCGGCGGCGCCGCGTTCTTCTACCTGTACGGAAATCTCGCCTATTCTGTTACTCCCCTGTTTTTTCTTGTCAGCGTATCCTATGCTCAGGCCATTGTCGCAGCGCTTCTGTTGCCGCGCCTAAGAGATCCCTGGGTTTTAAATCAGGTCCAGATAGTCTGGGATCTTCTGCTCGTTACTGCCCTGATTCTTGTGACCGGTGTGGTTGAAAGTATTTTTTCCTTTTTCTACCTGCTGGTCATCATTTCAGCCAGCTTTCTGTTGTCACGGCGCTTGACTGTACTCGCAGCGGCCAGTTCCGCGATTCTCTTCGGCGGGGTGCTGCTATTGCAGTCTTATAACCTCTTGGGGCCATTAACGCCGCCTGCCAACGTCGCGGATGCCATTTATTTCAACTCCTTGTTTGTGCATATTGTCGCCTTTTTTCTGACCGCCATGTTGAGCGGCACTTTGGCGGACCGCTGGCGTCGCAGTGAGGCTCTATACCAGCGCAAAAGTATTGATTACGCTGAACTCGAGCGCATGAACAGGACCATTCTTTCTCACATCAGTAGCGGCGTTATGTTGATCAACCCGCAGGGCCGCATCCGTTCCTTTAATAGTGCTGCCAGTCACATCAGCGGTCTTTCCCTGCAACAGGTGTATGATGCTCCGGCAGAAGAGTTTTTTCCTGATATAAATTCTTTTTTCAGCCCGGAGAAACAGCCTGTTTCCCGCGCTGAAGGCGACTACAGGCACCCATCGGGAGAGCGTTTGTCCCTTGGCTTTACCACTGCTGCAGCATATGACAGTCGCGGCGAAAACCTTGGTACACTGGTTTCTTTTCAGGATTTGACCGAGCTTAAACAGGTCGAGGAACAACTCAAGCGTGCAGATCGTCTGGCCGCTATCGGCAGGCTTTCCGCTGGGCTGGCCCATGAGATTCGTAATCCCCTGGCGTCAATCAGTGGGTCAGCTCAATTGTTGCATGAAAATATTCAATTAGGTGCCGAAGATCAACGCCTGCTTGACATTATGGTCAAAGAAGCTGATCGCCTGAACCATCTGTTGTCCGATTTTTTGTCCTTCGCCCGTCCGCAAAAGCCACTTAGAACCGACCTGGATCTATCGATTTTACTTGCTGAAATACAGCAGATGCTCCAGCAGGACCAGCGCTTTAAAAATATCGATATCCGGATTGATGTGCCGAAACCCTGTAAGGTTCGTCTGGATCGCAGCCAGATGTGGCAGGTAATATGGGACCTGGCCATTAACGCAGCAGAAGCTATGACCGGCAAAGGCACCCTGATGATTACTGCCACCGATGGCGACCCCTGGCTTCTGGAAGTCGACGATAGCGGTCCCGGTATTGTCAAGGAAAATAGACAACGTATTTTTGAGCCGTTTTTCACGACGAAAGAGAAGGGCACCGGCCTGGGATTATCCACGGTTTTTTCTATTGTGGAAGCCCACGACGGCACGATAGAGGCTACTCCTTCACAACTGGGTGGTGAGCGATTTATCATGCGTTTTCCGCGAGAACCAGAGGGCAATTATGAATGACCATAAAGCACGCGTACTGATCGTTGATGATGAGCAGAGTCTGCGCGACATGCTGTCCGTATTGTTGCAGCGCGAGGGATACATCGTTGACCAGGCTTGTAATGGTGAGGAGGCCCTCAAACAGATAGCTGCTTATAGTTACGATCTGATTATCAGCGATATCAGGATGCCACGACTGTCAGGCATTGACCTGTTGCGGCGATTACGTAAACAGGATGATGAAACAACGGTAGTCATGATTACCGCTTTTTCTTCCACCGAAGAAGCAGTCGAAGCGATGAAACTGGGCGCTTACGATTATATTACCAAGCCCTTCAAGAATGATGAAATCCGGCTGGTCATTAAAAATGCACTTGAGCGGCGCCAGTTGCAGCGTGAAAACCGTCAACTCAAACAGCAGTTAAAGGAGCGTTTCTCCTTTAAGAATCTGATCGGTGACAGTGAGGCCATGAGCAGACTGATCACCCTGCTTGAACGGGTTGCGCCCAGTCGAGCCAATGTACTGATTACCGGCGAAAGCGGTACCGGCAAAGAGTTGGTGGCCCAGGCTCTGCACATGGGTAGTGAACGGAAGACTCATCCCTTTGTCCCTATCAATTGTGGCGCCATTCCGGAAAACCTGATCGAAAGTGAATTGTTCGGTCATGAACGTGGAGCCTTTACCGGAGCGGATAAAAAGAAGCAAGGTCTGTTTGAAACAGCCCACCAGGGAACATTATTTCTCGATGAAATCGGCGAACTGCCCATGGGCATGCAGGTAAAGCTGCTGCGTGTTCTTCAGGAACGCGAATTCCGACGCGTTGGCGGCACTACCAATATTCCAGTCGATGTGCGTCTGATTGCCGCTACCAACCAGGATCTTTCGGCCAATATTGCCGAAGGGACCTTTCGCGAAGACCTTTTCTATCGTCTCAACGTTGTCAGTATTGAGTTGCCACCCTTGCGCGAACGCCGCAGTGATATCCCGTTGCTTATCCAGAATTTTTACCGTCAGAAAACCGGCCGCAATGACAGTTATCAGATCGACAAGCAGACCCTTGACATTCTGTTTGGTTATGACTGGCCCGGCAATGTGCGCGAACTCGAAAACCTGGTCGAACGCTGTCTGGTTTTGGGTGATGAACATGTCATGAGCGTCGATTGCCTGCCACCGCAACTGCAGCAGCAAAGCCCTCCCCAAAATACCGATCTGCAGGAAATTCCTTCCGGGTTTAATATGGAAAAATGGCTTGAGGAACAGGAACGCAGAATGTTGCTCACCGCTTTGGAACAGGCCGACGGCGTCCGTACCAGGGCGGCTGAGCTCCTCGGCATCAGCTTTCGACAGATTCGCTACCGTCTTGACAAACTGGGGATCGGTGATTAAGCGACTTGATGCCTCGTTAGCAACTCTATTTGCTGTCAAGCCAATCCAATGGACAGTCCTTGTCTCCTGAAACCTGTAGCTGTGACCGTCATCTGCCAGATTGTCCAGCTTTGATCAGTTATTATTTGGTTGTTGGACTGATGCTTTTTCATGCCTCTTGAATCGCAAATTTGAGTGCAGTCGATTTGCGATGATAGAATCAGCACGAAAGGTTTTTATACAACCTGATCCTATTCCTAAACATTTGCAGGAGGATTTCACCGTGAGCAGCGACAATCAATTTCCCCCGGAAAAAAATCAGCCGACCGGCTATGTGCCTCCGACTATCTGGACCTGGGAAAATGAGTCGGGAGGTGCCTTTGCCGGTATCAATCGCCCGACTGCCGGACCCCGCTATGAAAGCGAACTGCCGACCGGCGAGCATTCCCATCAGCTCTACTCACTGGCTACCCCCAATGGCATGAAGGTCAGTATCATGTTTGAGGAGTTGCTGGAGGCGGGATTTGCCGGTGCTGAATATGATGCCTGGTTCATCAATATCGGCAAGGGCGATCAGTTCGGCAGTGGTTTTGTGGAAGTGAATCCAAATTCCAAAATACCGGCACTGGTAGACTATGCTCCGCAACTGGAATCCGGAACGGCGGCAGAACCATTACGGATTTTTGAGAGTGGATCAATATTGCTTTATCTGGCGGAAAAGTATGGTGTGTTTTTGCCTCAGGATTTACCTGGACGTACCACAACCCTCAACTGGCTGATGTGGCAGATGGGCGCCGGGCCGCTGCTGGGTGGTGGCTTTGGTCATTTTTACGTCTATGCGCCACTGAAAATAGAATATGCCATCGATCGTTTCGCCATGGAGGTAAAGCGCCAGCTGGATGTTCTTGACCGGCATCTGACAGCCAGTCACTATATGACCGGTGATGACTATACGATTGCCGATATCGCGATCTGGCCCTGGTATGGCCGACTGGCCCTGCATCAGATTTATGGTGATGCCGGCACCTTTTTATCCGTGGATGAGTATCAGCATCTGCAGCGCTGGGCCAGGCTGGTCGAAGCAAGGCCCGCAGTACAACGCGGGATTCTGGTCAACAGTAAGGATGGCTTGAAAGAACGCCATTCGGCCGCGGATTTTGGTTAGCTACCAAAATGACAGTTCCTGAGCCAAAAGAGGCTCAGCGGTTTAGAACAGTCTGCCGGCTGTTATGTCGATAACAGCCGGCAGATTTTGTCACTGCCTTAACTCAGTCTGGTAACTTTGACACTGACACCGTGTCGAGCTGTGCAGCCGGTCCAGTAATCAAGTAACAGGCTTGCACCGGTCCGGGTCGGATCAGTTGGCAACATGGGGTTGACGTTTGTCCCCGTGGCCCTTTCTTTGATTCCCTTGATGACCTTGCCATCGATAACACGATCATCTCCACCAAAACCGCGGTTATGACCAAAACCCATGCTGACGGCAATGGCTCCTTGCACAACGCCTTCGTCAGTCTGGAGCTCCCCGTCTGTAAATAGTCCGGAGGGGCTGGTGATTCTTACCTTGTCACCCGAAGTCAGACCGTATTGTTTGGCTGTATGAATATTCATATAAATATAGTTTTGCGGGCTGAATTCAGCTGTGCGTTTAAAAGCTACTGAATAGGGTGAACGTAAAGCTGATTTATAGCTGGAGAACAGTAAGGGATATTCCTCTTTTGACCAGTGTTTTTCCCAGCTGTCGCCATTCCAGAAATGGTTCGGTTGATAGGTCGGGATGCCTGGATACGGCTTGCCGCTATAGGCATGTGTAAAGTTGGTAACAGCTTCATTGTAGATACGCAGGCAACGCCCTGGATGACCGTTAAGAAAGCCATTTTTGTATCGTGGTTGGGCCTCGTAATAGCCTCCGCGTGATAACACTGCGGCTACGGCCGTGCGTTCTTCTGCCGTCAGTTTATCGTTAAGAGGTATCATGGCCCGTTCAGCACCGGACCAGACCATATCTTCCTTCGTCACCGGAGGGAGCTTTTTACACATGTAGGCAACATTGGCAAGATATCGGGCGCTCCAGTCCTCAAGGGTAAACAGGTCAACGCGTCTGCCATCTTTGGTCTTGATGGCATCTTTACCAAAGCCGGGAAGATCCATCATCAAGGCAATATCGATAAGAAAACGTTCCATGCAGACATGGCGACCTTGCTTGTCTTTGACCGTTCTTGGAGTGACGACCGGCGCCCCGGCAGAAAAACCTTTCATCTCTGATCCCCACATCCGATCTGCTGCATATTCTTCATGGGCAGAGAGGTCAGGAATAATATAATCACACAGATTTGTTGTTTCGTTCAGGTGACAGTCGATACCAACACTCAGACCCAGTTTTGCAGGATCTTTGAGACTGTCAATAACTTCGGGACTCAATCCGCTGTTGCCGTAGACGACATTGTTCCGCCAGCTGAAAAAAGCGCGGAAGCGATAGGGGTCGTTATTGGCATGGCTGGTCAGCATTTCTCCTGCATGTTTAACCGGCGCAATCTCCATCCAGGGATTATTGGCCGGGTAGAGTGGTTCATTGTTGGCCAGTTTTGTTTTGTACTCAGTGGAAAGTTCGTATTTCCCTTCACGACTGGTTCTGATGCCGATTTCTTTAGCATTGAACCCGCCATCAACCTTCCCCAGTTCGTAGCGGTCACCTTTGCTGCCATTGTGGAAACCAAGCCAGTAGGCGGCACCACCTTTAGCGTGATGTGAGCCGATAAGGGTATTGAGCAGTCCGGTTAACCAGCCGGTGACAAAGCCATCGGCACTGTTGGATGCTGTTGACAGCATGACACAGGATCGACGTCCGTGACTGCTGAAATCTCTGGCGATTTGTTCAAGTTTCTTTTCGCTGATTCCTGTTGCTGTTGCATATGTTGCCAATGAGTTCCGCTGTGCTTCCGCTCTTAATATGGAGAGAGCGCTCTTGACTTGGATGGTTTTTCCATTGGTGTCAGTGACGACTCTGTCAATAAAAAGTTCGCCATCATGAACTGTTTCGGCATCAGCAAAATTTCCGGTTTTTGAGTCGAAGACAACAGGATTTTCCGATGCCAGTCCGACCTCTGAAGAAAGTAAAAACTTGCCGTTGCGCGGATGCTGAACATCGGTAATTACCAGGTGACTGGCGTTAGTATGATGCAATTCTCCTTTATCTTTGGCGGCCTTTGCATTGGGTGAAGACAGATGGCTGGTATTAATCCAGTCGTTATCAAACATCAGTTTCATCAGTGCGAATAAAAACGGCGTATCGCGACCGGGCTTGATGGGTACCCATTCCCCGCCCGTGTTGGCGCTGGGGGTTGTGCGCAGGAGTGGATCAACAGATACATATTTAAGCTTATTATCGACCCGGGCATCGGCAAGCTGGCGTCCCAGGCTATTTAGGCTGTTGCCTGAATTGCCGGGACTGGTTCCCAGAAAGATGGCGTATTCAGCCTCCATCCAGTCCGGGTGGGCATGCCAGGCTCCCTGTAGTGGATCTACCGCGGCGAGGGCTAGCCCGAGACGCTGTTGTGCGCCACAGTAGGCAGATTTTTTACCGATATTGCTGGTACCCCAGGAATTGTGCATAAAACGGGTGTAGAAGTTTGAACGGGGTGCATTGTCTCCCAGGTAGGTAGAGAACAGGTGATTTGCCGCCGAACCAAACTCTGGAGATCCCGGTGCCGCTTCCTTATCCAGCTGCCGTATTTCGCGCAGTCCGGCCACCTTGCCTTCACCGAAAAGGTTTCCACCTTCTACTATTTCGTTCAGAGCTTGTTCGTATGGGATAGTTTTCCATTTTCCTTCGCCCCTTTTTCCGGCACGTTTGAGTACCTGGGTGATACGTCGCTCATCATCGACTGAATCCGTTGCTGCCGTACCGCGACCACAAGCTGTGGCGCGATTTTTATGACCCTCATCACCCGTCAGACTTTTGAACGCCTCCTTTACCGGCATATCGAGGGGCAGTGGATCGCCGCTGTTGTTTTCACAATAGGGGTTACCATTGACTCGCAAAATTTTGTCTGTTTTTTCGTCAACCCTGACGCGCAGGCTGCACATATCAAAACAACCGAAACAGCGTTGAAATGCCATTCGTTGGCCCGGAGTTTGGGAAATGTCTCCAGTTGCTTCATCGACTGTAAACTCCGGTGTTAAGGAGTTTTTCGCCACAGAGCTTAAGGGCGGATCTTTTTTTACCTTTTTATAGTTGGCAGCTTTTGCCGTGGTAGCAGCTGCAGCAGTTCCGGCGGCGACCCCGATGTTGGTAATAAATTTTCTGCGGTTCATATTATTCTCCTTTATCTTTGCCAGTTCAGATAATTAAGGGCCAGCACTTTTTCATCTTCTGTTGTTTCAGGGAGCCCTATGTAATAAATCTGGGGTTTTGTTCCTTCTGCTTCCAGCATGGTGTAAACTTGATTGTTTTTTATCGTGGCTACAATCTTGGAGTCAGGATCATTCAGGTCTCCAAAAATCCTGGCATGACCGGCACAGCTTTCGACACAGGCAGGCAGCAGTCCGTGGCTGGATCGGGCAATACAGAAGTCACATTTTTCTGGTGGCAGTTGCGCATTTTTGTCGCCGGCTCTTGCCCCGTATGGGCAGTGTTCTACGCATATTTGACAGGCGATGCAGGTGTCTTGATTAATGTAGACAACACCGTTCTTGTTTTTTGCGGTGGCGGCGACCGGACAGGGTTCAATACAGGTAGGTTCGTTACAATTAGCACATTGTGTCGAGATGGCCATGGTGCCGAAACTGTCGTCCTGGGGAGTTGAAAACTGGCGCACCTGGTTCCGTGTCATTCCTTTTGGTGTGCCGTTTTCTATAGCGCAGGCCACACTGCAGGACAGGCAACCGGTACAGCGGCGAACGTCAATGACCATTGCCAGTTTTTTTGTGTCTCGGTTGTTGCCGGCGAGAATCTGTGCTGTCGGGATCAAGGTCAAGGTGATACCCGATCCCAGGGCTTTTAACATTGTGCGTCGATTGATCATTACTGCCTCCTTCCAGGGTTACGTGTTGAGTGCTAAATAATCTCCAATATTGTTAAGCAAATCAGATGCCATGATTTCTTGTTCGCTTAACTGACTGTAAACAAAAGAAAAAACGGTTTCTTGCGGGTTTGCAAAGGTATCAATTGAGGTTGACGTAGTTTGCGGATTTAACGCAAAGAACCGGCTAAAACGAAGGCATAAAAAAACAATCAACAGGGGTTGATTATTTAACTTTTGTTGACACCTTTGCTTTTTTTTTATTTCGTGTGATTTTACATAGAGAGAAGACACTCATGTGTTTATTTAAAAAGTGTAACGACTCAGCTCACCGGCACATGATCGCCGGTTCGGTGCCGAACAGGTAGCGACAAATTAGATAGGCGTCTGGTTGACAATGAAAATTTTTCAGATCATAGCGTTGTTCCTGTTTGTCATGGCTTCGTCAGTTTACGGACAGCCTTCACTGTATATAGGAAGTGCTTTTGAACCGCCCATTTCCAGAATCGATCAAACAGGTATTATTGATCGTATTGTTCGCCAGGCTTTTGCCAGAATCGGGGAAAATGCACTGATCACTCATCTTCCGGCAGAAAGATCCCTGCTTAACGCCTCCCAGGGCATCAATGATGGTGATCTTATCAGGGTTGATGGATTACAGGATTATTATCCTGATCTTGTCCAGGTAGATGAAAAATTGATCGATTTTGAATTTGTTGCTTTCAGTAAACAACCACAGATCCTTATTGACGACTGGCAGGATCTGTCCCGATACAGCGTCGGTATTGTCAGGGGATGGAAGATACTAGAGGAAAAGGCTGCCCATGCACTGTTAACCCAGGTAGACAGCCTGGCACTGTTGATGACTTTATTGGAAACCGGACGGGCCGATCTGGTTATCTACGAACGCCTGGCAGGTTTATATGCAATCCAAAACATGCAGATAACAGGCGTGCATGAGATCGAGCCGCCATTGGCGATCCAACCCATGTATCTTTATGTGCATCGCAAGCATAATGACCTGGTTGCCCCCCTGGTTTCAGCGCTTAAAGAAATGAAGCAGGATGGAACCTATCAGCAAATCATTGTGAACGGCCTGCAAACACTGATTGAGGGAGGCTCATTGTGATTGGCCTGAGCAGGGTCTTCGACTTCTCGAGGAGCAGTATCGCCCGAAGGCTGGTTGTGTATCTTTTTTTGTGCAGTTCAGTTATTACCCTTATCGGTACATCCCTCCAGCTCTATCTTGAATACAAGCGCGACATTAAAAGTATCGAGAAAAGTCTGTCACAGATTGAGGCCAGTCAACTGCAAAGCTTGATACAGACGCTGTGGGTTGCAAACGACTCCTTTTTGAAAATTCAACTTGATGGGCTACTGAAATTACCGGATATAGCGTATTTAGGAATAAGTCAAAACGGAAGCACCCTTATTTCCGTAGGTAATCGCGGGCAGGCCAATACCATAGAGCGAGAATATCCTCTTCATTATCTGTACCGTGACCAGCAGGTTGACCTTGGTAGTTTGTTTGTAGTGGCTGACCTCTACGGTGTGCATCAACGTTTGTTTGATCGGGCGCTGATCATTTTTTCAACCCTGGCAGTTAAGACCCTCCTCGTTTCTTTTTTTATGTTGATTCTGTTTTATCTACTCATAGGTCGCCATCTCAATGTTTTGGCTGAGTATGCCAACAGCTATGATCCGGAAAATGAAGAACAGCCTCTTGAATTAAAAAGAACGCGAAAACAAAAGAGGGCGGGTGATGAGCTGGATATGGTCGTTAATTCCTTCAATGAAATGAGCAAAAAACTCAGGAATTCGTTTAAAGAGCAGCGAAAAAGCAATCAGCAGTTACGCCATGAGATCAAAGAGCGTAAAGGTGTCGAGGTGGCATTGCGTCATAGCGAACAGAAATTCAAAAAACTGTATCAGGAATTTCAGGTCATATTGGATGGGATTCCCGATGCCTTAACCCTGTTGTCCCCTGATCTGCGAGTTGTCTGGGCTAACAAAGGTACTGCAGAGTTGTTAAACAAGGACCAATCTGAACTTCCCGATCTGCATTGTTACGAGATGTGGCAAGGACTTTCAGCACCTTGCGACAACTGTCTCGGCAGGGACTGTTTTGAAAGCGGAGAACCCCTGGAGGGTACCCGTAAAACGGTTGACGGACGGGTCTGGGGAAAGCGGGTTTTTCCCTTGAAAGATAAAGATGGAAAGGTCGTTAATGTTATTGAATGGAGTAGTGATATTACTGAAAAAATGAGGCTTGCCGAAGAGGCCGAACTGGTCAGTCGACTGGCTTCTTTGGGCGAGCTGTCAGCTGGAGTAGCACATGAAATTAACAACCCGAATGCGATGATTCTGCTTAACGCCCCGACACTTAAACAGATTGTTGAAGCAAGCATCCCGCTTCTTGAAAAACACTGTCGAGAGCAGGGCGACTTTGAGCTTGGCGGTATGACATACACAGAACTATTGGAGGAGGCGCCGGTACTGCTGGCCGGAATTATTGACAGCTCAGAGCGCATCAGGCGAATCGTCGATGATCTTAAGGATTTTGTCCGGAAAGATAAAAATACGTTTGATCAGATTTTTGCTATTGAAGAGGCGGTAAAAACGTCCGTAAGGTTGGCCAGTGGGTCGATCAAAAAGGCAACGGCTAATTTTAATGTCAATTACGGGGAGGCTTTGCAGCCAGTAAAAGGGTGTCAACAGGATATCGAACAGGTTCTGGTTAATTTGATCATGAATGCCTGCCAGGCTCTCACCGAACCTGACAAAAAGGTTGAGATTGCCGTCGGATTTGATGCGCAGAAAAACGAGAATGTGGTGACGGTCCGTGACGAGGGCACCGGCATTGAAGCGCAGGATCTTTCGCGCATTATGGATCCCTTTTTTACCACAAAACGCGAGTCGGGTGGCACCGGACTGGGCCTGTCGATTTCGGCGCGAATCGTCAGGAAACATGGCGGAACAATGAACTTTATTTCAAG
>JAWLDI010000064.1:0-13578 GCA_041686715.1 Pelovirga sp.
CAGGGATAAAATGACCAGAACTTTATATTGGGGTAAGATTTAAAGCACATTTGCAGATGGGAACAAATTCACCCTGGTCGGCATGGGGCTATGGATGTTTTTCCGTTCCTATGTGTTTTAATATGAAATGTTGATCGAATTTACAAGCTTATTTTCACAGTAAGAGGAGAGACGATGGCTAGAAATAAAAGCCTGCGTACTACCTGCGAACGATTTTTAAATGATGCTTTTGACCTGCTTGATGTTTCTTCACAAATGCGGCAAATGATGCGCAGCCCCTATCGTGAAGTCCGTTTCGAACTGCCGCTGAAACGCGACGATGGCACCATCAAGCTGTTCTATGGTTATCGGGTCCAGCACAATCAGAGCAGGGGGCCATTTAAGGGGGGATTGCGCTATCATCCCGATGTCGATCTGGAGCATTTTATTGCCTTGGCTGAGGTAATGACCTGGAAAACAAGTCTTTTTGATCTCCCCTTCGGCGGCGCCAAGGGTGGAATCAACTGCAATCCGGCCGAGCTGTCGGACAAAGAACTGGAAACACTGACCAAGCAGTATGTCCGGCGCATGTTAACCTTGATGGGGTCGGATCGTGATATTCCGGCGCCGGACATGGGGGCGGGACCAAAAGAAATGGCCTGGATTCTCGACGAATGTGCCCACAATGGTGGTTTTAATCCGGCTGTAGTTACCGGCAAACCGCTGGAATTAAGTGGTGCAGCCGGGCGTCTTGAGGCGACCGGTTTCGGGGTTGCTCTGATGGCAGCTAAGGGCGCAATGGCACAGGGGGTTGAAATAGAAGGAGCAAGGGTTGCTATTCAGGGGATGGGTAATGTCGGGGAGTATGCTGCCCGGTTTTTAGCGGATCGCGGTGCCAAGGTTGTGGCGCTGTCCAATTCCAGCAGTGGCCTGTATCAACAAAGCGGGCTTGATGTTGATAAGCTTTTTGATGAGCTATATCCAGCAAATAATCCGAAAAAAACCATTGACGAATTAACTGGTGATTTCGACAAGATCAGCAACGAAGACCTGTTGCAGCTCAATGTGGATATTCTGATACCAGCGGCTGTCAGTGGAGTCATTCACGAGGACAATGTGGAAAAACTCCAGACGAAACTGATTGTAGAGGCGGCCAATATCCCCGTCAGTTGCTGCGCTGTTGATATTCTGGAGGAGCGTCAAATACCCGTTGTTCCCGATATTCTGGCAAATTCCGGTGGGGTAACGGCTTCCTATTTTGAGTGGGTGCAAAATCGTCAGCGTGACCAATGGAGCAGGAAAAGGGTCATGAAAAAGTTGGAAAAAAAACTGAATCAGGTGTGGAACATGGTTGAAGATAAAGCTCTGCGAGAAGGCTTAAACTACCGCCAGTCTGCCTATGTTGTTGCCCTGCAACGGGTGATCAGGGCTGTCAATTTGCGGGGTTTTTAGCAGCCGAGGTGTTCTAAAGCAGTCAGGATATGATCTGTCGTGATGGCATTTCCTAGCGCCGACACAACCAGTCATAGGTTCCGCTCAGGCACAGCAGCAGCAGGATGATCCCGACAAGCGGGATCATCAGCAGATACCAGGAGCCGAGCCAGGGTGCAAAAATGCGTCCATTGTGGAATTCGAACAGGTAATGCCACATGGACATGGGTGCTGCTGCAGTAATGTCATCGGACATGGCAGGTAATGGTGGTTGCCCAGCAGTCACCGGCAGCATACCGTCATGGTAGTCGAAACGCACATAGGGCTGGTCACCTGCCATCACCACACCGCTGACCAGGTCATTACTCTGGTAAGGGTTGGTTTCCTGCAGCCCGGGACGGCGCAGCCGCCAGATGCGCCCTGAAATTTCTTCAACAATAAAAAGGCCGCTGAACGAGCCGATCAGCAGTTGGCTATTTGCCATGCCTTCAAGTACCGTCACTCCCATACCATGAATGGGAACCGGGAGCTGCAGGCGCTTAAAATCTCCATCCAGACTAGCTGAACCACGCCACAAACCGTTTTCGGTAGCAATGACGATGTTACCGTTGCTGCTCGCAGTAGCGGACTGAATCTTGCCGCCGAAGCCTTCAGAGCGGGCCGAAAACTGCAACAGCGGGTTATCGGCGTCGAGACTGTGATTAACAGTTGCCAGCAGCAGAGGTGGCCGCAAAAAGATGCCCGAGCCGGCCAGGATCATCAATATCAAGACAATCCAGATGCCCAGCTTGAGATGATACTTCCAACACCAGCGAAAGAAGCCGCCGGGCGGTTGATGTAAGGTCGGCCACTTGCGATTGCGCCAGGGTACAAACCAGATCACCAGGCCGCTAACGCCAAGAACCACAAGAATGATAGCACTGATATCCAGGAGGATTTTTCCCGGCGTGCCGAGAATAGTGCCGTTATGGATGTCGTGCAGAACCCGGAATAAGGGCACGTTTGCGGCGGAATCCTGCTCGGCAATGGCAAGCTTCACGGGGGTGAAATTCAGGGCTGCGATATCTGCCTGCCAGGCAGCTTTTTCGGAAAAGGCAATAATCCGGTCATCAATTCTAACCAGCGCCACCATGCGCGGTGACACTGGAGCTCCGGGCAGAATAATTTGCGACCAGAGGCTGTTGCCGTGCTTCTGATAGAGACCACTGCGGGTTGCTGCCAGCAGGGTGGGATTAGCGGAATCTTCGTTGAGAATCAACAGATCGGCAGTGTCCCGGTCATAAGCGGCTGTCGGGAACCCCTCATTCAGAAGGGAAAAGCTGCGCCCCTGATCGTCGCTACGGACAATGCCCGATTTTCCCGTCAGATACCAGGTGCCGTCAGGGGTAATGCTGCCACCGCGAACCAGCATGCGATTCCAGTTCTGGTAGTCGTAATCGGCCGGAACGATGGCTTGCGGTGTATCGATGGTGCGGATCCACTCGGGATGATTAAGCAGCAGGCCTGATGCCCCCATGGCCAGCAGATACAGCCCCAGGATCAGTCCCAGATATTTGTGAATTGCGCGGGAAATACGAAAACTGCGACGTGCCATCCATGTTATCCTTGATAAAATTAACCAATACCTTCACACCTGTGCTGCTCCTGGAGTTTATAGAAAAAAATGGTGATAACCTTTGATCCAGATCAATTTTCCCCATTATTTGCCGACAGGGTGAGGTCATGAGCCGCTTTTTTGAGCATATTCCTGTGAAAGGTGCCGTCTGTGCCCACCGTGGTGCGCGCTCTATCGCTCCTGAAAATACCCTCCTGGCATTTGAGCTGGCGCAGCGCTGTGGGGCGCACCTGCTTGAAACAGATGTGCAGATGACCGCCGATGAGCAATTGTTGCTGTTTCATGATCGCGGCCTCAAGCGCACCACGAATGTCACTGACCATCCGTTTTTTACCGGCAGAACCCGTAAGGCGCTGGCATCATTTACGTGTCAGGAATTGCAGTCACTAAATGCCGGAACCTGGTTTCTTGATAAAGATCCCTATAGCACTGTCTCCCGTGGTATCGTCGATGCAACGACACGGGATCGGATAGGAACACAGAAAATTCCGCTGTTACGTGATCTGCTGCAGCTGTGTCGGGCTCACAGTTTTCCCGTTAATCTTGAAATCAAGCGAAAGTTGCCCTTGCAAAGGGCACGGCGGCGGATAGAGGTGCTTCTGGATTTGCTGGTTGCGACGGACTGCCAATCACTGGTATTAGTTTCATCTTTTGATCATAATGAGCTGCGATGGCTCAAGCAGATGTGTCCGCAGGTGTCTACCGCCGCTCTAACAGAAATTGTCCACCCCGACAATCTGCTCGATTATCTTAAGAGTCTGCGGGTTGAAGCTTATCATCCGGCAGAAAAGCTGGTCGATGCCGGGTTGGTTTCTTTATTGGGTGTTCATGGTATCAGGGTCAATACCTGGACGGTTAACGATGAACATCGCTTTGCCGAGCTGGCGCAGATGGGTGTAACCTTTATCTGCAGCGATTGGCCGCAGTTCATGGTTGCGCAGGGGCAAACAAGATGTTGACAGAAACCGCCCCGGATCATTATTTTATGCAGGCGGCACTGGCTGAAGCTACCACCGCCGAAGATCTCGGTGAGGTGCCGGTCGGTGCGGTCGTGGTCTATGACGGCGGGATTATCGGTCGTGGTCATAACCTGCGCGAAAGCAGCAACGATCCCACGACCCATGCCGAAATGATCGCTATCCGTCAGGCGGCGGATCAACTGAATTGCTGGCGTCTGCTCGATTGCACCCTCTACGTGACCCTCGAGCCTTGTGTCATGTGTATGGGCGCGATTATTCTGGCACGCATTCCTCGCCTGGTGTACGGTTGTCGCGATCCGCGCGTCGGGGCTGTTGGTTCGATTTACAACCTGGCCGAAGATGAGCGCTTTAACCACCGGGTGGAGGTAACCGAAGGCATCCTGCAGCAACAATGCAGTCAACAACTGAGCGATTTTTTCCGCAAGCTCAGAGAACAGAAAAAGCAGCAGAAGCGCAACACATAGCGGCACTCACGGAGGGGTGTCCGAGAGGTCGAAGGTGACAGACTCGAAATCTGTTGTAGCGCAAGCTACCGTGGGTTCGAATCCCACCCCCTCCGCCAGTAAAAACAAGGACTTAGCTATAAGCAGCTAGGTCCTTTAGTTTTTAACTTTCCGCCAAGGAGAATTTTGTGGAAAGATTGGTGGAAATATATGGGTTGGCGTATGTCTGTTTTTATTTAAGGTTAGGATCTGAAGGATCTGAACTGTTTTCATAATAACGTACGGTTGGAGTTGAAAGTATTGAGAGGCTCTATGCAGTCAGGCCCATCATGCCGGGGATTATTGATCTTGGCTGAAACGGGAATGACCTGCAGCAGATCAGCAGGGAAGGGCGCATAGAGAGATGCAAGATCAGTCGGATCGGTTGTTTCGCGATCGAGCCACTGGTCGTATTCTGACCCACCCAGAATCACCGGCATGCGGTCGTGAATTTTTGCTACCAAAGTGTTGGCCGTGGTGGTCAGGATACCGCAGGTTCCGATCGATCCCTCCGGTCCCTTCCACCGATCCCAGATCCCGGCAAAGGCGAGGGTTTCGCCATCTTTGCGATGAATGTACCAGGGCTGTTTGCTGCCGTTCTGTGTTTGCCACTCGACAAAACCCGAGGCCGGAATCAGGCAGCGGTGGTAGCGGATGGAATTGCGGAAGGAAGGTTTTTCGTGGATCGTTTCACTGCGGGCATTGATCATTTTATGACCGATGGCGGCATCCTTGGCCCAGTGGGGAATCAACCCCCAGCGCAGCATGCCGGCATAGCGTTCACCACCGGCGTTCTGCCTGATCACCAGGACATCCTGAGTTGGGGCAATGTTGTAGCGGAGCACCATGGCAGGAACATCGCTGACACCAAAGGTCTGCTGAAGTTGTTCAGTGTTTATGGTTAAGACAAAGCGTCCGCACATGGTAAGGTCCCCCGTTATCATCCGAGTTTGTTTCTGCTCCTCGTAATTATAACAGTCAGATGGGTATTGTAACTGATTTTTCATGTGGCGATGTTCTCAATTGTCATGGTTGTTGTTTGATCACCCGCAGATCTTTAGTTTTCTGCCAGACTCAATGAGGTAAAGTTCAGAGATGGTTATTTATTCCCTTGCGCGATTCGCGATTCGCGAATAGAGTGCGGGTATGAATTTAAAACCACAAGACATTTTGGTTGCGCTCAAGCTGATTGCGATGGGAGATCGCTCCTGGAGTTACGTGCAGTTGGCGAATGAATTGTCGATGAGCGCATCCGAAATCAATGCGGGAGTGAAGCGTTGCTTATCTGCGAACCTTCTGATGCCGGATTTTGTCGACGGAAAAAATCCGAAACCAGCGCACAAGGCACTAGAAGAGTTTCTGATCCATGGTTTGAAGTATGCGTTCGTTCCTGAACGGGGGGAGTTGACGCGAGGTGTGCCGACGGCCCATGCAGCGGAACCGTTGAAGGGCCATATCGTGGCAAGTGATGAACCGCCTCCTGTTTGGCCATACTCGGAAGGAAAGGTTCGGGGATATTCCTTTTCTCCCCTTTATCGCTCTGCTCCCCGGGCTGCGCTTGCCGATCAGCGACTGTACGAGTTACTTGCTTTGGTCGATGCCATTCGTGGCGGTAAGGCTCGTGAACGGGAGATCGCGATTGACGCGTTGCAACAACGTCTGGGGGGAAAATGGTAGCTGTCAAAGAGATAAATCGGCAGATGCTCTGTTTGGTTGCCCAGCGATTGACGCCCCTGTTAGATCAGTTTGTTTTTCTGGGTGGGTGCACAACGGCGTTGTTTGTTACAGACGAGGCGGCTCCTGATGTCAGAGTGACGCATGATGTTGATGTCATCGTAGAGGTGCTTTCGCGTTATGAATATTGGCAATTGGAAGAGCGTTTGCGGGATCTCGGCTGTGTTCAGGAAATAGATCAAGAACTGACGTGTCGGTGGAAGCTTGGCGGTATCACTCTTGATGTGATGCCAACGGATGAAAGCATTCTGGGTTTCAGCAATCGCTGGTATTCTGAGGCAATTCATACCGCACAAACCGTTACGCTAGAGGACGACCTGACTATTCGGCTTGTTACACCGGTTCACTTTATTGCGACGAAATTGGAAGCGTTTTTCGGTCGTGGTAACAATGATTTTTGGGGGAGCCACGACCTGGAGGATATAGTAACGGTTATTGATGGGCGCGGGGAGATTTTGAATGAACTGTCAGTTACGGAGTCCGGGCTAAGAAAATATATTACTACGACATTCTCTGAGTTTGTCGCTACAAAGGGGTTCCGGGAAGCACTTTCTGGTCATTTGCCACCAGACCGTGCGAGTCAGGAACGCTTGCCCCTGCTCTGGCAGCGATTGGTTTCCATCTCCAGGCTCGACTGACTTTTTTTGCCGATTGGGTCGGCTGTCAATCAAGAAAATTCACGACACCTGCCACACCTGCTTGGTCAGCACATTACACGCGGTCAAGGTTTTGCCGTAAACGGCACCGGTATCCAGATTGTAGCGCCCTGGCTCAAAGTAGGGTTCACCATCAGTGGTTGGATGATGGCCGACCACATGAATTTCGCCACCCTGTCCTGGTGGTGACAGCCGTTCCCACATCAATACGAAGGGATCCTGCATTTCCAGGGGAAGGCCCTGCTCGATCCCAGCGTGGACAAAAACAAACTGTTCAAATCGCCACCACAACCGGGTCGATTGTAAAAAGGCGATATGCTCTTTGGAAAAATCGGTAAGTCGGGCGATTCGATAGCTGCGCAGGGTTTCCTTGCCGCCGTTGAACAGGAAAACCTCGATGTCTGATTCCGAGGCGTTGGCTCGATAGGCACTTGACTGATCGCGCAATTGGTGGCCCGTGGTAACGCCATCCTCGATGAGTGCATCGAGCAACATCTGATCATGATTGCCGCGGATAAAGATGGTTTCCGGAAACTCTTCATGGAAACTGATCAGGCGGTCAACCACCCCTTTGCTGTTCTTGCCCCGGTCAATGTAATCACCAAGAAAGACGAAGATATCGTTGTCCGTTGGCTTAACGGTATTGAGCAACCGGTTCAGCTTATCAAGCTCACCATGAATATCACCAATGGCGATTAATCTGGCGGGGAGATCCCGTATCACTTCTTGTCTGTCCCCCTGACATTGCCACAGGTGTAAGGAGTCGGTCTTTCGCTCATAGTATTACTCCCTTTGAAACTGCCGGCAGCATCCAGCACCGGACCCAAAATCATAAGCACTAAAAAAGGATTACAGTGAGGGTCCATAACCTCTTGATTTTACTGGATCCCAGAGATAGAGTCGAACTGCTGACACGAGGATTTTCAGGATTGGTTGGGAGGGTTCTTTGTTGTTCTGTATTGTTCTGTATTGTTTTTAAATGTTTATTTTTATTACGATAATTCGATTTCGCCAGAAGGAAAAGTTCTGGCAAACTCTCGTTGCTGGTGTAATCTTCACGGCATGATTACACAGGAATTACACAAACTATTCATGCCTGACTATCGATTTATTGCGTTCTGACTCTTCGGAAGAAGCGGCATCAATAGACGAAGCACTTGGAGGGCAAAGGTCCTCTCTAACCATCGCATCACGCTTGGTTTGCGACCAGCTATCAATAGTTTCATTGGCGGTACGTATTTGTTCGCTCAGCCAACCTTTAGCAAATGTCATTGTCTCTCTCCTCCTTGGGAATGAAGAATAGCTCAATCTTAGTTTTGATGTCCAAGCAAATCCTCTATTCTCTTCAGGTATTTTGCCACAGCAACCGTTTCAGCCTCAAGGTAGGCTGGACGAAAAATGTTGGCTCTTGGATATTTATCAATGTCTTCGTCCCAATCCAAAACATAACCATCTGTTTTTTTACGTTTTCCTCTTTTGAACATATCAATATATTTGCTTGGAGCAATTCCAACGAATGCATCAAAATTAACCTTATCTTCATTTTTTTCATTCTTATCTAATGATATTAAATCCTTATAGAGGTCTTCAGCCATGCTCTTTGGGTAGGGTTCGATGAACACAACTCGGGTAATCCCTGCTGCTATGATGTGCCTAGTACACATATGACAAGGAAATGTCGTGCAGTAAAGAGCCCCTTCTTTAACCGCTATTCCTCGTTTTGAAGCATCCATAAGTGCGTTCATTTCAGCGTGAACTATTCTTCCAAACTCAAGAAGGCTGGAGACTCTTGTTACGTCAATGGGCGCATTTTTAGAATAAATTGCCTCTCTTGCTCTTGTTAATGGATCTAATTTTGCTTTCTCCTCTGAGAGCCAGCCCTTTTTCGATAACTTAGTAAGAATTTCTTCTACTATTTCTTCTTTGGTGTTTACGTTAGGATCTTTTCCTAGTTTATAGTCTCTGAAGTCAAAAGATTCGCCCTCCCACGGTATTCCACCACCTTTTTTGGGGACTTCATTGCACCCTACAGTTAGTATGTCTCCATCTTCAGTTAAAATCGATGCTCCTACTTGTCTAGAAAGGTCAGCAGATCTCATAGATGCGGCATTCGCAAAGTACATTCCTAGTTCATCTTTAGATGGTGAATGAAAAGGATGACCAAACCAGCATTCAAAAAAGCGTCGAATTTGGCTTCTGATTTCCCCCTCATCCGACATACTGATAAATAAATCACCGAGCGGAAATGCATCTAATACGTTTTGCCCATATTTTTTATGTCCAGAGGAGTCGTCTCTTTCTATTAGTTCTTTTGCTTTTTCACAGTACCTGATCGGATCGGTATCTTTGTTAGATTTGCATATCTTTTCTGAAAGCCTGGTAATTCGCTCAGGCAATGGCGAGTAAACAGAAAATACAACAAATAAGTTTCCATATATTTTTTTAAGTTCTTGAATTTCTTCTGGCCTCTTCAGAGATCGGACAATATATGCTTGTCTTTTAATAGGGACGTCATAATTTTCTTTCTGTTTTCGAAACTCACGAATAGCAGCAATTCCAAGTAGTGCCATCGCCGCTTCTGATTTAGTTTTTTCTCTAAATTCATCACCAGCTGTCATTCGGCAAGATATTCTATCAAACTCATCCTTCTCTTCTTTGTTAAGATAATCAAAATTTAAACTTTTAAGGGCTTCACTTAAAATTATCGTTTCTGCATTGTAATCCAATGCTTTTAACTCTTTTTCGATTGCGTTACTTATGGCTGTTAAATTTGTCCCCACAGCTCCAACTATTCCAATGACAATTTCCGTATCTTCGATTTCATTAAGCATTTATGCCCTCCCGTATTATCTTGATAGCACACTCATTCACGCGCTTCGATACTTCTTGAAATTCTCCGCCTGCTCGAAGATCTCCTTGTAGACTTCATCCCGATCAACCGGTGGGTAGCCATGCTCCCCCAGAACCAGAATCAAATCGACCTTCAATTCGGCCTTGATGTCTTCGCGTTTGCTCCAGTCGGTGTATTGCACCTTGTCATCCACCACCGCTTTGACGGCCTGCGATAGAGCCAGAAGCTTATCTTCGGGATAGGTAAAGTCGTACTTGATCGCCAGCTCTTTGAGGATGTCGTAGAAAGCTTTCTCTTCCAGATCAATACCAAGGTCAGTGTATGACTCCCGCTCTTTCTTCAGGGCATGGATCAGATCGACAATTTCACTGGAGAAATCCTCCAGCACATTGCTGACCAGTACATCGTCTTCTTTACGCTCGTTATACAAATCGACCAGCGCCTTGAATTTCCTGGCAAAGTCGATGCCTTTGGTCTTGTTGATTTTCTTGAAATCGTCGATGGCTTTGGCCAGCAGTTGCTGCAGCAGCTTCACCTTGGTGTTGGGCAGCTTGATCTTCTCGATCTTGGCCAGATAGTCCGGATCGAAAAGATCCACCGCCTTGTCGTCCCCCATCTTGAAGATCTCTTCCACCCCATCGCTCTGCAAGGCGTCCTGGATCATCTCACGCACCCTGGCATTCATCTGTGCGGCGTCAGGGGCAACCCCCCTGGTCAGTTTGAAGATGATTGAGCGCACCGCCAGGAAGAAGTGGATCTGGTCACGCTCCCACTGGCTGAGGCCGTCCGCTCCGCAGCAGATGTCATAGGCGGCCTTCATTCGTTTAACCAGATGCATGAAGCGTTTTTCGATCTTGTTGGTGATCTGGGCGTACTCGGCGGCTCTATTCAGGCAGTTCAGCTGTTCGGTTGGACTGCCGTTGTAATAGGGGATAGCGTCGAATTTGTGGAAGATCTTGTTCAGCAGGTCGAGGTGATCCTTGACCACGATGATCGACTGATTCACTTCTTCGATGTTCTGCTGGTCGGCCTTGTTGTAGTGGGCCAGGGCCAGGTTCATCTGCTTCTTGATGCCGATATAGTCGACCACCAGCCCCTTCTCTTTCCCTGCGTAATTGCGGTTGACCCGCGAGATGGTCTGGATCAGGTTGTGGCGCTGAATCGGCTTGTCGATGTAGATGGTATCGAGAAACGGCACGTCAAAGCCGGTCAGCCACATATCAACGACAATAGCGACTTTGAAATTCGACTTTGCGTTCTTGAACTGGCGATCCAGTTCCCTGCGGTCGTCCTTGGAACCGAGCAGGTTGTACAGCGATGTCTCGTCGTCCTGTCCCCGGGTCATGACCATCTTGACCCGCTGTATCGGCTTGATGGTTTTTTTCTCGGACTCATTCAGGGTCGCCCCCTTCTCACAGGCGAGCACCTCGTTCCATTCCGGGCGCAGGGCCATCAACTCTTTATAAAAAGCATAGGCAATCTGGCGACTGCTGCAGACAAACATGGCCTTGCCCTTGACCGTCGCGCCCTCTTCAAGGCGTTTTTCGTAATGTTCCACAAAGTCGGCGGCCAAGTCCCTGATCCGGTCGGGGTCACCAAGGATCGCGTTCATGTTGGCGTTAGCCTTCTTGCTCGCTTCAATCTGGTATTCGTTGGCGCCGTCCTCGGCGCATTGGGCGTAATAGGCCTCAATATCTTCGAGCTTGCCATTGTCCAGCGCAACCCTGGTCGCGCGTCCCTCGTAGACGATACGCACGGTGATGCCGTCTTTGACCGATTCGGTCATGGTGTAGGCATCGACCACATCGCCAAAGACATCCAGAGTGGCGTCGATGGGGGTGCCGGTAAAGCCGACATAGGTGGCATTGGGCAGCGAGTCGTGCAGGTACTTGGCAAAACCGTAGGTGCGTTTTACTCCGTTTTCAGTTACGCGAACCTTCTGATCCAGGTTCACCTGACTGCGGTGCGCCTCGTCGGAAATACAAATGACGTTATCGCGTTCGGTGAGCAGTTCGGTATCTTCGGTGAACTTGTGAATCGTGGTCAAAAATACCCCGCCGCTGGTGCGCCCCTTGAGCAGCTCGCGCAGTTGGGTGCGACTCTCCACGCTCACCACCGTCTGATCGCCGATGTACCCCTTGGCGCTTACGAACTGGCTCGAAAGCTGATCATCCAGATCGGTCCGGTCGGTAATCAGGATAATCGTCGGGCTCTCAAAATCGAGGCTCTTCATCAGTAGTCGGGACAAAAAGAGCATAGTGAAACTCTTGCCGCAACCGGTTGCGCCGAAGTAGGTTCCCCCCTTGCCGTCGCCCCCGGTTCCATCAGATCGTTTGCGGTGTTGCTTGATGTTCTGGTAAAGTCGGGTCGCCGCATAAAACTGCGGGTAGCGGCAGACCGTTGATATAAAGGATGCCATCGGGGATGCGCTTCTTACTGCCGACGGTCTCCAATTGGTTGACGATCTTGTAGATGTTGTTGTCTTTGCCATAAGCTCCAGAATTTTCGGCGACGATGGTTTCCACTTCACCTTCACGGGGGATGCGCCCCTCAGGCAGACCGGCATAATCGATCAGCTGGATATAGAGGTCTTTCTGGGTGCGGTCTTCACGTTTGAGCAGAAAACCGTCGGCAACCAGCTTGCAGATGGTCTTGTTGGAGTCGTAGAGATCGGCAGGATTGAGCATCTCCAGTTGCCGGATAATCGAATCGATCTCGCCTGGAGTGATGTTGTCACCGGCGTATTGCTGAGCAAGGAAGGCGTGCAGGTCGGCTTTGATCAGCACCTCATGGGGTTGCCGGTCGATCAACTCACCCCTGTGGTGGGGGTAGCCCTGATCTCCCAGCAGAGCGATAATCGCCTGCTCCAGTTTTTCCTCGGTGAATTTCATCTTATCCCCTCCAATAATTCCAGCATCGCCCGCCCCGGCCAGATGCAGTCGCGTACCCCTTTCATCGTGCAGGGGCGGTCGGCCAGCCAGGCAGCTGTTCGGTAGGGGGAAAGCTCCGTGACCGAAACCTGTTCGTATTCCAGCATAAAGCCCAGATCCTGCCCCATCTGGTTGAGGGTGCCCTGCACCGAGCGGTTGCAGTCATTGTCACAGATCAACGGCGTCAGCAACTTTTCGGCGGCCTTCATGTGGTGGTCTTCGGCCCCGACCTTAAGCAAGGTGTTCATAAAGCCATCCTGAAAGAACCAGTCCAGCTCGGCGAAGTCGTCCTTTTTCAGTGCCGGAACAAACACCGGGAAACGGCTGGTATCGTGGACGAACAGGACGCACTGGCGGCGTTGCAGCAGAATCAGGTTGGCGTGCCAGCCACTCAAGGGGTTGGCCGCCGGATCACGCACGATGGAGAGGGACGGGTTGCGCCTGTGCAGGCGGCCATCTTCCGAGAGCGGCAGCTTGGCCAGCAGCTTTTTGGTGCAATGCAGACGGATCATATACTCTCAGCAAGCTCGGTTTTTAATAATAATCTCCCTGTCAAATCTTGTTGACAGGAGATGAAGGTCATCTATAATCACACTCAATACGCCCGGCGCCTCTTCACGGATTTATCTGTGTACGCGTCGGCTTTCTTTTTTTTATGTCCACAACTCCCACGATTCCCAATTCTCAATCAGCCCAAAGTCAGCAGGCTTTACTGCGCCACAATCGACTGCCGGAAAATCTATATCAATCAATATTTTGAGCCTTTCCCCCCACGTTGAGGTTGGGCAGATCACCTGCAAAAACTTTTGCAACAGGCAAAAGTAGAAAAATGGGCGTGCATTATTCAACTGTTGCCAGTACTGCCCTTGCGGCAAAGAGGAGCGTTCTACAACGTTCACATTCCACAGCCGTGCATGGTG
>JAWLDI010000065.1:0-13554 GCA_041686715.1 Pelovirga sp.
TGGTGCCACTAGAACAGTTGTCATACCAAAATCTTTTGCCGTTTTCAGGTTCTGCAGTTGATCTTCCACCATCACGCAATCTGCTCCCTCGAGAGCGAGTCGCTCCAGAACCTGTCGATAGGGATCAGGCTTGGGTTTCGGCAGGTATTGCGCAATGCGGATATCGAACACCTCGACAAACAGATCTGCGATACCAAGGGCACCCAGTACCCGGTCAGCATGGCATCTGGAACCGTTGGTAAAGACATAGCTGGGAATACCGGCAGCAACAAGAACAGCACGTAACGCCCGATCGGGCACGAGCCTGCTGCCCACGTCAACAGCATGCACATAATCAAGATAGTCTTCCGGATCGACTCCGTGATGTCGGATCAGTCCCTGCAGCGTAGCACCATAATCACGCCAGTAGCGACGGCGCAGCACGTCAACTTCAGCAACAGCAATACCGGCAACCTCTTCCATGTAACGATTAATTCGGACATCGATCAGGGAAAAAAGATCACAATGAGCCGGGTAAAGGGTATTGTCGAGATCAAATAGA
Source organism: Pelovirga sp. (assembly GCA_041686715.1). Taxonomy (GTDB): domain Bacteria; phylum Desulfobacterota; class Desulfuromonadia; order Desulfuromonadales; family Geopsychrobacteraceae; genus Pelovirga. Next base: position 542 of record JAWLDI010000065.1, read on the forward strand.
ACTGCCTTCATCGCTGTTCCCCACACATCAACCCGGAGAATAAACTCCGGAGAAGACCTCCACGGCCGGGCCGGTCATCAGCACCTCCCCGTCCTCAAGCCATTCCAGCAACAGATCGCCACCACGCAGATGATTGGTAATCCGGCGCTGGGTGCGCCCGGTCAACACTCCGGCTACTGTGACCGCCGCAGCGCCGGTTCCACAGGCCAGGGTCTCCCCCGCTCCCCTCTCCCAGGTCCGCTGAATCACTTCATCAGCAGAAACGACCTGAACAAACTCAACATTAATCCGCTTGGGAAACCAGAAATGATGCTCTATCAAGGGACCAATGTCGGTCACCGGAAATTCTTCCACGTCATCCACATAGATTACTGCATGGGGATTACCCATGGAAATACAGGTCACTTCAAGCTGGTGCCCGCTGATCACAAGCGGAAGGTTAACGGCTTGCTGTTCGCCATGACCCATCATCGGCAACTCGGCCCTGGACAGTCTGGGACAACCCATGGCCACACGTACCAGCTCTACGAGGCCCTTAGCGTTCAAAAAAAGAAAAAGTTCAAGAACTCCACTTTCTGTTTCAATTTGAATTTGGGTTTTATTGACGAGCCCGTGGTCGTAAGCATATTTGGCAACACAGCGAATACCATTGCCACACATCTCCGCCTCACTGCCATCGGCGTTAAACATACGCATGCGCAAATCAGCACATGCTGACGGCAGAATCAGGATCAGGCCATCGGAGCCGATTCCGAAATGACGATCGCTGACCTGCCTTGCCAGGCTGGCTGGATCATCAACCTGCTCTACAAAGCAATTGACATAAACGTAGTCATTGCCGGTGCCGTGCATTTTGGTAAAGTTCATAAGTGTGTTCCTTCTTACCGGTTGTGGCTGAGCGATCCTCTCTGCTACTATAAAACCTCAGACTGAATGTCTCAACACATTAGCATCAAGCGCAGGAGAAACGATGGCCTTTTTTCTAAAAACCAAGATTTGGCAGACAGGTGCCCTCGACTGGTGGGGAATGATTGATAACGAGGATATGTATCTGGGATCCCGTGAATTTCCTCAGCCGCCGGAAGAAGGAGATGAGTGGGTAGTGCACAAGACCGGTGAGCGTTTCAAAATTATCGATATGGAAATTCGGCTGATCGGCAAAGAAGATCCGGTGGTGTACCCATGGTAGCCCTCGAAATCGTCCAGCTGGAGACAAGCGAAATGAAAAACTTCTCATACCTTGTCTATTGTCCGGAAACACTTCAAGGAGCGGCTGTTGATCCGTCAATGCGCCCTGAACTCCTGCTGGAAGAGGCCACGCGCCGTGGAGTCACGCTCAATCTGCTGCTCAACACCCATGGCCATCAGGATCATATCAAAGGCAATGCTGTGATTCTGGCCGCCGGCGCTATCAAGCTCGGCGCACATCCACTCGATGTGCCGGACACCGATATCCCCCTGACAGATGGTACACGGCTCAACATCGGCCAGGGTCTTGTGACTGTCATGCATACACCGGGGCACTCTCCCGGTTCTGTTGTTTTTATTACTGAAGATGCTATTATCTCAGGCGACACTCTGTTTGTCAGTCGTTGCGGCCGCGCTGATCTGCCCGGCAGTAATGTCCACCAACTCTATGCCAGCCTGCAACGCCTGAAGTCCCTGCCACCACAAACCAGAGTCTATCCCGGCCACGATTATGGGCCGACGCCGAACTCCACCATCGCCTGGGAGCTGGAAAACAACGAGTTCATCAAATGTCCCGATCGGGAATCTTTTATTGCCCTGAGGATGGGCTGATTTATTTTTTTTCCGCGACCACGACCACCCGGGTACCGGCAAGTCGGTCGTTCCAGCCCCGGCCATCACCACTGAAAATAACCAGCAGATATCCCAGACCGACAGGGATGAGCTGCAGCAGCCCGCCAACACTGCGTAAAAACGCCTGGGAAAAGGTCAAAGGCTCACCTGCGGTTGTTTCAACCCGCAGACCGGTCAGCATTTTTCCGGGGGTCTGGCCGGCGAGAAAATGAAAAAGGGTGAAATATCCAAAGGCAAGAGTAAAGAAGATCAGAAAATAGGGAACTGACAGATCAATCAGCGTCTCCACGGTCGGCAATGGACCGGTTTCCCTGGACAGGGAAACTTCTGCGGCAATAATAAAACTGAGTCCGACCAGCACCAGAATCACAGTATCATAGACAAAGGAGGAAAAACGTCCCCCGATAGACGCCGGCAGGGTCTGGGGCGGATACGGCTCCATAACTGGATCGACAGGCGCTGCTACGCTACTCGATGCCGCCTGTTCCAGTTCTGACACGGGTTGGTCAAAGATAAATTCATCTTCTTCGCTGTCAACAGCAGCTGGCGGCTGAACTCGATCGGGCTGATCATCGGCTGACCGGAAAGTCGTTGCTGAAGCTGCCGCCGCTGTCGCCGAAGGTGCGATTGAATCAGGTTGTGAAGGTACCGGAGCCCCCACCACAGGTGAAGACTCCGGTAAGTCAAAAGGGTCAGAGGGGCCCTCCCCGGAGTCCCCGGACTGTTTCGATTTCTTGTCCACTTTGGTTGCGGATTCCGTATCAAAACCAAAATCGTCCTCAAGATCTTCATCTGAATCCGGCACATCAAAAGCAAAGTCTGTGTCTTGTTCCGCCTGGGCACCGCTGTCGGTACCGGTTTTGGGACCCTCAAGTGACTCTTCCATGTCCTCTTCTTCCGGGGCTTCTTCAAACAGTTCGTCGAAAGAGAGATCCTCCTCTTCACTGCTCTCACCCATGAAGTCGAAACCGAAATCATCCCCATCGGCACTGTCTGCGTCAGCTCTGCTGTCGTCTTCGGTAACGGCGGCACCGGTGGCGCCCAGGGCTGTAGCGGCGGCCAGGTCAGGTGCTTCAACCGCAAGCAGATCTTCCTCTTCCACAGTTGTGGCAACAGCACCCGTGACGCCCGGCAATAACACACTCTTGATTCCGTATCGTTGTTTGAACTCCACCAGGTCCTTGCCGCATTTTTTACAACTGTCCAGATAATCGAAACTGTTGTAACCGCACTTAGGGCATTTCATAAGATGTCCTTTCCATGTGAAGGGGTTTTCTTCATCGACCCGGAACCGCAGGATAAATCACCATAAAGATATTGTAAAACAGTGATTATCGCAAGACCGGCAGTTTCTGTTCGTAAAATTCTCGGGCCGAGGCTGACCGGCTGATAACCATGAGCCAGCGCCGTGGCAGCTTCCGCTTCGGTGATCCCCCCTTCCGGCCCGACAATAACTGACATTGTCTGACAAACTCCAGTAGCAAGTACCGCTGTCAGCGGGGTATCTGCCTGCTCCCACAGCAGCAGCTTGAGATCTGCCTCTTCGACCTCCAGAGCCTCTGTCAATGCAGGACTGCACAGTAATTGCGGCAAATGATACTGACCACACTGGCGCGCTGCCTCCTGGATCGTTTTCTCCCAGCGTTGCCGCTGGCGTGACTCAGGTTTGAACCTGGCGACACTGCGTTCCATGGTCACCAGATGGAACGAACTGACTCCCAGTTCTGTCCCTTTTTGTAAAATCAGCTCGGTCTTATCGCCCCTGGCAAGCCCCTGAATCAACTGAATCCGGCAAGGAGCTGAGGTACTGTGGTAAAGGTCGCGCACATAGGCTTGGCCGGCATCCTGCAAAACAGCGTCGGCGACGAGTCCGGTGCCGTCAAAGAGTCGAAATTCGGCACCCGGTTGCAGCCGCAGCACCCGATTCAGATGATGGTTCAAGTCCTTTGGCAAGTGGATCGACACACCCGGACGGAGCGGCGGGTCTGTTAAAAAAAAACTTCTCATGGCGACTGTCGACGGAACACCAGGCACACCCAGTCTTCACCGCTGCGGGTCGGAAGTTGTTCAAGTTCATGGGTATTGAAAGCGTCACTGACTACCGATTCCTTTTCTTTAAGAATCCCTGACAACACCAGCCAGCCTCCTGGAAGCAATCGCCGAATCAGAGCATCTTTCAGGCGGATATTTTCCTCCGCAAGAATATTGGCAACCACGAGGTCAAATGATTCTCCAATTCGTTCCAAAGGTTCTGCAGTAATAGTGATTTTGTCCTGCAACCCGTTTCTGACAACATTGCTCGTAGCAACCTCACAGGCCAGCGGATCGATATCAGTACCAACGACACGCTCACAGCCCAGGGCCGCAGCCCCGATCGCCAGTATGCCTGAACCGGTGCCGACATCGAGCATCTGTAGCGGCCTGGTCGCATGGTCAAGGCATTCCGCAAGCGCATCAAGGCACAGTCTTGTCGTCGCATGGGTTCCGGTACCAAAAGCCATTCCCGGGTCAATTTCAACAGCGACCTGTGCTGCACTGACAACAGGATTTTCCCAGCTTGGGTGGATAATCAACCGCCGACCAATCAGGAAAGTGGAAAAATGCTGTTTCCAGTTCTGCGCCCAATCAATTTCCGGGGTTGGCGGACCAACGGCGAAGGTCACCGTTGCCGAATCGAATATCGGCAGCATCGACACAGTCGATTCCAGCTCGCAGAGCAGTTGGTCAACATCCAGATCGGCTTCAAAATAAGCCGTCATGTTATATTCTTTGGAAACATCAAGATCATTATCAGGCACCTCGAACGTATCGAGCTGCTGATCATCGATCAGTATTCCACAACTTCCCTGTTGCGTCAGCAGGGCTCCGATCAGCTCAACCAGAGCCCCATTGACGGTAATCACAATAGACAACCATTCTTTTTTCATGACAATTAATTAACAGAAACTATCCATAAAAATCAACAAAGAATATGCTCACCACCCCATGTTAAGAACAGCATATACACAAATGGTTATATCTTTACAGTCATCAGAAGGCTTGCTCCGCAATAAAATTAAAAAAATCTATTATTACTCTTGCACAGAATATTTGTCTCTGCTAGAGTTGCCGGAACTTCTCATGAGCAGGATCTACTTAAGAACAACGACCCACTACTTTTCTTTTTGAGACGGTCGATTAGCAGCCTTGTCGGCTGAAGTGTTCGCCTGCTCACATTAGAATTATGTACGGCCTCAACCCAGGCTGATTAATAACACAAAGGAGACAACCCTATGCGCATCCTGGTTGTTGAAGATGAAAAAAAAGTCGCCAGCTTTATCAAGCGCGGCCTTGAAGAAGAAGAATTTACCGTAGACCTGGCTCATGACGGCGAAACAGGCGTCAAAATGGCGACAGACAGCCCCTATGACCTCATTCTCATGGATGTCATGCTTCCCAAAATGGACGGACTCAGCGCCATCAAAACATTGCGCCAGAGCAACATCCAGACTCCCGTGCTCTGCCTGACAGCTAAAGATGCTGTTGATGATATTGTTTCCGGTCTTGACAGCGGCAGCGATGACTACCTGACCAAGCCATTTGCCTTTGCCGAACTGGTCTCACGCACCAAAGCTCTCATTCGCCGCAACTCACATGATCGCGGTGCCGAACTGGTGTTTGCCGATATCCGCCTGGATCCGGTATCCCATAAGGTCTGGCGCGCCAACCAGGAAATCGACCTGACCTCAAAAGAATATTCTCTGCTGGAATATTTCATGCGCAACCCCAACCAGGCGCTGAGTCGTACCATGATCGCTGAGCAGGTCTGGGACTATACCTTTGATACGTTCACCAATATTATCGATGTTTATGTTAACTATTTGCGCAAAAAAGTCGATCGCGGCTTTGACAAAAAACTGATCCACACGGTTCGCGGTATCGGTTATATCCTGAGGGAGCCGGAATAGTTTGGTCCCCACCACGCCCCTGATCAAAAAACTGGCTGGTGCCCCCCTGATCACCCTGGCGCTGGTTCTTGTCATCAGCAGTTTTCTCTGGCAAGCATCTTTATATCAGAAGATGCTTGATCAGGTTGATGCCGAGCTGCGACTGTCCGCCCGGACACTTGACTATCTCTTTCAGCGCCAGCCTGCGGGACACCCAGACCTGGATAATTTTTGCACGACGGCATCTGACCTGCTCGAATTTTCAGCGCCCACACGCCTGTCTGGCCTCTTCACAGCCACCGGCGATCCTCTCTGCCCGGCAACCCCGCAGCATGACAACCTTCGCTCTTCGTTTGAAAACCTGTCGGCTAACGACCAGCTGTTCTACTTCGCCCCCATCGATGGCACCACTCATCGCTTGTTACTGTTTCCCCTTACTGCCATTGACGGCGCTGCAGCCTACCTGATTCTGGGCACAGATTTTTCTCCCTACAGCTTAAACCTGCTGCGCTGGCGGCTGATGCTGCTGCTCGGCTGCATTCTTATTCTTGCCGGCACCGGTCTCTACTTACGCCATCCAAACCGCCAAAGCTCGGAAACCCTGGCAAAATTAACCGAGCTGATGGAACAGAGCGGGCCCGACCAACGGCCTTTGTTCTTTTCTGACGAAAACGTCCGGTCTGCTGACATGCGGCAGTTGGTCGTGAGCTACAACCATATGACCGAAAGAATGCATTCAGGCCTGCACCGAGCCCGACAATTTGCTGCGCATGTCGCCCATGAATTGCGCACCCCGCTGACGATTTTGCGTGGTGAAACAGAAATTGCCCTGCGCAGCAGCCGCACCCCGGACCATATCCACAAGGTGCTGGAATCGAACCTTGAAGAAATCACGCGCATGAGCTATCTGGTCGATGACCTGCTGACACTGTCTAAAAGTGATCTGGGGGAAATTCCCCTGCAACCGAAAAGCATTCGGCCGGCTGAACTGCTCAGCGACCTGCAGCGGCAGGCACAGATTCTGGCTGGAGAAAAGGATATTACCGTTGGGCTGGACTGTGCCGACAGCGATTCTGTTATTCATGCCGACGAATTGCGTTTGCGGCAGGCACTGCTTAACCTGCTGAGCAATGCCATCCGCTATACCCCGGTCGGCGGATTCGTCAACATCCATGTCAAAACGACACAAACAGACGTCACCATCACCATCAGCGATAATGGCATCGGTATCGACGAAAAGCATCTGCAGCATATTTTCGAACGCTTTTACCGGGTTGATAAAAAGAATCATCAATATGACGGTGGCACCGGTCTGGGCCTGGCGATTGTTAAATGGGTTGTTGATGCCCACCAGGGGACAATCGAAGTATCCTCGTCCCCGCAACACGGAAGCCACTTCGCCGTCACCCTGCCCAAAAATCTCAACAACCATTAACCCCGCCTGTTTTTTCGTTCACCCTGTTATTTTTTACCTTTACATGGGCTTCTTTTTCATGTATGTTCCAGCCCAAGGATCTCCTCAGGGAGAGTCCGGCCCCGAAGACCTACCCCCCCTCCAGGTCTTCGGGGTTTTTTTTGCTTTTTTTCGCGAAAATTGGTAACGACAAAAAACAGATACTGTTTCACTGTCGACGCTACACTGCTATAATCCGGTAAAGACAATCTCTGCACCATCTCCTGATATTCAAGTGGAGGCAACACCAGTGTCATTTCAGCCGCGACCCGTCTATGTGACCGACTCTTTTATGCTGCCGGTAGGCAAATACAATGGCCGCCACCGACCAAAAATGAGTTTTTTTGAACTGGTAGATCAGCTTAAACCCCTGGTGCAAAACTACTCGGGGACACGTCATGATATTGGTTGCGTTATCGTCGGCAGCCAGAACCCTTTCGCCTTTTCCGGCATTGACAACGTCGCTGCAAAAATCTGCGGACGCCTCGGTATCAGTGGCGCCAAGTCGATTCTCGTCGATACAGCTTCCTCCTCAGGAGCCAGCGCCTTCGAGGCCGCCTATCTTGAAGTTGCTTCAGGTCAGCACGATCAGGTTCTGGCTGTCGGCATTCAGAAAATGACGGATGCATCAACGGCCGCAGCGACACGTATTGTTGCCGGTGTTATCGATCGGGAAGAAGCCGAATTCGGACTGACCATGCCGGCCTGTGGAGCCCTTGTCGCCCGCAGTCTGATCAACGAATTCAAGCTTTCCGATGCCCAATGGACCGATTTTTCAGCGCGCCTGACCGAGCGTGCTCATCACTTTGCCGCAAAAAACCCCGATGCGCATCTTAACTATGAAATTCCTGTTGATACTTATTTCGAAGATATTCACAACGGCAAAAATTATCTTTATTACGATCCCCTTCATTACTATGATTTCTGCCCCATGTCGGATGGCGTAGCAGCCTGTCTGTTGTCTGCGAATCCTGGGCCTGTCCGTGTTTCCGGCATCGGGTCCGGCACCGACATCCCGACAATCGCAGATCGCCTGACCTTCACCAGTTTTCCGGCCACAAAGATCGCACTTGCCCAGGCGCTGGGCAAAGCCGGGCTGAGTAACCTGGACCAACTTGCCGGAAAAATCCATATCAATATGCACGATCCCTTCAACGGCTTTGGTCCCATCAACCTGGTTGATCTTGGCGCTGTTCCGCGTCAACGCCTTCTGGAGGGACTTCTCGACGACTCACTCACCGGCCCGGAAGGACGCTTTCCAACCAATCTGACCGGTGGCCTGAAGGGACGCGGCCACCCGCTGGGAGCAACCGGCATGGTACAAATTGTCGAAAATCACCGACTGCTGACCAGCGGACAATTTCAGGCAGCTCTCTCACACTCTATCGGCGGCCCGATCAACAACAATGTTGTAGTGTTGCTTGAAGCTGAAGAAAGCTACCACAACCGCAAACCGACATCCTGGCAGCCACGGCAAGAAATCCTCCTGGGAGAACTCAAACCTGCGACGATCACGCTGGAAACGGTGCTTGGCGAAAAACAACGCTGCGTTGCCAGGTTGCTGACAAAAACGTCTCGACACAATTTCCGTAGCGGCAACATCGAACGCACCCTGCTGTTGATTACGATACGGCACGAAAAAAAGGACTACCGTTTTTTAATCGGGATTGATCCACAGTCTGCAGAAGCTCTGGAAACGTTCGAAACCGGGGACAAGATTCTCCTGCAGAAATTTGACGATCAACTGCATATCAATGATGTACCTATCCGTCGGCTGTACAGAAAAACCATTGAAGGTGTGGTTGATCTTGCCGACAGCGCTTTTCGTCATCTCGGTCTTAAAAAATGACCTTTGTGCGCATCTGCACAGTCCCGCCGGAACAGCAACATGATAGTATCCGCTGATGCGTATAACGATCAAACAACAGATACTTCTGGCTCCGGCAATGATCCTGCTGCTGCTGTTACTGCTGCTGGGATTCATGCACTACACCTACTGGGATCTGAAAACCAAAAGGCACGATATCAGGGCCGCAGAAACCACCTTTGTCGCGCTGGCCGAAGCGGATATGGCGTCACGCAGACTGCACGTACTGCTTCGTGTTCTTCAGCACAGTGGCAGGGCCGCTCCTGAGGATCTGGCCCTGATCGTCGATCTTTACGAACGCCTGCTCTCGGCCATTGACCGCATCGAACCTTTTGGAGCGTTAAAAAACTCCGGCCATCTGGAATATCTATCTGATCTGGCCCGCAATCTCAACCCCGCTGCCGGTCTCGAACCTGATAATACCGCTTCGTTGTTTGCTGAATTTCGTGCTGAACTTTCTACGTTCTCCAATCTCACCCAGAATCAAAGAAATCAGCTGCGCCGGGTCCACGATCAGGACATCAACCAACTGGTTGAACGAACTGTCCTGGTTTCCATTGCGGTGCTCATTTTTGCTGTCCTGCTGGGACTGTCCATCTCCATCTATTTCAGTCGCCGAATTCTCGGACGTATTCAAACAATATCCACCAGTGCTGCCCGGATTGCCGACGGCAGCCTGGACTTGCCGCCCATGCCCGACCGGATACAGGACGAGATGGATGTCCTGGCACGCTCGATCAACCGCATGGCAACCAGACTGATTCAGGTTGTCGGCACGGAAAAGCTGCTGGAAGGCGCCGAAGAGGAACGCCGCCGCATTGCCATGGATCTGCACGATCAGTCTCTCTCCGATCTTTCCGGTATCCTCCGTGGCTTGCAACATCTTTCAAGTCTGCACAAAGAAGATGATGTCGGAGCACATACCCTGGCCCTGGAACAGAGTCTGAACAGCGCCATCACCAACCTGCGCGACATCATGAACAACCTGCACCCGCAGACACTTGATATTCTCGGCCTCGGCGCAGCAATTGAAGCCCACCTTGATCAGCAGAGACAGCGTGAGAACATACCTGATTGCCACCTTTATATTGACCCGCGCATCACTGAGCTGAATCTGGATCGCATCAGACAACTGGCCCTGTATCGCATCGCCATCGAAGCGATACAGAATATCATCAAACATGCGTCAGCAAGCCGTTTTGAAGTCAATCTTGAACTGCGCGAAGCGACCCTGGTGTTTTCCGTGGAGGACAACGGTTGTGGCATGAAAATGGATGAAGTCAGTCACAAAGGGCGGGGGCTGAACAATATCCGTGAACGCGCACGGACAATCGATGCTGAGGTCAAATGGAAACCATCGCGTTTTTCAACCGGTACACGCTTTGAACTCAGTATGACCACCGACATCACACTTTGATGGAGCCAACAATGTCCAACCATCTGGATATACTCATTGCTGAAGACAACCCCAAAGATCTCGAGTTTCTTGAACAGCTTTTTTCTCAATGGCCTGAACATGTCACCGTCACCCGTGCACCCACCGGACTGGTGGCGTTGCAGATCGGCAGCGAAAAAGAACGCCCCCTGGTCATCAGCGATATTCAGATGCCGGAAATGAATGGCGTTGAATTCGCCCGGCAATTGTGGAGCAGGCAGCCCGAGGCGCGCATTGTTTTCTGGAGCCAGTTCAAGGATGAAATGTATGTGCGCTCTCTGGTAAAAATCGTTCCGCCGGAAACCGTTTACGGCTACATCCTCAAGTCTGCCTCCAAAGAACAGATCAGTTCGGCAATTCGCACCGTACTGATCGACGAGCAATGCTGGATCGCCCCTGAAGTCCGTAAGGTTCAGGGACGGGCCGGTCACAGCCTGACAGCCTTGTCCGACATTGAGTACGAAGCACTCCTCGACATCTCCCTGGGCCTGACCGATAACCTGATGGCACAGCGCCGCTATCTGTCTCGACGAGGCATCCAGAGTCGGCTCAACTCCCTTTATAACAAGCTGGGCCTGGATCAGGAACAGTTTCATAGTGATAAATTCGGAGACTCATTCAACCTGCGCAATCGTGCAGTAGCAGTGTCTCTGGCTCGCGGACTGATCAATGCTTTCGAAATGGAAAATGAAGAAAAAGACTTCCAGGAATGGTTTACCCGCTACAAACGCAGTCATAAAAATCACTGACAGTCATCACTGTCAGAACCCCGGCCTGGCAGCTTTCGGGGATCAGCATACTGATGGCACTCCAGCGCGGCGGCAACAGCTGATTTTGTCTGCGATGCCCTAAAAGGTATCTTGTCTTAGCTCATCAGCTGTGATAAAAGGTCTTACCAAATTAATCGGAGACTGACATGGCCACCGTATTCAAACCGATTCGACCAAAAAAATTATCGGAAGAAATCGTCGATCAGATCAAGGAACTGATTTCACGTGGCGACCTCGGCCCCGGCCAGCGCATTCCCTCAGAACGGGAACTGGCAACGTTCTTAGGGGTCAGCCGTCCATCTGTACGTGAAGCGATCATGGTCCTTGAAGCCATGGGTTTCCTCGAATCACGCCAGGGTGGCGGCACCTACGTTCGCTCCCTCGCTGATGTCACCATGGCCGATCCGCTTACCAATATGGTTGAGCGACGCGATCCGCGGATGCTCCATGCCCTGACCGAAGTGCGCATGGGACTGGAAACCTGGTCTGCCTACCTGGCAGCAAAGCGCGCCGAAAAACCCGAGCTTGATCGTTTACGCGAAATCTATACAGTCATGGAAGAACAGGCTGAAAGCGGCGGCTGGGATCCGGAAATAGACTTCCAGTTTCATCTGACCATCACTGCGGCTTCCCACAATACCATTCAGGTTCATGTACTGAATACCATTCAGACCCTGTTTCAAACCACGATTATGGTCGCCCTCGGCGAATTTTACAGCAAAGAGGGGTATGTTGAACTGCTGCTTAATCATCACCGTGAAATTCTTGAGGCCATCGAAGCCCGTGATCCAGAGCGGGCTCGAGCTAAAATGCTGGAACACTTGAATCTGGTAGAAGAAAAACTGGCGATGTTTTTGAATAAAGAACGTCCCGATACGATCTGAGCAGGTGCCTACGGTTTCACCTGACAACACTGCTCAGGGGAAAAGAACACGCAGCGGTTACGACCTTCCTGCTTGGCCCGGTATAATGCCATATCAGCCTGCCACAGCAGATCATCAGATGAAACGATCTCAGCTGTTAACGCTGTCACGCCAATACTGATGGTCACAGGTTCTGAATGGATCTCGGCTTTTTCCATATTGCTACGAATCTGCTCCGCCTTATTCAGGGCAGCACTGCCACCGGTATGGGGTAACATCAGAAACAACTCTTCGCCGCCGTAACGACAAAGAATATCTGCCTCGCGTATACTTCTCTTGATTAAACAAGCTACTTTCTGCAACACCTGATCGCCTGCCTGATGCCCCCATGTGTCGTTCACCGCCTTGAAATGGTCGATGTCGATCATCATTACTGCCAGATCATGACCGTAACGGCGGGCACTGGCGAACTGTTCAGGCAGACGCTGCTCAAGGTGACAACGGTTGTAAATATTCAGCAAACTATCGGTGATATTGTCACGTTCCAACTGGAATGTGTGCTGCAACGTCTGCGCAGTTTTCACCGACAGGGTTGTTACCAGCAGAACAAATATCGATCCAAAGAAAAAGACAACCGGCACAATCAAATCAATCAGGCTGGCATAGTTCCACCAGGTAAGCCAGGTGTAAGCGAGATAACCACATAGAAACAGGCAGACCATCGCAAACAACAGGCGCCAGTAATTTTCGACCCCTCTGGCACCGGCATGGTTGATAATAGTGCGGATCGGCAGCAAGGATATCAACAGTAAAAAACTACCTGAGCTCAACAATAAAATAATTAATAGATTCATCTAAATACTCCGACATTCCCCCTG
>JAWLDI010000066.1:0-13074 GCA_041686715.1 Pelovirga sp.
GGATTCGAAGCGGAGCCAGTACTGACTTGGTAAACGGGGGACACAATACCAATTAGGAACCTAATTGGTATTGTGTCCCCCGTTTACGTGTCCCCCGTCCCTCCCGTTTTTCTATTCACCGTTCATGTTTTCATCTTCGTTCACAACAGGCTCTAACGGCTCACCATCCTCATTCTGAAGCTGGTAATCGTACGCCGCCTGAAGTCCGGTTTCGTAGTCAACCTCCTCCTGGGGATCTTCCTCTATGTAGCGCGGATACAGCGGGGATAACATGGCTGCCATAATACCAATCGTTGAGAACATGGCGAACGCATCGCTGTAGCCAAACTTATTCACCAGCACACCGACGATGGGTGAACCGGCCGCCTGCCCGAGCGAAACAGCCATTAATGGAAAAACTGGTCCCAGCGACAGGCGGCCAGGCAACAAGCGAATACCGGTCATCAGATAGAGGCCCGTCAGACTCATATACGCCAGGCCAAAAACCAGCGCCGAAAATACCGCAATAGCCAGTTGACCCGGGCTGGCCGCAAGCAATGCCAGGCTCGCGGACAACATCATCAGCATCAGCGCCTGGGTGATGGGAGGATTGTTGCGATCAGCCAGATCGGCCACCACGGCACCTCCGAGGCCGGCAATACCAACTGCTAACCACAGCCAGCCGGTTGCCCCGGCAGGCAGGGCGCGAAGGGAGACCACCAGGTCTGGGGCGAAGATCCAGTACGCGGATGAGACGAAGCCCATCACGAAAGCAAATAACGAGAGCCTGAAGAGCCGCGACCACTGCAGGGCGCTGATGGGAGGCGGCGGTGCGGCGTTCGTCGGCGTGATCCGCGACACCGCTGGGATGACATACCACGCGGCAACCATGCCGATAGCCGCCAGGACGGCAAAGGTCAGGTACGCGAATCGCCAAGCACCGGCCAAGAACAGCACCACCGGCACGGCAACGATCACGCCAACACTGGCACCCGCGTTGATGACCGCGCTTACCCGTCCATGCAGAGAACGATCTACCAACGCCTGCATAGCCGCCGTAAGCGCCGGCATCATCAGGCCGGTACAGATGCCACAAGCGAACACCCCCACGCCGAGGGATAAAGCGCCGGAGGCCTGGCTTATCAGCGCCAGGCCGATAGTCCCGAAACCACCGGATAACACCGCCGTCTTGCGGGCACCGAGACGATCGGCAGCGAAGGGTGCAATGAGCGAGGCCAGCAAAAAACTGATCAGTGGCTGCGCGCCGATAACACCAATCACATCCGGGGTTAGTTTCAGCTCGGTTCGGATCGGGGGCACGAACACCCCGAAAGCGAAACGTGCAAGTCCGTAGCTGATAGCGACCAGGGCTGCACCAAAAAGCGCAAACCCGGTGCTCGAAAGAGTTTTCATACCGCCTCCATCAGATCGACACGTGCGGTAACACCCACCACGATTTTTCTCAAATTTTTCAACAGGTCATGTTCCAGCTTTCCTCCGGTTACTGACAAGCGGTGCCGTGGACCTGCTGCTTCTGCCCGCCGATCATACCGTCTGTTGCTACCACGACAATACTGCCGGAACAGCTCTGACAGATCTCTACCGATGTCAACTCATCGCGTGTCAGGATTCCGCCGTCGTGCCGATGTTCGGGCCGGGCATGTTCCGGGACATCCTGAGTCTTCCGTTGCATAATCACCTGATCCGCCTGGTCCAGGCTACTCCCGATTCTTGGCCGATGGTACATATCCCTGCCCTTGCAACCTTACTTTTCTTCCAGGAAATCTTCAAGTTGCCGCTTCAATTCCCGCGCTGCCGGTTCGGAACGTTCAAGTATCGTGGCGATACGATTAAAGTGCAACAAGCGGATATCACCAACATCCGGCTTGATATAAATATCCGGCTTTTGCGTATTGATACGTGAAACAATAAGTGACTGCTGCATCATTTCAAAGGTACTGAACAGAGCCTCGGTCCAGTTGAGGTCCCTATCTTTTCCCGGTGACCTGGAGCCGGTCACGTCGATGGCCACGACCAGATCGTACTTATCATTCAAGAGGTCAAAAGGCAGCGGATTGGTGGTGCCGCCATCCACCAGTAAGCGGTCATCCATTTTTACCGGTGAAAAAAGTCCTGGAACGGCCATACTTGCCTCAATCGCTTGAAACAGTTTTCCCTCTTTGAGAACAACGGTTTCCCCGCTCCAGTAATCTGTAGCCACAACCTCAAGAGGAATCTGGAGATCGTCAAATGTGCTGGCGTCAATTTTGCCGGACAAAAACTCCAGAAAACCTCCTGAATCAATCAGCCCGCCGTTGTTGATATCGAGCTTGAGAAGATCTCCCAGTTTCAGTTCGCTATCCGAAAGAACCAGATGCGACAGCATATCCAGATTGGACCCGCCAAACTCATCAAAAATTTCCCTGATTTCTGCAGCACTCTGGCCGGCGGCGTAGAGTCCGCCAATAACTGCACCGATGCTGGTACCCGTGATCTTCGCCGGCTTGATGTCAAGATCGTCAAATACCTGCAGCATGGCAATATGAGCCAACCCTCCGGCACCCCCTGAACCCAGCGCCAAACCGATGGATGGTTCTGGAGTTTTCTGCTCCGCACCAGCCGCAACAATGGTCGACAGCAACATGGCAATCATCAGCAATCCTTTCGTCAACAGAATCTTCATTATCAAAACCTTTTCACAACCGCGCAGTGGCAATGTAAAAGTACCTGTACCGATCATACCCCAACAACCTTCACAATCATACTGTGACGCTGAAGCACAACAATCTCTTTTTCGACCCGACAATCACGCACTGACGTAAGAGCAAATATCGACTATACTTCCTGGTAAAGTGTTTTTTTTAGCAACAACCGACCATCTTATACAGAAAGAGTCAGTAGAATGATCGAACAGCCCTACGACATGGCAATAACCCTGCTGGTTGCCCTGGCCATCGGCTTACTCATCGGCATTGAACGCGGCTGGAGCGATCGGGAAGAAGGTGAGGGCGCGAGGATTGCGGGTCTACGCACCTTCAGCCTGATCGGCCTGTTGGGCGTGGTTGCAGCACTTATTTCTCAACAGGCCGGCGTCTGGTTTCTTTGCAGTGTTTTTATTGCCGTTTCAGCCTTGATCATCGCGGCACATATGTCGTCAGTTCGCGCCAACAAAGATATCGGCACCACCACCGCGTTCACCATGATGTTGACTTTTGCCCTTGCCGCCTGGTCTGCCTACGGTCAACAGATCCCGGCACTCGCCATAACGGTCGTCGTTATGGCCCTGCTCGGACATAAACCGATTCTGCATGGTTGGTTGAAAAAAATCACCCCACGCGATTTCTTTTCCGGCATCAAACTGCTGATTATTTCTGTCGTGCTTCTGCCATTGCTGCCAAACCAGGGATACGGTCCCTGGAACGCCCTCAACCCTTACTGGATATGGTGGATGGTTGTCCTGGTTTCCGGCCTTTCTTTTCTGGGATACCTTATTATTCAGGTTGCCGGCAGAAAAACCGGCACGATCATCACCGCTATCGCCGGCGGATTGATCTCTTCCACCGCAACAACATTGACAATGGCCCGCTTTGCACGTGACGACCAGGGGA
Organism: Pelovirga sp.; assembly: GCA_041686715.1. Lineage (GTDB taxonomy): Bacteria > Desulfobacterota > Desulfuromonadia > Desulfuromonadales > Geopsychrobacteraceae > Pelovirga. Next base: position 3,588 of record JAWLDI010000066.1, read on the forward strand.
AAAGCCTGTTTGCCGGTGCTGTTTTGCTCGCATCCGCGATCATGTTCCCGCGGGTGATGATTGAAGTCATGGTTGTTAACCCCGCCCTTCTCTACCCGCTGTGGATTCCGCTGGCCGTAATGCTGATCGGCTTGCTTGGTGTTTTCTTTCGGTTATGGCTCCGGCAGAAGAAAAAGCCGGCAGAGGACGCCCCTGCGATCGAACACCAAAGCCCCCTGCAGCTGAGTATGGCGCTGAAAATCGGCGTACTGCTGGCAGCCATGCTGCTGCTCTCGGAAGCAGCAAAAGCCTGGTTTGGCGATCAGGGAATCTATGCGCTGGCGCTGGTCTCCGGACTGATGGATGTGGATGCCATTACCCTCTCGCTGGCTCACTCAGCCCAAAGTGACCTGGCGGGGGATGTGGCCGCCAGGGGAATCCTGCTGGCCTGCACCACCAACACCCTGATTAAAGGCATTCTCTTTGCCATTATTGCCGGCATTAAAAATCATCTTTTTCTCCCCCTGTGGATGGGCGCCGCCATTATTCCGGGACTGCTGGTTGCGGCCCTGATGCTCTAACCCGCGATCGCCAACAGCGTTCACCCGGCCCTGCCGGCGCCCAGGTGACACCAGACCGGATTATCGGTTAATATCAAAAGATGATCACTCTATCTCGTTTAAAAAACCAGCTGCTGGCACGGGCGGCAACCCGTTTTCCGATACTGGCAAGGAAATTCACCGACAGCTACACCCCACGCGCAAGTGCCGGCCGCGTCCCCTGGGCGCCACCTGCGGTTCCCCTGGCACAGGCAACGCTGGCGCTGATTACAACTGCCGGTATCCACCATCGACAGCAGCCCCCTTTTGACATGAGTGACTCCGACGGTGATCCAAGCTACCGCGAACTTGACAGCGCCACCCTGTTTGATGATTTTGTCATTACTCACGATTATTATAACCACAGCAGCGCCGACAAAGATCCTAATATTATCCTGCCGCTGGATCGACTCAAGGAACTGGTTGACGAGCAGATCCTCGGCAGTAGCGCCCGAACCCACTATTCCTTCATGGGCCACATCGACGGACCCCACATCGATACTCTAATTCATCATACTGCCGTGGAGGTCGCCCACAAATTACGTGCGCAAAACGTCGATATCGCCCTGTTAACCCCCGGCTGAGGCATCTGCAACCAGTCCGTGGGACTGATTCAACGGGTTATTGAGCAAGCCGGTATCGCCACCATCGGTATCAGTATCGTCAGAGAATACAGCGAGCAGGTAAAACCGCCGCGCACCGTTTTTCTGCGCTGGCCCTTCGGCCATCCCCTCGGGGAACCACACCATCAGGCTCAGCAACGCCAGGTTATGCGTGACTGCCTCGACAAGCTTTACACCATTGCCACCCCCGGCACTATTGTTGATCTGCCATATATCTGGCGGCGCCATGACTTTCGTAAAGAGACGTAGACAAACGACAAGGAGCAGATGCCATGCGTGCCGCCTGCCTGCAACTTAACTCCCAGGACGATGTCGACAGTAACCTGGCCACCGTTGCCCGCTTGCTGGATGAAGCTGCCGGGCAGCATGCTTCTCTGGCAGTACTGCCGGAAATGTTCCCCGTCATGCACCCTGACCGCCAGCGCAAAGTACACTTTGCCACCCACGAGGCCCATCAGAAAGTCCTCCCCTTTCTTGCCGACCAGGCCTGCCGCCATCGTCTGACCATCGTCGCTGGAACCTTGCTGCTGGCAAACGAGAAGCAACAATTACACAACTGCTGCCCGGTATTTTCTGCCACCGGTCATCTGGTCGCTACTTACGACAAAATCCACCTGTTCGACAGCAACCTGACAGACAGGGTTTACCGCGAGTCGGAACAGGTTATACCCGGTAATACGCCAAAGATAATCACTCTGGACAACTGGCGCATCGGCCTGAGCATCTGCTACGATCTGCGCTTCCCGGAACTGTTTCGCCATTACGCAAGCCACGGAGCCAACATCCTGACTGTTCCTTCGGCTTTCGCGGTGCCTACCGGCAGCGCCCACTGGGAAATTCTGCTGCGCGCCCGCGCTATTGAAAATCAGGCCTACGTTCTCGCCCCGGCACAGATCGGCAGCCATCCCGGTGACCGCAGAACCTATGGACACAGTATGATCATTGATCCTTGGGGAACCATTATCGCGCAGGCCAAAAATGAGGTAACAGAGGGTGAACTGATTATCGCTGACCTCAGCCAACAACGCCTTGACGACGTCCGACGGCAACTTCCAGCCTTACAGCATCGCCGCGACGAACTTTTTTGACCGATACAGCAACCACATCCCCAAGCGCACTTGCCGCCGAAACCCCGCCAGCAAAGATATCTGTAAAGATTGGCAGCAGCAAAATTTTTTGCTACTCTGCGACCGTCACTCTCTCGTCAAGGAAACGCCATGAACTCAACTGAAAAATTTCAGGTTTACGGTCTGATGCTGTTCAGCGTATTAACCTCGTTTCTGTTTGTTTTTTATACCGTCAATGTTTACTTCAGCGACGCAGCTACCACCTGGCTGAGGGGATTTGCCTACGTCACCGGCGGCTACGGACTGCTCAATATCTACGTGCTGAGTTGGGCCTGGAACAGTCGCAGCGCATGGGCGGTCAAGGCCGACATGCTGCTGGCGGGCTGCTTTCTCGGCGTCTTCATCATGAACGCCCTGCGTAACAGCTTTTACGGTGGCTTGACCGGAGTGGCCGCGATTATCGTTCTGGCAGTAGTGTTGTACATTAACGTAGAGGCGGTGAAAAAAGTCTGCGGGCGGGGCGACCACTAACCTGACCTCATCGCAAAGGTCATCAGCGCGGGACTGCGATACCCCGGAAGTTGAAGCTGGCCGGGCGCCAGCCTGGAATGTACATAGTGTTCAGTTGTTTGATCCTAAAACCACCCTCCTCAATCTGCTCAGGAATCACACGATTCAGATGACAGCCGCCACCAATCCTCTTCCAGATCGGATTGATCCGCTCCTGCCAGCGCCGCACGGACGTATCCGGTGCCGCGCCGTGCTCACAGAAAAGTAGCTCACCCCCTGGACGCAGGACCCTGCGCATCTGCAACAGGGCGGAGAGGGGAGCGGCAATGGAACAAAGGGTGTAGGTCACGACCACAGTATCAACGCTGTTGTCCTCAAGGGGAATTTCAGCGCCCGACAAGTTGAGAAAATCTACCTCGAAGGGAACTGAATCTGCGACTCGCCGGGCCATCCGGATCATCTCCGGTGCCGGCTCAAGCCCCCAGATTTTGCTGACCCTGGTTGCGTCATAATACGGCAGGTTCAAACCGGTACCGATGCCAACCTCAAGGATCCGCCCATGGGCGTGCGGCACCACCTTTTCGCGCTGGCGCCCCACCTGCTTCAGGCTGCAAGCATAATGGACGGCTCTGGGGAGAATATATCTGCTATAAAGTCCCATGTTTTTCCTGTGCTTAAAAAATGAAGAACCACTGGGGCAGGATTTACTGGCCTTGTCTAATGCTGTAACTGATGGATCTGGCCAAGAGATTTTTTGGTAATAATGATGCCGGACCTCACCAGGTAAACGAACAGAATTCCACCAAGCAGCATATCCGGAATCCATGAATTGAAATACCAGACCAACCCCGAGGCAACGATAACAGAGGAATTGGTGACAATATCATTACGCGAACAATGCCAGACCGATTCCATATTCAGATCATCGTTGCGGTGTCGCCATAACAGACCAAGACATACGAGGTTGGCAACAAGAGCTGCCAGCGCAAAGCTACCCATCACCTGGTAGACCGGCACTTCAAGGGTGTACCACTTCACCCCCAGGCTGACAATAACCGCCACAGCTCCAAGCAGAATCAACGCTCCCTTAAAAAGGGAAACTTTTGCCTTTTGCCGCGAGCTTTTGCCTACCGCCCAGATACTGACCCCGTACGTGACAGCATCACCGAGGTTATCAAAGCTATCGGCAAAGAGCGATACCGTGCTGCCCCAGATCGATCCGCCGACAAGCACAAAAAACATCACAAAATTGATGCACAGAACCATCCACAGGGTTCTTTTCTGAGCCGCAGAATCAACCTGAATCTCGCACCCCGAATCACAACAACCAGCCATAACTCTCCTTTGATAGCTGTTATGAGTCAACAACCTCTATCCGCAACCTGTTAACAGACAGCGGAACCGTTAAGGTTTCCGACAAATTTAGTCACCTATAAGTCTTAACATAGAGCCTGACAGGTTACAATCAGCACGTGTTGCCTCAAATAACTGGTAGCGTTACATTCGGCGTAAGCCTGCCCAGCTTATCTATTTATGAATTTTTTATTCATTTATGCATACTACATATAGGCACCTCTCCTGCGAGCAAACTCATTATGAGAGCTAAACCCCTGTTTTTCTGCGGAATTTAAATCCAGCATGCCTTGGCATCTTCCTTGCTGATCCACTTCGGCACATAAATTTGCTATAGTGACATCATCCTGACTTCGGCCACAGCCATTGATACAGTACCGGAGAGCATCATGACCCTATCCAATACCGATACCAACTCACCCGGCATGAATCCACGCATCCAGCGCCTGCGGCAACTGAGCGTCGCTACCGAGCCGAGCCTGTCCATTGAGCGGGCCTTACACGAAACCGCCTTTTACCAGGAAAATTACGGTAAATGCGCGATTCCCGTGCTGCGGGCACTGAATTTTCACGACCATTGCAGCAAAAAAACCATCTATATCGGCGCAGATGAGCTGATTGTCGGCGAACGCGGGCCGCGCCCGAAGGCGGTCCCGACCTTTCCTGAACTCACCTGCCACAGCGTGGAAGATTTTCACGTTCTTAACACCCGCGATCAGCAGCGCTATACCATCAGTCAGGAAGACATCGATACCTACGCCCGCGAAGTCATTCCCTACTGGCAGGGCAAGACCATCCGTGAACGGATTTTCAGCCATGTGCCAAAACCGTGGCGCGACATGTACGAAGCCGGATTATATACCGAATTTATGGAACAACGGGCACCGGGCCACACCGCCCTGGATGGTCAGATTTATCGTAAAGGCATGCTTGACTTTAAAAAACAGATAACATCAGAAATTGAACGATTAGATTTTCTGAACGATCCAGAGGCTACTGACAAGCTTGAAGAGCTCAAAGCCATGGAGATTTCCTGTGATGCGGTGATCCTGTTTGCTGAGCGCCACGCCGACCTGGCCGAACAGATGGCTGCCACGGAAAAGAACCCCCAACGCGTGGACGAGCTAAAAACCATTGCTTCTGTCTGTCGCCGAGTACCGGCCCACGCACCCCAAAACTTCCATGAAGCCATCCAGATGTACTGGTTTGTCCACTTAGGCACCATCACCGAACTGAACGGCTGGGACGCCATGAACCCGGGCCACTTTGACCAGCATCTGGCCCCATTTTATGCGGCCGGACTCAAGGATGGCGGCTTGACCCGCGACCAGGCCAAGGAACTGTTGTGCTGTTTCTGGATCAAGGTCAACAATCAGCCGGCACCGCCCAAGGTCGGCATCACCGCCAGAGAAAGCGGCACCTACAACGACTTCACCAACATCAATATCGGCGGCATCACCGGCGCCGGGCGCGATGGCGTCAGTGATGTCTCCTACATCATGCTCGAGGTGATTGAAGAGTTGCATATTCTCCAGCCGGGCAGTTCGGTCCATATCAGCGCCCAAACCCCCGACCGCTTTCTCGATGCGGCCTGCCGGGTTATCCGTCAGGGCCACGGTTACCCGTCGGTATTCAATCCGGATGTTTACGTCACTGAACTGCTGAGCCAGGGAAAGTCCCTGCGCGACGCCCGCGAAGGGGGGTGCAGCGGCTGCATTGAGGTGGGTGCCTTCGGCAAGGAAGCCTTTGTGCTGACCGGCTATCTCAATGTGCCAAAAGTTCTGGAAATCACCCTGAATAATGGCATCGACCCACTGACCGGCAAGCAGGTCGGCCTGGCCACCGGCGACCCGTCCACCTTGACCAGCTACGATGCTCTCTACAAAGCCTTTATCAAGCAGCTCAACCATGTCGTCGATACCAAGATCCGCGTCAGCAATTACATCGACCGCATGTTCGCTAAATACGCCCCGGCACCGTTTCTTTCGGTCGTTATCGAAGACTGCATCAGCAAGGGGCGCGACTATTACGACAGCGGCCCGCGCTACAACACCAACTACATCCAGTGTACCGGGCTGGGCACGGTCACCGACAGCCTTGCAGCTCTCAAAAAACATGTTTACGACGATGGCACCTTCACCATGGAACGCGTACTCTGTGCCGTGGCAAAGAATTTCGAGGAAGAAGAATTTTTGCGCCAGACCATCATTAACCGCACCCCCTTCTTCGGCAACGACGATGACTACGCCGATACTATTGCCGTCCGCGTTTACAACGACCTGCTCGCTGCCATCGACGGCAAGCCCAACACCAAGGGGGAGAGCTTTCATCTCAACATGCTTTCCACCACCTGCCATATCTACTTCGGCAAGATGCTTGGCGCTACCCCCAACGGACGGCTTGCCGGCAAATCAATCTCCGACGGCACCTCGCCCTCCCATGGCGCCGACAGCCACGGCCCTTCGGCGGTCATCCGTTCCATGACCAAGTTCGATCATACCCTCTCCGGCGGCACCCTGCTCAACCAGCGTTTTTTGCCGAGCCTGCTCAAGCGTGATGAAGACATCAAAAAACTCGGGCAACTGATCCGCAGCTACTTCACCCTCGGCGGTCATCATATCCAGTTCAATATTGTTGAGACCGACACCTTGAAAGCCGCCCAGGAGAACCCGGAAGAATACAAGGATCTGCTCGTACGCATGGCCGGTTACAGCGATTATTTCAACGACATGAACGCCGATTTGCAGCAGGAAGTCATCGAACGCACGGAGAATGAAAGTTTTTGACCGCCGCCATGCGCCAACCCCTGATTTTTGACATCAAGCGCTACGCCATCAACGATGGTCCCGGCATCCGTCTGGCCATCTATTTCAAGGGCTGCTCACTACGCTGCGCCTGGTGCCACAATCCTGAAAGCATTGTGCCGCAGGCACAGAAACTCTTCACCCCGGAACGCTGTATCGGTTGCGGTGAATGTATCAAGGCCTGTCCACAACAGGCCCTGGAGATGACGGATGAGGGGATTCACACCGATCCGGCACGGTGCATCCTCTGCGGTAACTGCGCGCGCATTTGTCCCACCAGGGCAATGGAAATCTCCGGCGAAGAAAAATCGATTGGTGAATTGATGGATATGATCGACCGGGAACAACACCTGTTCGACCGGTCCGGTGGTGGCGTAACAGTATCCGGCGGCGAACCGCTGCTCTACCCCGATTATCTGTTTAAACTGCTCGATTGCTGCGCAGAGCGCCGAATTCATCGCGCTATTGATACTGCCGGCCATGTTCCGGCAGACACCCTGCTTGCGGCTGCAGAGCGTACCGAACTGTTTCTGTTTGACCTCAAACTGATCGACAGCGAACGCCACCAGCGTTTGACCGGCGTTGATAACCGCCTGATCCTCTCCAACCTGCGCGCACTTGCCGCAACCGGAGCACAGATTCAGATCCGCATCCCCCTGATCAAGGGGATCAATGCCAGCGACCAAGACCTTCAGGCTTTTGCCGCAACGATCTGCGCTTTGCCGGGCGAAAAAAAGACTGTTGCCTTACTGCCCTACCATGCTATAGCCGTCCACAAATACCGCAAGCTGGGAGCAGATTATCAGGTGAACGCACTCCAGCCACCCGAACAGGACGATCTGGATCGGGCGATTGATTGCTTTTCACACTACGGACTCAGCGCCACAATCGGTGGATAGCAAATCTGTTCGCGATGCGGTGTGGGGTAGGGGTTCCCATGGCAAGGGTGTCTGTCGCCATGGAGGGCGACAGTCAAGCGGCCAAGGATGGCGAAAAGCGTCCCTTGACATGGGAATCCCTACCCCATGCCTGGAAATCTTCTAACGTACTAAGAACAAACAAGACCATGACCCAAACCCCGCAACCCGCAACCTACCCCCAGATCTTCCGCTTCTGGCTACCCCTGGCCGCCACCTGGCTGATGATGGCGGTCGAAGGTCCCTTTATTGCCGCCATCATCGCCCGAATGGGAGCCGAAGCCGTTAATCTTGCCGCCTACGGCGTAGCATTCGCCTTCGCCCTGGTCGCTGAAGCGCCGGTGATCATGCTGCTCAGTTCCGCCACCGCCCTGTGCAAGGATCGTATCAGCTACCGGCGCCTGCGTCATTTTTCCATTGCCTTAAGTCTCGCAGTCACCCTGGCCCTGGCCCTGTTTCTGCTGCCCCCCGTGTATGATCTGGTCGTACGTTCCATCATTGGCCTGCCCGCAGAAGTTGCCGATCTGACCCGCACCGCCCTTTTTGTCCTGCTCCCCTGGCCCGGCGCCATCGGCCTGCGACGTTTTTACCAGGGCGTGCTGATTGCCGGTCACAACACCCGCCGGGTGGCGGTTGCCACGGTTTTCCGGCTGGCCTTCATGTCGACAACAGCCGTTCTCTGCTATCTGACGACATCCATCAGTGGAGCAATCATTGGTGCCCTCGCCCTGTCGAGTGGCGTGGTTGCCGAAACCTTGATGACCCGCATACTCGCGCGCCGCGCGATCGCCGCACTGCTGGCAACAGACCCGCAACCAGAGGCCGATATCCCCAGCTATCGCGACATATGGGATCACTATCTCCCTTTGGCCCTGACCCCACTGATTGGCCTGTCGGTTCATCCACTGGTAACCTTGTTCCTGAGCCGCGCCCCCAATCCGGTAGAATCCCTGGCAGTGATGCCGGTGATCTACGGGCTGACCTTTGTTTTTCGTGCTGTCGGTCTTTCCTACCAGGAAATTGCCATTGCCCTGCTCGGTGAAAACCGTGAGAATTATCCCAGGGTACGTCATTTTGCTCTCATGCTGGCCATCACTACCGGCAGCTGTTTGACGCTGATTGCTGTTACCCCCCTCAACCGTATCTGGTTTGAAGATGTTTCCGGACTCACCCCGGCCCTGGCCGCCTTTGCTGTTGTTCCATTGCAGGTAATGGCCCTGTTTCCGGCGCTGACCGTCCTCGTCTGTTTTCAGCGATCAATCCTCATCGTTACTCAGCTGACCCGGCCGGTATCCATTGCCACCGCCGTGGAGGCGGTCGTTATTTTTTTGCTGATGTTTGTCGCGCTGCTATACTTGCCCCTGGCCGGGGCCACGGCAGCAGCCGGCGCTTATGTGATTGGCCGACTGGCGGCCGTTATACTGCTGCAACGTCCGGTCGGCAGGCAAATCCGCAAGGAATATCATGACTGATTCAGACAAATCTTCAATCCCGGCTTACGCACCGGAGGTCGGCCCCTGGCTCGTGCTGGGGGCAGCAATGCTCTGGGGAACAACCGGCACCGCCCAGGCTTTTGCGCCGGCAGGCTATGACAGTGCCGCCATTGGCGCCCTGCGCCTGCTGATCGGCGGTATT
>JAWLDI010000067.1:0-13024 GCA_041686715.1 Pelovirga sp.
GTGATAGAAATTGCTCCTTCTTTATACCTGACTCGGAAAAAGCGTGAGGAACTATGTTCCTACGCGCTGAAAATTGCCAGCTCGGTTGGCTATGTCAATGCCGGTACCGTTGAGTTTTTGATGGATAAAGATCAGAACTTCTATTTTATCGAAGTGAATCCCAGGATTCAGGTTGAGCATACGGTCACTGAACTGGTCACCCTGCGCAACCTGGTACAGGCTCAGATCCGTATTGCTCAAGGCTATCAACTCAGCGATCCGGAAATCGGCATCAAAAGTCAAAAAGACATTGAACTGCGCGGATTTGCAATTCAGTCACGGATAACTACCGAAGATCCTGAAAACAATTTTGCTCCTGATTTCGGCACCATCAAAGCTTACCGTACTGCTGCCGGATTCGGTGTGCGGTTAGATGCCGCCGCCGGTTATGCCGGCGCTGTTATCACTCCCGACTATGATTCGCTGCTGGTCAAAATTTCAACCTGGGGCCTGACGTTTGCCGATGCCGCTCGAACCATGCACCGCGCTCTTCAGGAATTCCGTATTCGCGGGGTTAAAACCAATATCGGTTTTCTGGAGAAGGTCATTACCCATCCGGTGTTTCTTGAAGGAAAGTGCGATACCTCTTTTCTTGCAAAACATCCGGAGGTTTTCGAGGTACGTTTCAAAAAAGATCGCGCTAATAAAATCCTCAATTATATCGGTGATATCACTGTTAATGGCTATCCTGGTATCCCTGCCCACAAGGCCTTGAAGTTTTCTTCCTTACGTGAACCGGATATTCCTGAAATCCCCTACGGGCAACAGCACCCACGAGGCAGTCGGGACATCCTGCGCGAGAAAGGCCCGGAGGGACTGGCACAATGGGCTCGCAACCACAAACAGTTATTGATCACCGATACCACCATGCGCGATGCTCATCAGTCTCTGGTGGCTACCCGGTTCCGGACCCATGACCTTGACCGGATTGCGGAGGCAACGGCACATTTGGGGGGCGGCCTGTTTTCCCTCGAGATGTGGGGCGGCGCTACCTATGATGTTGCCATGCGTTTTCTGCGTGAAGATCCATGGGAGCGTCTTGACCGTCTGCGTGCCAAGGTGCCGAACATTCTGTTTCAGATGCTCCTGCGAGGTTCCAATGCGGTCGGTTATACGAACTATCCCGATAACGTTGTTCAGGAATTTGTTGCCAGGTCGGCCGAAAGCGGAATCGATGTGTTTCGCGTTTTCGATTCATTGAACTGGACCAAGGGGATGCAGGTGGCCATGGAGGCGGTACAAAAAAGTGGAACCATCTGTGAAGCGACTATCTGTTATACCGGCGATATTCTTGATCCTAAACGTGACAAGTACCCGCTTGAATATTATGTATCCATGGCCAGGGAACTCGAAAAAATGGGGGCACACATTCTGGCCATTAAGGATATGGCCGGCCTGATCAAACCCTTTGCTGCGGAGAAGCTGGTTAAAGCGCTGAAAAACGAGATCGGACTGCCCATCCATCTGCATACCCACGACACCTCCAGCAATGGTGGCGCGATGCTGCTGATGGCCACCCAGGCCGGTTGCGATATAGTCGATGTCGCCCTGTCGTCGGTTTCCGGTTTGACCGCGCAACCCAACATGAATGCTCTGTTGGCCGCCCTTGAGGGCACCATCTGGGATCCGCAACTGAACAATGACGGATTGCAGAAACTGGCCAATTACTGGGAAACCTGCCGCACCTACTATGAGCCGTTCGAGTCGGAGCTGCGCAGTGGCACGGCGCAGGTCTATTATCATGAAATACCCGGCGGCCAGTATTCTAACTTCAAACCACAGGTGGAGGGGCTGGGGCTCGGACACCGGTGGGAAGAATGTAAACAGATGTATCGCACCGTCAATGATATGTTTGGTGATCTGATCAAGGTGACACCCTCATCAAAGATTGTCGGTGATATGGCGATGTTTATGGTACAGAACAATCTGACACCGGAAGATGTGTTTGAGCGTGGCGAGGAAATGGCCTTTCCCAAGGGCGTTGTTGATTTCTTCAAAGGCATGATCGGTCAGCCCTATGGGGGATTTCCGGAACGTTTACAGCAGATTATCCTGCGCGGTGAACAGCCGCTCACCTGTCGTCCCGGGGAATTGCTGGAACCGGTAGATTTCGTGCTGAAAAAAGACGAGCTGGAGAAAAAATTGGGTCATGAGGTTTCCGAGCGCGACGTCCTGTCTGCGGTTCTGTACCCGGGCGTTTATGAGGAATACGATCGCTTTCGCCAGGAATACAGCGATGTGTCCGTGCTGCCGACACCGGTTTTTTTCTACGGGCTGGATGTCGGAGATGAAGTGACGGTCGAAATCGAACCCGGTAAGACTCTGATTGTCAAACTGAACGCCGTCGGTCGCGTGCGTGAGGATGGTACCCGGCATATCTATTTCGAACTCAATGGCGAACCCCGGATGGCGACGGTTGTTGACCACTCGGTAGAGACCGATAACAAGAGCAACGTCAAGGCTGATCCGGACAATGGACATGAAATCGGGGCCCCCATGCCGGGCAAGGTCTTCAAATTGATGGTCAAGGAGGGTGACACGGTGGGCAAGGGAGACGTGCTGCTGATCACCGAGGCGATGAAGATGGAGACCAATGTCAAAACCCGGCGCGGCGGGGTTGTTAAGCAACTGACATTTGATGAAGGGGATCATGTCGAACAGGGCGATCTGCTGGCTGTTATCGAATAGTCGTTTCATAGCGACAATAGAATGCCATTGCCGGATCCTGCTCAGGGGTCCGGCATTTTTGTCTGTTGACCAGCGGTTCAGGATAACAGTTGCGCAGTTACGTGTTTTTTGCGCCAGAACCTCAGTGGTGCAGAAGTGACTCGAGCAGGTGACGGATTTCAGTGCTGTCGCCCAATTTCAGCGCCTGACGGGTAACGGCTTGCGCTTCACTGCTGTCGATGTACCTGATGATATTTTTCAATTGCGGGATATAGGGTGCAGACAGGGAAAAGTCACGAATACCCAGGCCGATCAGTGCCAGCAAGCAGACCGGATCAGAAGCCATTTCACCGCAGAGACAAATCTCCGTATCCTGCTCCTGGGCGCTGGTAACAAGGTTGTCAAGACTGAGCAGGACAGCCGGATGCAGGGGATCATAGTGGTTCTGAACCCGTGGGTTGGAACGATCGGCTGCGAGTAGATACTGGATCAGATCGTTGGTGCCCAGTGCAAAAAAATCCACTTCCCTGGCCAGATGCGGGGCCAGATGGACCGCTGCCGGGATTTCGATCATCGCCCCGATGGGAATACTCTTGACATGTTCAATCCCTTCTTCCTCCAGCCGCCGAGCTGCCGACTCTACCAGTTGTTTACAGGTGCGTATTTCATCCATATTGGAAATCATAGGAAACAGCAGCTTCACCGGTCCTGCTGTTGCCGCCATTAGAATGGCTTCAAGCTGAATCTGAAAAAGATCGGGGTAATCCAGACTAACTCGCACGGAACGCCATCCCATGAACGGGTTGCTTTCCTGCGGCGGTTTAAAATAAGGGAGGGCTTTGTCGCCACCGATATCCAGGGTGCGAATGGTAATGGGCATACCAGTGAATTTTTCAATGATTGTTTTATAAAACTGATACTGCTGATCACGGTCGGGAAAATCGCTGTGAGTCATGTAGAGAAACTCGCTGCGATAAAGTCCGACTCCCAGAGCGCCATGGGAAATGGCAATGTCAATATCACTGATCAGGCCGATGTTGGCCCGCAGGAAAATCTGCTGACCATCGCGGGTTGTGGCAATGACATCACGCAATTCAAGTAATTGCTTTTTTTCCTGCAGTCGGTTTTGTTCCAGGCGCTGGTATTCCTCGATGATCGTGATTGACGGATTGGGGTAAAGGCATCCGGCACTGGCATCAAGGATCAGCTGGTCGCTGGGGCTGATACGGGTGGTGGCGCCTTCAACACCAATAAGGGTAGGAATGCCCAACCCTTTGGCCATGATCACCGAATGTGAATTGGCTTCATTTGATTCCAGCACGATGCCTTGAATTTTTTCGTGATCTAGAACAGCCATATCGGACGGCAGCAGGCGTCTGGCAACCAGAATGCTCTCCTGCTGGAGATGGTGGCCGTCTGCTGAACGGCCTATCAGATTGGCAAGCAGGCGTCTGCCGACATCTTCCATGTCGGCGGCGCGCTCACGCAGGTAAGAATCTTCCATGCGGGAAAATGCGGTCAGATAGCCATAGATAACCCGTTTCAGCGCGTACGGGGCGCTGTGTCGTTCCTCTATCAGCCGGTGCAACCGTTCGATAAAACCGCGATCTTCGAGGATCATCAGGTGGGTATGAAAGATGGCAGCGTCTTCCTGACTCAACTGTGAAGCGACTCTTTTTTCCAGGTAAAGGGTCTGAATCCGGGTGCGGCGCAGAGCTTCATCAAGGCGCGTCAGTTCAGCAGCAATATCGATATTACATTCATCGAAAATATCGGCAAATCCATACTCCTGGTCAAGAATGGTTACTGACCCTGTGACCGTTCCGGGGTAAGCTGTTGTGCCGTAAATCGCTCCGGGTTGTTTCTGGTCCTGATCAGCTTCTACCAACGCCGCAGGAGGTGCCGGCGGACCGGGAGTTTCATAACGGTGAAGAGTGTCAAGCAGCCTGGCATTGACCACAATAGAGGCAACCTGGAAGGCAATAGTTGTCAAGGTCGCCAGCTCATCTTCAGAGAAATGATGAATATCGCGGGTCTGGATAACCAGTACGCCGATGGAGGCACTACGGTCGAGCAGGGGGATGCCGACAAAGGTATGAAACTGCTCCTCGCCGGTTTCGTGGAAAAAACGATAGTCAGGGTGGTCCTGGGGATTCTGGATAGCGAGAACCTGTTGTTCTGCGGCTACCTTGCCGGTTAAACCCTCACCAATCTGGAGTTTGACATTGCCAACCGATTCAGGTGCGAGGCCCCGGGACGCTCTCAGCACGAGGGTCTGTTGATCTTCATCAAGAAGATACAGTGAACAGACCTCGGAGTGCGCCCGCTCAGCAACCAGATGGACGATATTGTTGATCGTTTCATCGAGGTCGTGGGATCTGAGGATGAGGGCACTGATATCCTGCAGGGTATGTAGCCCGAGCTTCAAATCGGATTTTTTGTTAAGTTTGGTCATGTATTGAGGATTGGATAGGAGTTGATTCTGCTGCCGCACCGGCATTCTATCTTAACGTCCGGGTATTTGCGAATAGTTTTTTACCTGCCTGCATGACACCAGTTGATACAATCATCCCGCTCGCCGGTGTACCAGGTAACGGCCGACCTGCTCATGGTAATGACAGGCGACCAGGTGGCCGGCATCAATGTCTGTCAGCTCAGGAGCCTGTTCACGACATAAATTGCCAGCATAAGGGCAACGTGGATGGAAGTAACAGCCTGATGGCGGGTTGACCGGGGAGGGGATTTCCCCCTTCAGGGCCAGGGGGCGGCTATGGCCCGGATCCGGTACGGGAACGGCATTTAATAGAGCCTCGGTATACGGATGGCGAGGGTTCTTGTAAAGTTCTTCGGCATCGCATAGTTCAACTATGTTGCCAAGATACATGACGGCGATACGGTCACTGACATGTTCAATGACGGCAAGATCATGGGCAATGAAAAGATAGCTTAACTGCTGTTCCTGCTGAATCTTTTGCAGGAGATTAAGAATCTGTGCCTGCACCGACAGATCCAGCGCCGAAACTGGTTCGTCAGCAATGATCAGTTGCGGTTCGACCGCCAGGGCCCTGGCAATCCCGATACGTTGACGTTGGCCACCGGAGAATTCGTGTGGATAGCGTTGTTCGTGGTCTGCTGTGAGGCCGACTTTTTCAAGTAGTTCGATAACTCTGTCGCGAACCTTGTGCTGTGGTAGCAGACGATGGATCAGCAAGGGTTCACTTAAGGTGGCCGCTACGGTCATGCGCGGGTTGAGGGATGAGAAGGGATCCTGAAAAATCATCTGCATACGGCGCCGCCAGGGCCTCATTTTCCCGGGGGAAAGACCCGTCAACTCGGTGCCGTCGTAAACAATCCGTCCCTGATCCGGTTGAAGCAGTTGCAGGATCAGCCTGCCGGTTGTTGACTTGCCGCACCCTGACTCACCCACCAGCCCGAGAGTTTCTCCCTGTTCGATGAAAAAGGAGATGTTATTGACAGCGACGAGTCGCCCGGCTTTACGACCGAGGGGATCGGTAACCCGAAAGCTTTTTTTCAGATTTTGTACTTCCAGCAAAGGCATGGTGTTAACTTCTCCAGCAGCGCACCAGGTGGTTGTCGCCAACTTTTTTGAGTACGGGGCGCTGGTGTTGACCCGTTTCACAGAGACAGGTACAGCGATCGGCAAACAGGCACCGGTCCTGTTTTTTGGTCAAATCAGGAAGCTGTCCTGAAATAGTCGACAGGCTGGTCTTCTCGCCAAGGCGGGGAACACATTGCAATAATCCCCGGGTGTAAGGATGCAGCGGGTTGGAAAATATCTCGGCAACCCGGCCCATTTCGATAATTTCACCGGCATACATGATGGCGACCCGGTCTGCGTTGGTGGCGACGATTCCCAGATCGTGAGTAATCAGCAGGGTTGCCATCTGGCGCTGTTGTTTGAGTTTGAGCAACAGATCCATGATCTGTGCCTGGATCGTCACATCCAGAGCGGTTGTCGGTTCATCAGCAATGAGCAGTTTGGGATCACAGGCCAGGGCCATGGCAATCATGACGCGTTGACGCTGGCCTCCCGAGAGCTGATGCGGATAATCACGCAGCCGTTGCGCGGTGTCAGAGATGCCAACCTGGGTAAGCGCTGCGGCTGCCTGCGCCAATGCTTCCCGGCGGCTTGCCCCCTGGTGCAATTGCAGGACTTCTGCAATCTGATCGCCAATTTGCAGAACCGGATTGAGTGATGTCATCGGCTCTTGAAAAATCATTGAAATGTCGTTCCCGCGGATGCGTCTGATTTCAATCTCGGGCAGATGCAGCAGATCACGACCATCCAGGTGGACTTCACCGCCGACAATGCGACCCGGTTCGGGTAACAGTCGCAGGATGGACAAGGCTGTCATTGACTTGCCACAACCGGATTCTCCTACCAGCGCCAGGGTCTCACCCTGATCAATATGAAAAGAAACACCGTCTACAGCTTTAAGCAGACCGCTGCGGGTAAAAAAATAACTTTTGAGATTGTCGACAGACAGACGCGAGGGCATGCAGGAAATTCTCCTTGTTAACTTGCTCAATGTGTACACGCTGGCGGTCCATTGGTCAAGATATCCCGAATGAGCTTCTGACTGCAAACAATCCTTTTTGCCAGCTTTTCAGCTCCATCCTTGTCACAGAATCCCCGGTCCGGCGCTGAACAGTTACTTTTTTTTTATAAAACACTGGCGCTTTACAGGCTAAACCCGAATAATGGAGTGATGAATTACAATTACATTGATCTACACGTTCATACGACCTGTTCAGATGGTTACTATTCTGCTGAAGAGGTAGTGCAGATGGCGACCCGAGCCGGCCTGGTGGCGATTGCTATTGCCGATCATGACAATATTGACGGTATTGATCCGGCCATGGCTGCGGCCAGGACGCTGGGGCTGGAGGTTATCCCGGCCGTGGAGCTGTCGAGCCAGTGGCGTACCTTTACCGATATGCATCTGCTGGGTTATGGCTTCGACCATCAGGACCGCGCTCTTGCTTCAGAGTTGAGGCAGTTTCAGTCTTTTCGAGCTCAGCGTAACGAAAAAATCATTGCAGCGGTCAATCTTAAACTGGCCGATGAAAAAAGGGCGCCGATTGATCCGCAGGAGGTTCGCAGCCTTGCCGGCGGAACCATCGGTCGTCCTCACATTGCCCAGGTGTTGCGGCAAAAGGGTTATGTCAGCGGGAATGAGGAAGCCTTTACGCGTTACCTGGTTCCGTGCAACGTGCCCAAGTACTTTTTCCCTGCGGACAAAGCGATCAGCCTGATTCACGCCTGCGGCGGTGTCGCGGTACTGGCCCATCCTCCCTATGTGACCCGTGATCACCACCAGCTGGAGGCTCTGGTAGCTGAACTGGTCAGTCTCGGACTGGATGGTATCGAGGTTTACAATAATGGCTCCGGCCTCGAGGATACCGACAGGCTGATCAGAGTGGCCCGGCATCACGACCTGATCATTACCGGCGGTTCTGACTTCCACGGCGAACCCGGTTCAGCCATTCAGATCGGATACGGCCTGCGTGGTATCAGGGTGCCTTATGATTGCGTTGACGAAATCAAACAAGCCCTGACCAGGCGCGGCCAGCCGCTGCGCTGGATCTAGCCTGGCGATTTCAGGCATCACGCCAGTTGGGACGACGTTTTTCCAGAAAAGCCAGCATTCCTTCCTTCTGGTCAGCGGTCGCAAAGCACAGACCGAACAGGTCAGCCTCGTAAGCGAAAGCCCGGTTCATATCCATTTCAAGGCCGTTATTGACCGCCTGCTTGATGAGCTGCAAAGCCACTTTAGGTTTTGCGGCGATGGTTTGGGCCAATTCTTGGGCCTTCGGCATGAGTTCGGCGGCACTGACGACTTCCCCTACCAGTCCGATTTGCGCTGCTTTGGTGGCACTGATCCGGTCGCCGGTCAACATCAGTTGTTTGGCGACACTGTTTCCGACCAGGCGCGGCAGTCGCTGGGTACCTCCCCAGCCGGGGATGATGCCGAGGTTGACTTCAGGCTGCCCCAGCTGAGCACTGTCTGCGGCTATCCTGATATCACATGCCAGGGCCAGTTCGCAGCCGCCCCCGAGGGCATAGCCATTGATGGCGGCAATGAAAATGGTATTGCCGTATTCGATTTTATTCAGCAGTTGCTGAACATCGGTGGCAATTTGTCGGGCGGCCATGGGGTCAAGCGGTTGCATGCCGCTGATGTCGCCACCGGCAACAAAAGCCTTGTTGCCGGAACCGGTGATAATCGCCACCTTGATGTCGGGATCACCCTCGACGGCTGTGATCGCCCTGTCAAGCTGATCCAGCGTCTGCTGGTCGAGGGCATTCAGTGCTTCGGGGCGGTTGATGGTGATCAAGGCAACCGCTGCAGAGGTTTCGATAATAATCCTGTCGTCGGGCTTCTCCATCGCAGTGTCCTTTCAATGACGGCGGTTTTATTGAATTTCAGGCGTTACGGATAATTTCTACCAGCAGTTCACTGACCTTCTCCATATCTGCTACCGCTACTTGTTCCTGGGGGGTGTGGACTTTGGCCATTCCGGTGCCGAGGATCACCATGTCAATGCCGTGACCGTTGAAGATGTTGGCATCTGATCCCCCCCCGGCAGCGGCCACCTGCTGGGGCCTTTTCAGGGTGTTACCGGCATCCAGCACCAGTTGCACAATAGACGCCGTTTGCGGAATCTGCATGGCGGGAAAATCTTCGTTGATCTCGATCGCCATGGTCGCGTGTCTGGTTTCCCCGTCGACAACGACAGAGCTGTTGTAAACCTCCTCCTCAAAACAGCGAACGATCGCCTCGGTGACCTGCTGCAGGCGTTCAGGCCGGTGGCTGCGTACCTCGCCGCGCAGATTGACCTGCCCGGGAATAATATTGATGGCGATACCACCGTTCATGATACCGATATTGGCGGTCGTGTGTTCATCCACGCGCCCCAGGGTCATGCGCGCAATGGCTCTGGCGGCAATCACAATGGCGGAAAGACCCTGCTCGGGGCACACCCCGGCATGTGCTTCGATCCCGCTGATGTCGATGTTCATGCGATTGGCGGCCGGAGCCCGGTTGATGATCCGGTCGATGCCGGTGGTATCCAGTGCGATCCCTCGTTTGGCTTTAAACGCGGTAAAGTCGAGTTCTTTGGCTCCCACCAGCCCTTGTTCTTCGCAGACCGTGATCACGACTTCCAGAGGACCATAAGGGATGTTGCGTTCATGCAGTACGTCAATGGCTTCAATCAGTTCAGCTATTCCGGCCTTGTCATCGGCGCCTAGAACTGTATCGCCGGCGCTGGTGAAGATACCGTCACTAAGTAATGGTTGAACATTCTCCGCCGGACTGACGGTATCCATATGCAGACAGACAATGAAAGGATCGCCCTTACGGGTGCCCGGGAAGCGAGCAATCATATTGCCGCTGTCGCTGCCGATTGCAGCACCGCAGGTATCAAAAACAACATCAGCGCCGAGTGTTATAAACCGTTGTTGCAGGTAGGCGGCTATAGCGGCTTCTTTGTAGGATGGGCTGTCAATGGAAGCGAGGTTGAAAAATTCGTTACTGAGACGTTGCTTGTTAATCATAATGGATATCCTGTCGGGATAGTGGTGTTGTTTATTCTGGTACAACGATCGGCGATGCTCACTCAGGATACAAAATCAGGCGGAAAAAACCAAATGATAGACACTGTAAAACAAGGACTGTTATAAAATACAGGTCGAATTGTCATAGAAACACTTGAGTGCAGGTTTGTCAGCATTTATTTATGAATACCCATCTGAAAACATCTGTCATGACCGGTTGGCGCGGTCGACAGCTCAACGTTGATTTGAGCAGACACTGTACCTGGACAGAGGATCTACCTGCCGACTTGCTGCATGTCTACCTGGGTGGACGTGGCCTCGCTGTGCGCCTGATGCGTGATTATTATCGGGAAGCTCCCTGTTCTCCGGAGATGCCCCTGATTTTTGCGGTCGGACCCCTGTGCGGCACTCAGGCGCCGACCTCGTCACGCCTCAGTGTTGTCTCGCGCTCGCCCTTGAGCGGCACTATTCATGACAGCTCCTGTGGCGGATCCTTCGCCTGGTACCTCAAGGCCGCCGGTTATGATGTTGTGAAGATAACCGGGGTCAGTTCCGATCCCGTCGTTCTTGCTATCGCCGAGGATCGAGTGGAGATCAAACCCGCCCGTCATCTGTGGGGTGCAGGGGTGACTGAAACCGCCGCAGCTCTGGGTCTTAGTGGCGGGGCTGCGATGATAGGGCCTGCCGGTGAAAATCAGGTTCGCTACGCCAATATCGTCACGAAAGAAGGGAACGCCGCCGGGCGTGGGGGACTTGGGGCCGTGATGGGGGCAAAGCGGCTTAAGGGCATACAGGTTAATGGTGGGATGACTGTTCCCGTCGCTGATCAGGTTGCTTTCGAACAGGGCGTACATGATGTAATGCGCCTGCTGAAGGCGTCACCAGTGATCTTTGGTGATCTCGGTTTTTCCGAGTTCGGCACAGCGGCACTGGTTGATCTGCTGGCGCAACGGCGCATGGTGCCGACCAGAAATTTCAGCAAGACCCATTTTGCAGCGACTTCCCGCTATGCTGCTCCCGCCCTGCGGCGCCTTTATCAGCCGCACAAGCAGGGTTGCCATGGCTGTCCGATCGCCTGTAAAAAAACTGACAAAAACCAGCAACGCCTGCCCGAACACGGCAGTTTAAGCCATTTCGGTGCTCTGTTGGGCATCAGTGATGCCGACTCGATTGTTCAGGCTGGTCAACTGTGTAATGACCTGGGACTGGACACTCTTTCGGCCGCAGTAAGTATTGCTGCTTTATGCGAGGCCAGGGGTGCCTTTCCGGCCGGCCCCCAGGTGCTGGAATGGCTCCGCCAGATCGCCTGGCGGCAACAAGATGGCGACCTGCTTGCCGAAGGCGCCCAGCGGTTGACAGCGCAACTTGGTTGTCCGCAGCTGGCGATGACGGTCAAGGGACTGGAACTGCCGGCTTACGATCCGCGCGGGGCCTACGGCATGGCTCTGGCGTACGCCACCAGCAATCGCGGCGGCTGCCACCTGCGCGCTTATCCGCTGGCTCATGAAGTGTTGCGTAAACCGGTAGCGACCGATCGATTTGATTTTGCCGGCAAGGCCTGGATGAATATTGTTGCCGAAAATACCAACGCCGCTGTAGATTCCCTTGCCGCCTGCCGTTTTGCTTTTATCGCTGCCGGTCTGGAAGAATATGCGGCGCTGTTGAGCGCGGCAACCGGAGCAGATTATTCGGCGACACAACTGGCGGCCATTGGAGAGCGGATCTGGTTGACCGAGCGTTATTACAACCAGATGAACGGTTTCAGCAGTAGTGATGAGATTCTCCCGGAACGCTTTTTTGGTGAAGAAGGATCCAGTGGTGATGGCATTGCTGTGCCGGCGATTGATCGCCGGCGATTTATCGAAGAAAGGCAACGTTACTACCGTTTGCGCAACCTTGATGGGGACGGGCTGCTGAAGCAGGATTATCTGGACGGGCAACCATGATCAGGCAGTTGACAAAATTTTTCGACAAGATCAAATCTGACGGGTCGACTCGCCAGGATCGCGCGGCATTGCTGGTGCGCGATGATCAGTTATTGCAGGCCGGTCCTGAAGATCTCTGTACCGCAGGACAAGATCTGCTGGGGCGTTTGAATGCTGTTGCCCTGGTGATCACTGAACCGCTGGTTCCTTTTCATGATGTCTGCCTGTCACGCCTGGCTCCGGGCCTCCAACAGATTGTCCCCCTGGACACGGAAACGCGAACCTTTCTTCACGATATACCGCTGCTGCGCAAGTATGACGGCCGGATTGATATGGCAGCCGTTGCTGAACAGCTGGGCAGGCGTAAAGGCGTTCTGGTTGAGGGACTTGGTATCATTGCCGCTGGTACGGCTACTGTGGAACAGGCTTATATCAATTTTTCAACGGTTTACCATGCCCTTTTTATCAGATATCTGCAACAGCTGTTGCAGGATCCGCCACGACGTGATGAAATGGCGAAATTGCGGCCTTTGCTAAACCGGCTTTGCAGCCCGATTGCAGAGTGTGCTAAAGATCTTCCTGGCGGCCCGTTCCTGGACCGGGATGCGGCACGTAAGGCGATTGAAGAGGCGGGCAGACGCACGGTTGAGCTGCATCTGGTTGATTCTTTTTTCGGCAATGTATCATGTCACATCAATCAGCAGATCATGATTTCACAGACGGGGGCCAGCCTCGCCGAACTGGCCTGCTGTATTGATACGGTAGCGGATGATAATTCCAGTACCGCTGGACTCACGGCATCCAGTGAGTT
>JAWLDI010000068.1:0-12967 GCA_041686715.1 Pelovirga sp.
TCCCGCGGCGACGCCGTTATTGCCGTGTCCTATTCCGGTGAGACCGAGGAGATCTGTCGCATTTTACCGGTGATCAAACGCATGGGGCTTCCCCTGATCACCATGTCGGGCCGGCCGACCAGTACCCTCGCGATGGCTGGAGATGTTCATCTTGATATCAGCGTTGCCGAGGAGGCCTGTCCGCTGGGGTTGGCCCCTACAGCCAGTACCACCGCAACGCTGGCAATGGGAGATGCCCTGGCAGTGGTATTGCTTAACGAGCGGGGTTTCAAGGCGGAAGATTTCGCCATGTTCCACCCCGGCGGAGCGCTGGGTAAAAAACTGCTGTTGCGGGTTGCGGATCTGATGCATAAAGGCGCCGATATTCCGCTGGTAGCACCGGCTACCCTGCTGCGTGACGCCCTCTTTGAGATCACCAGCAAGAAACTCGGTGTCACCGGCGTTGTCGATAGCAAGGGAGCACTGCTGGGCGTTTTTACCGACGGGGATTTGCGCCGGATGATGGAGCGGGGGCTGGAGACCCTGCAGCTGCCTATTGCTGAAGCCATGTCGACTTCACCCAAAAGAATTTTACGCCGTAATCTGGCCGCCAAGGCGTTACAGGTGATGGAACAGCACGCGATCACCTCGCTTTTTGTTTTTGAAGATGAACACAGTCAGGTTCCGGTCGGCATCATTCATCTCCACGATCTGCTGAAAGCGGGAGTCGTTTAGTGAACGAGAAGCTTGCAGCTGTCAGATTATTGTTGCTGGACGTTGACGGTGTGATGACCGACGGTCGTATTATTTACGATCAGCAGGGCAACGAGCTCAAGGCCTTTGATGTCAAAGACGGGCATGGACTGAAAATGCTGCAGCGCACCGGTATTCAAGTCGGAATCATTACCGGTCGATCATCGCAGGTGGTGAATCGCCGGGCACAGGAACTGGGTATTAACATTCTTTACCAGGGGGCGAAGGTTAAACTTGATCCCTATCTGGAGATAATTGCACAGACCGGCCTGCAAGACAGTCAAATTGCCTATGTCGGAGATGACCTGGTTGATCTGCCGATATTACGGCGGGTCGGATTCAGCGCTACCGTTGCCGATGCCGCGCCGCAGTTGCTGGAACAGGTGGATTATGTCACCAGTCGCGCCGGTGGCCGTGGCGCGGTCAGAGAAATCTGCGACATGTTGATGCAGGCGGGCGGCTACTGGCAGGAGCAGACAGCGCGTTATTTCTCCTCGTGAGCCGGCTTGTGTGTCATACTGACAAGGGTGGCAAAAAAAGGCTGAATGTGCGCCGGGTCCTGGCGCTGGCCATGCTGGTAGCGATCATCCTGCTCAGCCTGGCTATCTGGCGCCATGTCCAGCAGTTGCCGCCGGAGGAAATTCTTGAAACCCTGCCCGCGGATATTGATCTCGCCCTTGACAACCTGCACTACACAGAGACGCAGGACGGGCAGAAACGCTGGACGCTCTCATCCGATCGGGCTGAGTATATGCGCAACAGCAGTCTGGTCCGGCTGTCTCCGGTGCAACTGATTTTTTATGATGCCGGATCCTTTGGTGAATTGACTCTTACTGCTGCTCATGGGGAATTGCAGGAAGACACCCGTCAGGTGGATGTGCGTGGAAATGTTGTTATTACGTCCGATGGCGGTGAACAGTTGACAACAGAATCGTTGCGTTATGATGAACAGCAGCGTGAGTTAACGACGCCGGCGCCGATTCATTATCAGGCACCGCGCATCGAATTGACTGGTGTCGGTCTGCTGATAGACCTTGAAAAGGATGTTCTGATGGTGAAAAATGATGTTCGCATGTTGTTGCTGCCGCAAACAAAGGATGTCGTGGATGAACCTTAGACTGATCTTTAACTGCTTGCTTTTTTTTCTGTTCGGCTGCGTTTGGAACGCCGCTGCGGTGGATTTTTTTGCTGCTGCACAAAGCGATGCACCCCTTGAAATCAGCTCACGCGAACTGGAAGTTTTTCGCCAGCAGCAACAGTCCGTTTTTACCGGTGACGTAGTCGCCCAACAAGGGGATATGACCCTTTACACTGACCAGTTGACGGTTCTTTTCGATGAACAGGATGAGGTGCGCCGGATCGAAGCGGACGGTTCTGTACGCATTGAAGATTTGCTGCGTAACAGCCGAGCGGAACGCGCGGTTTTTGATCGTGAGGAACAGACCCTGATCCTCTCGGGTGATGCTGAGGTGGTCCAGGGAGATAACCGTATCAGCGGGGATGAAATCATTCTTTTTCTCGATGAAAATCGCAGTCTTGTCAAAAGCAATGATTCAGGTCGGGTCCGTGCTGTTATCCTGCCTGAACAAAAGCCGGAGACCCCGTGAAGCGGACACTGAAGGCAATCGGATTACGCAAGTCCTACGGCGGTCGCGAGGTGGTTGCCGGGGTTGACCTGAACGTTGCCTCCGGAGAGGTTATCGGCCTGCTGGGGCCTAATGGTGCGGGCAAGACAACCAGTTTCTATATGGTGGTGGGCCTGGCGGCACCAGACCAGGGGCAGATTTTTCTGGATGAGCTGGAACTGACCAGCATGCCCATGTATCAACGCGCCCGTTCAGGAATTTCCTATCTGCCTCAGGAGGCCTCGGTATTCCGTAAGCTGAACGTTGCGGAAAACCTGCTGGCGATTATTGAGACCCTCGATCTGAGCCGATCTGAACAGCAGCAACGGCTGGAAGAACTCCTGGCTGACTTGAATATTGCCCACATCCGTCATTCCAAGGGATACGCTCTTTCCGGCGGTGAACGCAGACGGGTTGAGATTGCCAGGTCACTGGTCCTTGAACCCGCTTTTCTGTTACTGGATGAGCCTTTTGCCGGTATCGATCCGATTGCTGTTATTGATATTCAAAATATCATTTCAGCATTGAAACAGCGTGGTATCGGCATTCTGATATCGGACCATAATGTACGTGAAACCCTCGGTGTTTGTGATCGCGGCTATATTTTGAATCAGGGTGAGGTCCTCGAGTACGGCACCCCGGACGAAATTGCCGCAAGTCCGGTGGCCAGGGAAATTTATCTGGGAGAAAAATTCAAACTCTGATTTTCTCAGAGACATCCGGGCAGATTTGCAAAACCATCAGCATTGGAATACAAAGGTGACATGGCTTTAGATCTTCGACTTCAGGTAAAACTCAGTCAGCAACTGGTAATGACGCCGCAGTTGCAACAGGCTATCAAGCTGCTGCAGCTATCGCGCCAGGAGCTGGTGGATGCTATTGCCGAGGAACTGTCGGAAAATCCGATTCTTGAAGAAGGGGTTGATGCCCAAGAGGAAAAAGAAGAGAAGGCACGCACGGGAGAGGATGATGAGTTCACGCCGGTGCAGGAAAAATCGCCGGAGGAGGAACTTTCCGGTAACATGGACGGTGTGACGGACATCGACTGGCAGACCTATCTGGAAGGATACAGCCTCAGTAACAGCGGTAATGATGCGCGCGACAACTATGAAGAACAGGAAGACCGGCCGTCCTATGAGAGTCTGATGACGCAGCCGCGACGGTTGAGTGACCACCTGTTGTGGCAGTTAGGGTTGTCTTCAGTATCTGAGCGTGAACATGTTGCCGCGGTTGAGATTATCGGTAACCTCGATGATGCCGGCTACCTCCGAGGTTCTCTTGAGGAATTGGCAACTGCTGCGGGTGAGGATGTTTCCGTCTATGAAGCGGCTCTAAAACGCGTGCAGGATTTTGACCCTCCCGGAGTTGCCTGTCGTAATCTGCAGGAATGCCTGTTGTTGCAGCTTCAGCGTCTCGATCTGGCCGATTCTCTGGCGGCCGTACTGTTACGTGATTTTATTAACGAAATTGAGGAGCGTAAGTACCCGCAGATTGCCAGATCGCTGAAACTTTCAGTAGAAGAGATACTGGCGGCGGTGAAGCTGATTTCAAATCTTGACCCGCGGCCGGGCAGTGCCTACAACGAAGAGGATGCACATTATATTGTTCCGGATATTTATGTGCATAAACTCGGTGACGAATATGTCGTAACCCAGAACGATGAAGGACTGCCGAATCTGCGTATCAGCTCTTTTTATCGCAGTGCTCTGATGGAGTCGAAGGGTGTTGACAAGCAGACCGGCGACTACATCCAGGACAAGATGCGCAGTGCTGTCTGGTTGATCAAAAGCATTCATCAACGCCAACGGACCATTTACAAGGTGACCCAGAGTATTGTCAAGTTCCAGAGAGATTTCTTTGAACATGGCATAGAACATCTCAAGCCGATGGTATTGCGCGATGTTGCCGAAGATATTCAGATGCACGAGTCAACCGTCAGTCGGGTGACGACAAATAAATATGTGCAGACCCCACAGGGGTTGTTTGAACTGAAATTCTTTTTTAATAGTAGTATCAACACCAGTGACGGGGCTTCTGTTGCTTCTGAAAGTGTAAAAAACAGAATCAAGGATATCATTTCCAACGAGAATCCGAAAAAACCGCTGTCTGATCAGAAAATCGTCGACCTGCTTAAACAACAGGATATTGATATCGCCCGGCGGACTGTCACTAAATATCGTGAGATGCTTGGCCTCGGATCATCAACAGAGCGCAAACGGCTGTTTTAATCCTGAAATCAGTGTTCAACCGGAAAACCGGAATGGACATAAAGTGAATGTTCCTGCGCAATGCCGGTGTTTGCGCTATAATAAACGTGAAATCGGGGTTCTTATGGAAGGACCCTCTGTAACAAGGAGGTTTTTTTATGCAAGTTGCCGTAACTTTCAGACACATGGAAAGCAGTGATCCCCTGCGTGACTATGTGGAGGAGAAACTGGCCCGGGTGAAAAAGTATATCGACGAACCGATTGATGCACAGGTTGTTCTGTCGGTACAGAAAAAAATCAATCAGCGTGCCGAGGTAACGATGGTCGCCAAGGGGCTGACCATGAAAAGTGCCGAAGAGAAAGAAGATATGTATGCGGCAATCGACCTGATGGTAGACAAAATCGAGCGGCAGCTCAAGCGTTATAAAGAGAAGCTTAAGCAGCATAAAGGCAGCGAAGGAATGCAGCGCCGTATCGAAAAGACAATTTTTTCCGCACCCAGCTTTGATGAAGATAACGATGAGCCGGAAATCATCCGCAGCAATTCTTTCTTCATCAAACCGATGTCGGTCGAAGAGGCGGTCATGCAGATGGATCTGCTGGGGAAGGAATTCCTCGTGTTCACTGACGATCGTTCCGAAGAAATGAATGTCGTCTACCGGCGTAAAGATGGCAACTATGGACTGATTGTGCCTCATGGAAAATAAAAAAAACGGGGTCTGACCATCAGGCTGCGACCCCGACTCTTTCGCTGACGAAAAAGACTGGATTTATGAAAATTTCAGAACTGTTGGACCCGCAGGCCGTGATCGCTGAACTGCAAGCGACAGACAAAAAAGAAACACTTAAAGAATTGACCGATACGCTGGTGAACCTGGTGCCTGAGCTTGAGCACGACAGGGTTCTGGATGTTCTTTGCGAGCGTGAAAAACTCGGCAGCACCGGTATCGGTGATGGCGTCGCGATACCGCACGGAAAAATTGCCGGCTTATCGTCACTGCAGCTGGTTTTCGCCCGCAGTACAAAGGGTGTTGATTTTGAATCGATGGATGGGCAACTGACCCAGCTGTTTTTTCTTCTGATTGCTCCGGAAGGCGCGGTCGGGGTTCATCTGAAGACCCTGGCCCGAATTTCGAAATTACTCAAAGATTCCGCTGTGCGTAAACAACTGTTGGCGGCGACGGATGCGACGGCTATTTACCAGGTTATTCTTGCCAACGAAAGTGTCGCTTAGCGGCGATCTGTTGTCCTTATGTCTGTCGGTTGGACCCAACCGGCGGTGTCGTTAAAGCGTCAGGTCAGGTGTTACTGTTATGTCAACACTGAGCATCCGGGAAATTCTGGAAGAAAAGGAAGCCGGCCTCGAACTGGAGCATCTTGCCGGAGCGGCGGGTCTGGACAACAGCGTCTCCCTGCCGCGAATCCAGAAGCCGGGTCTGGCTCTGGCCGGCTTTGATGACAGTTTGCATCCTGACCGTATCCAGGTTCTGGGATCGACCGAGCTGACGTATCTGGCCTCCATGACGGATTCTGACGCTGAGCAGCGAATCCGAAATCTCTGCCGTCACCCGATCTGTTGTCTGATCGTCACTAAAAATCAGCTGGTGCCTGAATATCTGCTCAACCTGGCTGATTCCGCCGGCATTCCCCTGTTGCGAACACGTCTTCTCAGTTCTGATTTTATCTCTTTGTTGACCCGTTTTCTTGAAGAGCGTCTATTGCCGACATCAACACTGCATGGTGTGCTGGTTGATATTCTCGGCATCGGAGTGCTGATCCAGGGAAAAAGTGGTATCGGTAAGAGTGAGTGCGCTCTGGAACTGGTATTACGTGGTTATCGTCTGGTCGCTGATGATGTCATCAAGATCCGGTTCAAATTGCCGTCGGTCATTTTCGGCGAAGGGATGGACCTGCTTCATTATCACATGGAAATTCGTGGGTTGGGAATTCTCAATATCAAACATCTGTTCGGGGTGTCAGCGATCCGCGAACGTAAAAAAATCGACCTGGTCGTAGAGCTTGTCAAATGGGATGATGATAAGGAGTATGATCGCCACGGACTCGACGAAACAACCTATCAATTGCATGGCGTTGAGCTTCCCTACGTGCGCATTCCGGTAGCGCCCGGACGCAATATCGGTACTATTGTGGAAGTGGCTGCGCGTAATCAGCTGCTTAAGGAGATGGGCTATCACAGTGCTCATGAATTTCAGCATATGTTGGAAAAGCGTATGGCTGAAGCCGCTTATCTGCATGCCCATACCATCATCGGCGAGAATCTTGAATGAGTCAGCGTCTTGTTATCATTACCGGTCTGTCGGGATCGGGCAAGTCAACCGCAGCCAGAGCGCTGGAGGACCAGGGCTATTTTGTCGTTGATAATCTGCCCCTGGTGATGCTTCCCGATTTCATGGTCAAAGCACGGCAGGAGCTGTGCCGGCATACTGACGTTGCTGTTGTTATTGATGTCAGGAATCGGACGTTTCTTACCGATCACGCAGGAATTTTCGACCAGCTCAAGGCGGCAGGCTACCAGCTTGATATCCTTTTTTTCGAAGCGGATGATGACGAATTGTTGCGGCGCTATTCGGAAACCCGGCGCGCCCATCCCCTGGCTCTTGCCGGAACGGTTCAGGAGGGAATTGACAAGGAACGCCGGCAACTGAAACTGCTGCGTGACGCCGCGACCAAGGTGATTGACAGCAGCAACCTGAATGTCCGCCAGTTGCGGACGCTGACTCTCGAGAGCATGGGGGCGGAATCTACTGCACGGCTGATTGTCAATCTGGAGTCCTTCGGTTATCGTTACGGTCTGCCGCCGGCGGCTGATCTGGTTTTTGACGTACGTTTTTTGCCGAATCCTCATTATATAACGGAGCTTCAGCTCCTGACCGGTCTTGATCCCAAGGTGCGTGATTACGTTTTGTCACAACCGGAGTGCCGTGACTTTCGCAGCCATCTTGATAAACTCCTGATTTTTCTTCTGCCTCATTATCGTAAGGAGGGAAAGAGTTATCTGACGATAGGAATCGGCTGTACCGGCGGCCGCCATCGCAGCGTGTCGATTGTAGAAGATCTTTATCTGCATTTCCCCGTGACGGATGTCGTTGTTCAGATCAGTCATCGGGACGTGGCCAAGGGGTAACTGATGATCGGCGTAGTCATTGTAACTCATTCCCATATGGCGACTGAATTGTGTCGGGCCGCCGAGATGATTCTGGGACCTCTGGATGCTGTTGCTGCTGTGAATATTGAGCCTGAAACGGCTGTTGATACAGCCCGCAACCAGGTGTTTGAAGCCTTTAACGAGGTGGGTGCAAGTGGTGATGGCGTACTGATTATGACCGACTTGTTTGGTGGTACACCGACAAATATCAGTGTCGAATTGCTGGAAAAGGGTCATGTTGACATTCTGACCGGGGTCAATCTCCCCATGATATTGAAGTGTGTGAATCTGCGATTGACTTGCCGGTTTGAAGATATTGCAGTGCAACTTGCAGAATACGCCCGGACATCGATTATTCGTCCGCTTGAGCTGTTGCGCTGAAGATGATTGCCTGGATGGTTGTCTGGTGAAGAGAATATGAATCTGGTACTGACACGAGTTGATAATCGATTGATACACGGACAGGTTCTGGAATCCTGGGTTCCGCATGTACAGGCCAATTGTATAGCTGTGGCAAATGATGACATTGCCGCCAATCCTTTGAAAAAATTGATGATGAAGGCTTCGGTGCCAAGCCGTATGCGGGTTGAAATTGGTGCGGTGGACGATATCGTTCGCTTACTGCTCAGTAATACCCTCGATGAATATCGGATCCTTCTGTTGTTTGGAACACCTGTTGATGCGTTACGCGCCTATCGCCTGGGATTGAATTACCGACAGCTCAATCTGGGGAACCTCCATGCTGATGCCGGCAAGGAGCGTTTCAGCTGTACCGTCTTTCTCGATATAACGGATCTTGATGATCTTGAAACTCTGGAACAGGCCGGGGTCAGAATTACCGCACGCTGCATCCCTGCTGATTCGGAGCGATCCTGGCGCAAACTGATTCCGGACACGAGGGAGTCGGGCTGATGTGGTTTGAGCTGATGATCGGCGGGGTGCTGGCCTTGCTGTGCGGCCTTGACCGGATCGCCATTTTACAGATTCTTATTTCGCGCCCTATCGTCGCTGCGCCAGTAGCCGGTATCCTGCTCGGGGAACCCCAGATCGGTCTGCAGATAGGTGTGATGGTCGAACTTTTGTGGCTTGCCCGGCTACCGGTCGGGGCCGCGGTTCCCCCCGATGACACCCAGGTGGCCATTGCCGCCACCGTACTTAGTGTTGCCCTCGGACGTCAGTTGGAAGCCGTTTCGATAGAACTGGTGCTGCTGTGTCTGCTGGTAGCTCTGCCGGTGGGGAAGATCGGGCAGTATTTTGATCATCGGGCGCGCAATTACAATGGCCACCTTCCCATCGAGACTGAGCGGGCTCTTGCCGAAGGGCTTTGGCGGCGGACCCAATGGCTTCATCTGCGCGGCATGTTGAGCTTTGGTGCCGCCTCCCTGCTGACCTACCTGATTATTGTGGCAGTCGGTCTGCTGATAATACCTCCAGCCTGGCCGGTGCTGAGTACCGTTTTTTATCCTTCGGCAGAGTTGATGCAACTGGCCTTACCGCTGGTAGGGGTGGCGGTTATTCTGGGTACGGTCAATGTCAGTCGTTCTATCACCCTGTTCTGTGCCTCTTTCGGGATGGCGTTTCTCCTCATGTGGCTGGTGCAGCAATGAAACTCGGTTGGCAGACACGCCTGCATATCTGGCTGCGCCTGATGTTTCTGCAGGCAAGCTGGAATTATCAGCGGATGCAGGGGCTTGGTTTTCTCTTTGCGCTTTTGCCGGGCTTGCGCAAACTTTACCCTGAAGAAGAAATGCACGAAGTATCATTGCGTCACGCCGGCTATTTCAACACTCACCCCTATCTGGCTCCACTGGTGGCGGGGGCCGTGTTGAAGCTTGAAGAAGAAAGGGCTTTTCATGGTGAGGAGCGCAGCATCGATATCGTTGATTTCAAAGAGATCGTTGCGGCGCCTTATGCTGCGATCGGCGATGCGTTGTTCTGGGGGGGGTTGCGCCCACTGGCTGCAGCAATTGCCCTGTTTTTCGCCATCAAGGGAATCATCTGGGCGCCTTTGATTTTTCTGCTGATGTACAACCTGGTTCCCTTCTGGTTCCGCATCGTTTTTTTCGAATATGGCTATCGGCACGGGATTCAGTCAGTAGATTATATCCAGGAACACAACCTGGCTGATTGGGCGATTCATATCAAAGAGGCGGCAGTAGTTGTCCTCGGAGGCCTGTGTGCTTTTCTGGTGTTTTCTCACCTGACCGAGAATCAGCTGCCAACCTGGCCGGGCCTGCTCACCCTGCTGCCGATGGTGTTACTGGGATTGGGTGCCCGTAAGGGGCTGTCAACCCTGCTGCTGATATTTGTGACCTGTCTGACTATTATTGTCTTTGGACTTTTTTGGGCCGACCTGGCCGGATTTTTTAAATTTTAGGGAGTGTCTGACCTTGCAGAAACGTCAATTTACAATTATCAATCGTCTCGGACTTCACGCCCGGGCGGCCGCATTACTGGTTAAAACGGCCAGTCGTTTTTCCTCCGAGGTGACCCTGCACAAGGAGGATGTGGAGGTGAACGGCAAAAGTATTATGGGGATTCTCCTGCTGGCGGCGCCCAAGGGGAGTGAACTTATGGTTGTCACCGATGGCACCGATGAAGAGCAGGCAATGCAGGAGATCGGTAAACTGATCGAGGACGGTTTTGGTGAAGAATAATGTAACAAAAGATACCTACCTTGTAGGTATCGGCGTTTCACCCGGTATTGCCATCGGTCAGGTCAATCTGCTGGACCAACGCTATCCGGTCGATGAATTGTTTATTGAATCGGATGAAGTCGACCAGGAGATTGTGCGTTTTCGTGAAGCGGTAGCAGAGGCCCTGGCCCAGTTGAATCGCATCAAGGAGCGGGTTTCAAAACAGGTTCATCTACGTGAGCACCTGTATATCCTTGATACCCATATGCTGATTCTCGAAG
The DNA here is from genome assembly GCA_041686715.1 of Pelovirga sp. GTDB lineage: Bacteria > Desulfobacterota > Desulfuromonadia > Desulfuromonadales > Geopsychrobacteraceae > Pelovirga. Next base: position 10,648 of record JAWLDI010000068.1, read on the forward strand.
ATGAGATGCTGATTGCTGAAACGGAAGCTGCTATTCGTACCCAGCGTAATGCGGAAAGTGCCTTGCGTCAGGTGTTGCGAAAGCTGCGCAGCCTTTTTGACAATATTGAAGACGAGTATCTGCGTGAACGTCGTTCCGACGTTGACGCGGTGGGGGAGCGCCTGTTGCGGATACTCTGCGGCGCCTCCGAACAGATAGTCGGCAGAGTTGAAAAGCAATCCATCATTGTTGCTCACAATCTGTCACCGGCAGAAACCATGCAGATCGATCGTTCGCGGGTTCTTGGTTTTCTTACCGACCGCGGCGGCCGAACTTCACATACCGCCATTCTCGCCCGCTCCCTTGATATCCCGGCGGTTGTCGGACTCGAAACCATCACCACACTGATCAGTGACCGCCAGACCATTGTTATAGATGGAGGCAGTGGTATTGTCATTCTTAACCCTTCCGAAGCAACGATCAGTGAATATCAGCAACGTAAACAAGACTACGAGCAACTCGAGCATGAACTGGAAGAGTATCGCCATCTTGAACCGGTAACCACCGATGGTTTGCGAATTTCTTTATGCGGCAATCTTGAAATGGAGAGTGAATTCAAGCTTGCACACAAGCATGGTGTAGCGGGCATCGGTCTCTACCGCACCGAGTTCCTCTATCTTGGCCGCCAGCAACCACCCGGCGAGGAGGAACAGTTTGCCGCTTATTGCAGTGCCCTGGAGCGTATGCAGGGGCAGCCGGTGACCATTCGCACCCTGGATATCGGTGGTGACAAATTTGTTCCGGCGTTAAATCTTGAAAGTGAAGTGAATCCGGCCATGGGCTTGCGGGCCATCCGTTTTTCCCTGCAGGAGGAAATTCTTTTCCGGGTACAGCTGCGTGCTATCCTGCGGGCGTCAGGACAGGGTCCGGTGCGAGTCATGTTTCCGATGATTACCGGTGTGGCCGAAATCAGAGCCTGCAAACGGATACTGCACCAAGTCATCACTGAGTTGCAGCAGGAAGGAATCGCTTGTAACCCGGATATTCCTGTCGGTATTATGATTGAAACGCCATCTGCCGTGATGATTGCCCCCTTTCTGGCACAGGAAGTTGATTTCTTTTCCATCGGCACCAACGATCTGATTCAATATTTTCTTGCCGTCGATCGGGGCAATGAGCATGTTGCTTATCTGTATGATCCCTTTCACCCGGCGATTCTGCGGGCACTGAAAATGATCTGTGATGCCGCGCATGATGCCGGTATCAGTGTCTGTATCTGTGGCGAAATGGCTGGTGAGCCGCTTTATACCCTGGTGCTGATCGGACTTGGACTCGATAGCTTATCGATGAATCCGTCCTGTATCCCCAGGGTCAAGCGGGTATTGCGCAATGTATCGGGGGAACAGGGGCGGGCCCTGGTAGAAAAGCTGTTGAGTCTGCCGACCAGCAAAGAGGTGTCGGCGACCATTGATCAGGAAATGCGTACCCTGCTGCCGGATCTGTTTAATAGACCCTTGCTGTAAGTTGTAAAATAAATTAGTGTTCATCCGGAAGCCTTGTAAAGGCATTCTTGAATCTTTACGAGTCGGAAAAATATCATATTAATCGAAACTTCTGGTTCCTGTTGGGGCCAGTCAAAACATCTATACTCAGGAGGAATAACGCCGATGGCAATGACCGATTTCATGTTTACTTCTGAATCTGTGAGTGAAGGGCATCCGGACAAGGTTGCCGATCAGATTTCCGATGCCGTCCTGGACGCCATTCTGGCTCAGGATGCAAAATCCCGGGTTGCCTGTGAGACGATGGTGACCACCGGCATGGCCATCATTGCCGGAGAGATTACCACGACCGGTTATGCTGATCTGCCGGCAATTGTACGGCAGACCATTAAAGAGATCGGCTATAATGATTCTGCCATGGGTTTTGATTATGAGACCTGTGCGGTATTGACTTCCATTGATCAGCAGTCACCGGATATCGCCCAGGGGGTTACCGAGGGAGAAGGCATGTACAAGGAGCAGGGGGCCGGCGACCAGGGGTTGATGTTCGGCTTTGCCTGTGATGAAACGCCTGAGCTGATGCCCATGCCGATCATGTTTGCACATTGTCTTACCAGTAAGCTTTCCGAGGCGCGTAAGAGCGGTCGCTTACCGTTTTTACGGCCTGACAGTAAATCACAGGTATCAATCCAGTATATTAATGACAGACCGACACGGATTGATACGGTGGTTGTGTCATCCCAGCATGCGCCTGATATAAGCTATGATGCTCTCAAGGAGGCGATTCTTGAAGAGGTCATCAAACCGAATCTGCCGGCAGAACTGCTGGACAGCAACAC
>JAWLDI010000069.1:0-12930 GCA_041686715.1 Pelovirga sp.
AGATGGCTCTGCAGGAAGCCATGAACCAATTCGGTACCCGTTCCGACGAGGCGCGTCAGGCACGACTTGAGCTGGAGCGGGCGCAGGAACTGTTTGCCAAGAAGGATGCCGAGCTGAATCAACGGTATGAGGAAATCAGGGAGCAGATTGCCGAACTGAATCGTGAAAACGATCGCTATCAAATGACTTTAGAAACCGCCAATGATCAGGTCAAGACCATGGGGCTGGCCGAGGTGGTTCGTGCCTACCCGGCTAACCAGTTGAATCTGTTGGACAGAATCGGTATTTATGTTGATCGCTGGGTAGAGTTTTTGCTGGACGACCCGCGTGAAGCGAACTCTGAAGGCGGGGTCTTTCCGGCGATTTTCGGTACTGTGGTGATGACCCTGATTATGGTCGTCTTTGTCGTTCCCTTCGGGGTGCTGGCGGCACTTTATCTGCGCGAGTACGCAAAGGCCGGTCCGGTGGTCAGTACCATCCGGATCGCCGTCAACAACCTGGCCGGGGTTCCCAGTATCGTCTACGGGGTGTTCGGTCTCGGGTTTTTCTGCTACCTGGTAGGGGGAACCATCGATCAATTGCTTTTCGCTGAAAAGCTTCCCAACCCGACCTTTGGAACCGGTGGTATTTTATGGGCGAGTCTGACGCTGGCACTTTTAACCCTGCCGGTGGTCATTGTCGCTACAGAAGAAGCCCTGGCAGCGGTTCCAGGTTCCATGCGCGAAGGGTCCTATGCTTCAGGTGCAAGTAAATGGCAAACGTTACAGCGGATTGTTCTGCCGCGGGCAATGCCGGGTATCATGACCGGCATGATCCTGGCCATGGCGCGTGGAGCGGGAGAGGTCGCGCCGCTGATGCTGGTGGGTGCGGTTAAGTTGGCGCCGGAATTGCCGATTGATAGCTTTGCTCCATTTATCCACCTGGAGCGCAGCTTTATGCACCTGGGTTTTCATATTTATGATCTCGGTTTTCAGAGTCAGAACAGTGAGGCAGCCATTCCTATGGTGTATTCAACGACCCTGCTGCTGATTCTGATTATTACGCTGTTGAATATTGGCGCTATCTGGTTGCGTAACCGGTTACGGCGCAAATTCATCGTCAGTGCTTTTTAACTGTTCAATATAGAGGTGAGCTTGAATGATAACCATGAGTAACGTGCCCAGTGCGGCTGAGTCCGGATCCGGTCATGCCAGCGGCAAGCAGGGCCGTCTGCAGAAAATTGCTGACGGTGAGTGGTTTCCACCGGTCGTTGATCCGGCCATTAACGACGAGCAGGCGGCTGTCTCCATCAACAACTTCAATCTGTGGTACGGCAAAACCCAGGCGTTGTTTGATGTTTCTATGGATGTTCCCAAAGATAAAGTCACCGCTCTGATCGGCCCGTCCGGATGTGGTAAATCTACCCTGCTACGGAGTGTCAATCGACTGAATGACCTGATTGATACGGTCCAGGTCAAGGGTGAAATGAATCTCTACGGAGATTCCATTTATGCTAAAGGCGTCGACGTCATCGAACTTCGCAAGCGGATGGGAATGGTGGCACAGAAGCCTAACCCTTTCCCCATGTCAATTTATGAAAATGTTATCTATCCGTTACGGATTGACGGAATCAGAGATCGCCGGATTCTTGATGAAGTCTGTGAGAAATCGTTGCGGGGAGCTGCCCTCTGGGAGGAATCAAAGGACCGTCTTCACCAGAGTGCTCTTGGATTGTCCGGTGGGCAGCAACAGCGACTTTGTGTTGCCCGCGCTATTGCGTCCGAACCGGAGATTCTGCTGATGGATGAACCCTGCTCCGCTCTTGACCCCATCGCTACCGGAAAAATAGAGGATCTGATCGATCAATTACGTGGCGAATACACCATTTTGATTGTAACGCATAACATGCAGCAGGCGGCTCGCGTGAGTGATTATACCGCTTTTATGTATCTCGGGCAGATGGTGGAGTATGGCGCCACCCCGGTATTTTTTAAAAAACCGCAACTCAAGGAAACAGAAGATTATATTTCCGGGCGTTTTGGCTGATGACGCCTACAACATAAAGTCTGATAGCAACCCGACTTCGGGACCTTCCAACACCACTCATAAAATCAAAGGAGAAACAAACAATGATCAAGTTCAGAAATATCGTGCCAATTTTCATGCTCGCTTTGGTCGCTGCAGTGACTATCGGCTGTGCCGCCAAAGATCTTGATGCTGCCAATCATGGTACAGGTTTTGATCGCCCCGGTTACGTTACCGGCGTTGAAGATGGCCGTTTGTGGGTGTTCCAGGCCGGGACAAAAGAAGCACAAGCCTATACTGCTTCGAAAAGCAAGCCGGCCAAACACGTCGTACGCCCGGCCGCCGGACCGAACGGCATGACCGTGCGGGCACCTGAACTCGGGATTATTGACGGTTACCTGATGTCCAAGCCGGGGTTTGTTACCAGTGTTGAAGATGGTCGCCTGTGGGTGTTCAAGGACGGAAGTAAAGAGGCTGATGCTTATATTGCCACCAAGAGCAAGCCCGCCAAACATGTGGTACGTCCCGCTGCCGGGCCCAACGGCATGACCATCCGCGCCCCGGAGTTTGAGGTTATCGATGCCTACCTGGCTACCAAGTAACCCATAGTAAGATCGTGGTTGTTCCGTCCCTGTCGATACCGGGACGGAACAATCTCACCGTGCTATTGACGAAGAGAGAAAAACCATTATGACGCAGATTTTTTTTAGAGAAATTGAGCGTATCAAAAAAAGACTGCTGGAATCAGGGGCGCTGGTAGAAGAGCAGGTCAAAATGTCCAAACAGGCTTTAGTGAACGGAGATATTGAACTGGCACGCAAGGTTCTTGAAATTGAGGACCGGGTTGATCAACTGGAAGTTGATCTGCAGGAAGAATGCTTCAAGGTGCTGGCTCTGCATCAACCTGTGGCTGTTGATTTGCGTTTTCTGGTCGCTGTTCTCAAGTTCAACAATGACCTGGAGCGGATCGCTGATCTGGCGGCTAATAATGCCAAGCGCGCTATCAAATTAACAGGCCTTGGGGTAACGACGCTGGTTTATGATTTTGAGGAGATGGCAACCATCGCCCGGCAGATGCTTCATCTGGCCCTGGATGCGCTGGTAGATATTGATGCTGATGCTACGGCGGAAGTATTCTCCCTTGAAAAAAGTATTAATCGTCTGCACAAACAGAATACCAAAATATTGCAGAAGACATTGACAGAAAAACCCCAGGAATCCGAGGTTCTTATTCACCAGCTGGTGATCTCACGAAATCTGGAACGAATTGCTGATCTGGCGACCAACCTGGCCGAAGAAGTGATCTATGTTGCTCGCGGCGAGATCGTCCGACACAGTGAGGATCCCCTCTGAAATTTTACCTGTCTGCTCTGCTAGCAGCCCCTTTTTTCTGAAGGGATTGTTCTTTCAATTTTTGACGCCGCCATCAAGCAGCTAAGCTCGGCACCTTTTTGCTGTGCCGGGCATCGTCCTGTTTCTGTGGCAGTGGCCCAACCAAGAATAATCACAAAGTATGTCGGATGATCTCACCATCAATCATATAGATGACATCTTCAGCGATGTTGGTAGATAAATCAGCAACCCGTTCGAGATGACGGGATACGGACAGGTATTCGATCAGGGCGTCGAGTTGCTCCGGGTACTGCCGGATCTGATTTTTTACCAGGTCGTAATTGTCTTTATGCATGGTATCGACTTCATCATCGAGATGGCAGACTTCCCGTGCCAGTTTGCTGTCCATGTTTACTAAAGCATCGAGGCATTTTTTGAGCATGATTTCTACTTTTGCGGCCATATCAAACAGGGCAAAGGGAATGTGAGCGGGTTTGAAAGCTGCCAGCCCGATGGTGCGCTGGGCGATATTGGCGGCGATGTCGGATATGCGCTCCAGATCGTTGTTGATTTTCAAGACTGATACGATAAAACGCAGATCGATGGCGACCGGTTGGTGCAGGGCCAGAATTTTGAGGCACTCCTCTTCAAGATCGACTTCCATTTCATTGACCCGTCCATCCTGCCGGATGACCGCCTGGGCGAGGTCAACATCGGTTTCTTCAAGTGAATGAATTGCCTCGTGGAAATTTTCTTCTACAACAGCGGATAGCGCGAGAATCTGTTTTTTCAGTTCATCGATCTGACGTTGCAGGTACACTGGCATATGGATCAATCCTCCTTGGTCGATAGGGATGATGGTTGTTCCATCGATCCAGGCACGATTTCGGCAATTTTTTCGGGATCAGCGGGAATCCGCAAAGAAAAAATACTGCCATGCCCGGGGGTGCTGGTGACAGTTACCTGGCCGCCATGGGCCTGGGCAATGTGCTTGACGATGGCAAGTCCGAGACCGGTACCGCCCAGTTTGCGGCTGCGTGCCTTATCCGCACGATAAAAGCGTTCGAACAGGCGCGGCAGGTGAACCTTGTCGATACCACAGCCCCAATCACGAACACTGATGGTCATATCTTTTTCACTATGGATCGCTTCTATCAGTACCTTCCCCTGTTCAGGACTGTATTTGATAGCGTTGGTCAGTAAATTGACCAGAGCCTGTTCCAACAGCGGGGCGTTAACATACGCTTTGAGCCCGGAGGGACAATAGTGCTCAATGGTCAGTTGCTTTTCTGCAGCCATATTGGCGCAGACCTGTATGGCTGTTTCAATGACCGTGTTCAACTGACGATTTTCCAGAGGGAGTTCTCCCTGATCACTATCCTGCTCAACCCGGGCCAGGATCAGCAGATCATCAATGATTTCGTTGAGGCGATCAGCCTGGCGCATCATGATATCGAGAAACTGAACGGCACTCCCCGGATCCTGGATGGCTCCTTCCTGCAGGGTTTCGACAAATCCCTTGATCGCGGTGATGGGCGTTTTGAGTTCGTGGGAGACATTGGCGACAAAGTCGCGCCGGACATTTTCCAGCCGGCGCAGGCGGGTGACATCATTGAGGACAATCAGCGCGCCGAGCTCCTGCCCCGATTCGCCTCGCAATAAAGAACCGTGTGCCTGGAGATAAAGATCTTCGTTGCCGTGCAGTATGATATCCCCTTCGACCGGGTCACGTGTGGACAAGGCGCGACTGACGAATCGCTGCAGGTCCGCTTTGCGGATCGCTTCCTGAATGCTGCGGCCTTGAACCTCTTCGGCAGAAACTCCAAGCAATGCGGCGGCGGCGCGGTTAATGCGGATGATTCGTTCACTGGTGTCAACAGCGAGTACCCCTTCGACCATACTGGCAAGAACCGCCTTTTGTTCATTATGCTGGCGCACTACCGTTTTCAGTTTTTCGTTCAGCTCTGCAGCCATGGAGTTCATTGCTGTGGCAAGAGAAGCAATCTCCTCGACGCCCTCTACCCGCAACTGGCGTGACAAGTCGCCACGAGCAAACTGTTCTGCTCCATAACGCATCTGTTCCAGGGGGCGGCTGATGCGACGGCTGATCAGAGTTCCGACAAAAACAGACAGAAGCAGCACCAGGATGCCGCTGATAATAATCTGCTGGTAGACACGATCAAGGGTCCGGTCGATGGTGGTGGCCGGCAGAGCGGCACGAACGACTCCCAGCAGGGTCCCCTGGTCCATGAGAGGGACGGCAACGTACATCATATTTTTGTGAACCGTGTTGCTGTAACGCATCGCGTGACCGATGTCTCCGCTCAAGGCTGTTACGACTTCCGGTCGTCGGGCATGGTTTTCCATCCGTGACGGCTGCTCAAGGGAGTCGGCAAGCACCAGGCCGGAGGGGAGAATGAAGGTAAAGCGGGTCGCTGTATCTTCACCAAGACGGATGCTCAAGGCATCAAGTTGTTCGATGTGGTCGCTATGAAATAAATCGGCAATCTGTGTCGCTACCAATCGAGCCCTGGCTTCGAGATCGGCAGAGGTTTCTTCGAGATAGAAGTTGCTCAAGGCTCGTGAAAAAAGCCAGGTCAACAGTACCAGCGTCAACAGGATGATGAAAAAAAATGCCGGCAGAATCTGCCAGATAAATCGCAGGCGCATCACTGATCCTTGAAGCGGTAGCCGACCCCGCGCACTGTTTCGATCATATTTCCTGCCTTGCCCAGCTTTTTACGCAGACCGACAATCTGGACATCGACAGCACGATCGGTCACCGAATAGTCATCGCCACGGACCGCATTGACAATCTGATAACGGGTAAAAACCCAGCCGGGCCGGCGTGCAAGCAGGTAGAGAACCCTGAACTCGGTAAAGGTGAGTTCAACCGTCTGGTCATCGACCATGACCTCGTTGCGGCCGGGATGGATGCTGATGGAACCAATATGCAGGGACTCACTTTCATCCGTGCTGCGATCCCGTTCTCTGCGTCGCAGGACGGCTTTCAATCGTGATGACAGCACCCTGGGACTGAAGGGTTTGGTTACATAGTCATCGGCTCCGAGCTCCAGGCCGGTAATAATATCGTGCTCCTCTCCTTTGGCGGTTAGCATGACAATGGGAATGGCGCTGGTTGCCTTGTCTTTTTTTAATGCGCGACAGACATCCAGTCCGTCGATGCCCGGCAACATCAGATCGAGAACAATCAGATCGGGTTCAAGGGTGCGGGCAGCGGTCAGGCCATCTTCACCGGTTTGTGCACAAGTGACCTTGAATCCTTCCTTGATCAGATTGTAGTGGAGCAGGGCGAGGATGTCCTCTTCGTCTTCGATGACCAGGATATGTTCTTTTCCCATGACGCCTCCGTGTGTCGTCATTTTTACTTAATTTTTCATTAATTACTACCGCTCTGTTAGGGTTTGATGAGAATTCTGGCAAAAGATAACAGTCGGTGAAGCCTCTGTTGGTAGCGGTTCGGGGTTCCGGGCAGGGGGGTGTAGGGTGGTCAGTGGTCTTGCAGCTGCTGAATCGCTTTTTTTAATTCACTGAGTTGGTAAGGTTTTTTCAAGAAACCGGCGAGCCCTTTACCGACGAATTTCTGGGCGACTTCCTGCTGGTTATAGCCGCTGCAGATAATGACTTTGACCTCTCTGCTCATGCGGCGCAATTCACGGTAAGCCTGTTCTCCGTCCATGTTCGGCATGGTCAGATCCATCAGCACAAAACGGATGTCCGGATGATGCCGGCGGAACAGCTCCACGGCCCCGAGTCCATCATTGGCAGTCAGCACCTCGAATCCCAACTCTTCGAGCATCTCCTGGCCGATTTCGAGAATGGCTTCTTCATCATCGACAAGCAGTACCAGCCCGCCGGAATCAAAAGTTATGTCGCTGTCACTATCATCAACAGGTATTTCCGGCATCACTGAGGCCGGAAACAGTACTTTAAAGGTACTGCCTTTGCCCACTTCGCTGTAGAGCTTGATTGCACCCCGGTGTCCGCGGACAATACCCAGGACAGCCGCCATGCCGAGACCGCGGCCGGTGAATTTGGTACTGTAGAAAGGTTCAAAAATACGGTCGAACTGATCCGGAGCTATCCCGCAGCCGGTATCGGCGACCTCAACATAGACGTAGCGGCCTTCCGGTAGATTGTCATTCAGCCAGGTTTCACTCAGGTAATGACTGTCACAGTCCATGACGCCGGTGACCACAGCGATAACACCGCTGTTGTCACCGATCGACTCAGAAGCGTTGATGACCAGATTCATGATTACCTGGTGCAGTTGGGTGGCATCGGCTTTAACTGTTGGCAGCTCCTGGGTCAGTTCATAACGCAACAAAGCCTTTTTACTGACTGAAACGGCCAGGATCTGTTCCATCTCAGCTACCAGCCGCGACAGATTCAATGGCTCAATAACAAATTTGCCCTTACCGGAATAGGCCAGCATCTGATTGGCCAGATTCGTTGCTTTGCCGACCGCACTGTTGATCTGTGACAGGTGGTTGGCCACAGCTGTCTGGTCATGCAGTCGACGTTGAGCCAGGTCACAATGACCAAGTACCGCCAACAGGATATTGTTGAAGTCATGAGCAATGCCGCCGGCAAGAACCCCGAGACTTTCCAGTTTCTGGACCTGCAGCATCTGTTCTTCCAGCTTGCGCCGTTCCTCTTCGGCCCTGACCCGTTCGGTGATATCGCGGGTGATGGAGAGCAGACAGGCTTCACCGTCGATCTCTATCAAGCGTGCGGACATCAGGCCGATCAGAATGTGTCCGTCTTTACTGCGAAAATGCGCCTGTAGTCCATGTACCTCGCCATTGGTATTGAGGCCGTCGACCAGTTTTTGACGATCCTCGGCGTGACACCAGATGTCCAGATCTCCCGGCAGAGAGCTGCGGCCGATCACGTCATTTTCAGTCCAGCCCATGGCTTTGGTGAACCCCTCATTGATTTCAATATAGACGCCATCACGAAGACGGTTGATGTTGACGGCATCCGGACTGAGTTTGAACGCACGGGAGAACTTTTCTTCAGAATGTCGCAGTGCCTCTTCGATTTTCTTGCGATCGCTTATGTCGCGCATAAAACAGTGATAGGTGCCGTCCGGCAATACTCTGGCACTCATTTCAATGTTGATCAGATCGCCGTTTTTACGCACAAGCTGTCTCTGCCGGTGAACTGTTTCGCCGGCCTGAAGAAGGTCATAGCGCAGGGGCTCACGCTCCAGTTCGTTGACGGGGAACAGGCGGCTGATATTCATGCCGATCAGTTCTTCGTATGAATAGCCGGTCAGCTCCAGAGCGTAAAGATTGGTTATGGTGATATTGCCCTGGGGGTCCCCAAGAAAGATGGCATCTGCTGCGTGTTTGATGAGATCCTGGTAACAGGAAGACTGATCTTTGACAGCCTGCAGTTCGCCCTTCAGGTTTTGGTTTTCCTGCTTCAGGGCATCGCGTTCACAGACAAGCTGTTGCAGAAGTTCAGCCTGATCAAGTGTTGGTACCATCTTTCATCTCCTTAGCCTGGCCACTGATGATGTTATTTTGACTATTCCTCAGCAGAATGTCCAACCATTATTGACGGGGCTATGGCGGGGTTAAAAGAGCCTGGAAATGGCTGTTCATGGTCGCAGAGAGGTTCCTTCTTATGGTTTTAATGTGCTGAATTGTATGGTAAATACAGATTTGTCAGTATGTCACCCGGGCACTATATACAGTTTGGTCCTTGAGTTTGCGGTTAGCTGCAGAGCTGTTTATTGATGGCTGGGCAGTGATGTCAGAATAAAAATTACAGGTTTTTAAGGAAAGATCTCGATGCTCGGAATCATTGGTGTCATAGCCTTGCTTACCGTCCTTGGGCTGTCCATGGTTGTTACACGCATGGCAACCATCGCTCTGGCCAAGACGGGTTTGTCCTATACGGCTGCGGAGTTTCAGGCCCGATCAGCGTTCACGGGGACAGGTTTCACAACCCAGGAAACGGAAAGTGTCGTCACGCATCCGGTCCGGCGCCGTATTATCATGTTTCTTATGCTGCTGCGCAGTGCCGGGATAGTCAGTATTCTGTTATCTCTGATCCTTTCCTTCATGGGAACAGAAGAAAGTGACAGGATGATACGCCTTCTGTGGCTTCTGGGGGGTATCTTAATGCTCTGGCTGCTGTCTAAAAGTACCTTTGTGGACCGCGGCATCACCGCCATCATGAACTGGGCGTTGAGAAATTCGCCGGAACTCGGGGCCCGGGATTATGTCAGCCTGTTACAGTTATCAGGTGATTATCTGATACGTGAATTGGGTTTAAAAGAAGGGGACTGGCTGGTGGACAAACAACTCCGGGACTGCGACCTGTTTGAGGAAGGTATCTCCGTGCTTGGCATCCACCGGGAGGAAGGAGGCTATGTTGGCGTACCCAAGCCGGATACACGCTTATATCCGGGTGACCGGGTGGTTCTTTACGGCAGGTCACAGACGATCAGTGAACTTGACGAACGGCGCAGCGGCAGCAAAGGAGATCAGGAGCATGGCCGAGCCGTAGGCACGCACCGGCGGCACATGGAGCGACAGGATCGAGAAGAAGATGAACGCGACATCCAACGGTCAAAGCAAAGAGATTCAGCAGGGTAGCGACAGAAGGGGAGTTGTCAGTATTTCCAGGAACGGAGATGGTGAGGAACCGGCCAGCGACGCTATGTTGCCATGGGCCGGCAAGCATTGTGCCGGGAAGAGGATCAAAACCGATACGTCCCGCCGGCAATCTGGATCCTGCGCGGAGCGTAGCCTAGTCGCAGAATCTTCCCCTCCCCCCCCTTTTTTTTTTCTGAGTTACCGGAGTCAAATAGATAGCCAAATAAATCTTTTCAGACGATTCAAAAAAAAAGATCGACACCGGTCCTGGCTAAGCCACAATCCGATCAGCAATCAGCACAGTAAACAACAGCGCCATCGACAGATTTACCAGATGAAAGCGCCGCAGCGCGATCTCTTCGGTAGAGCCGGATCCTGTGTTGATGAGACCAGCAAGCAAAATTAGCAATCCGGCTAAGAGAATGACCGTGACAAAAGGGTGAGCGATAAAACCGAACAGGGGAAAGAGCAGGTAGCAGAGAAACAGGCCGGCAATCCAGCAGTTGTTGATTTGCAGCAGCCTTTGGGTCGGAATCGTGCGAAACAGATCCGGCAGGCCGCTACGCCGCAGATCATCGCGGTAGCGACACAAGAGCAGCCAAGTGTGGGGAATCTGCCAGACAAACAAGGTGGCGGCAAGAATTATAGCAGGCAGGGTCAGCAATGCCCCTCCGGCAGCGGTCCAGCCGATGAGTGGCGGCAGGGCACCACAAACAGCGCCGGGCAGGGCGGCAAAAGCCGTCCTGCGTTTGAGTGGGGTGTAGATGGCGTTGTACCAGATAATGGTCAGGGCGCCGATGAGTAATGGCAGCAGGTCCGGTGTTTGTGCCAGCAGGACAAGGCCACAGAAAATCAGGGCGAACGCCAGTATCAGGACAGTTTTTATATTGAATTGGGCTGTCGGCAATGGCCGTAGGCAAGTGCGCCGCATGCGCTGGTCAAGATCGATCTCCTGCCATTGATTGAGAGCGGAACTGCCACCGGCGAGCAGCATTGTTCCGCCCAATACCACCAGAACTTGCCATGACCAGTCCCCGCCGGCGAAGAGATATCCGGTGAGGGCCGACAGGGCGACCATGGTTGACAGCTCCAGTCGCACCAGTCGACGCAGTGACTTGAGGTATGTCAGCAGGCGAACGACAAGATTTGCCTGGGTTCCATGGGGAATGGATAAAGACAAAGGCAGCTATCCTTACTGTTTCAGCAGATGTTCGACAATGGCGTCGAGCTCTTCCTGGTTCAAATAATCCGTTGGTGGCATGATATCCGGATATCCTTTGACCAGTTCAGAACCGGGATCAACCAGGGCCCGTAACAGATAATCGGCATCAGCCTGCCGGGTGAACTCTTCGCCATCGCGAACAAGGGTGATTTCGCGACTGCCGATTCCCTGAAAGGTGGGGCCAATACTCGAGCTGCCGTCTGTTGAGTGGCAGCCGGTACAACCATTGATTTCGACCAGGCGGGCGCCGTCAACAGCCGGAGCTGCGGTCGTATCAGGTCGTCCCATCATGTAGTCGACCAAAGATTGCAGATCGTCATTGTTGAGGCTGGCCTCATCGTACGACGGCATCATTGCCGGATAGCCCTCAACGACCTCGTAATTGGCTTCACGAATGGCTCGAACGAGGTAATCCTCGTCGATAGTGATTTCCTTTGTCTGACCGTCAACTTCTACCTGCCGGGGTGAACCCGCCAGTTCATACAGGGAAGGACCAATGCCGGGGGTGCCATCAATACTATGGCAGCCGGTACATCCCTGTTCACGCAGCACCACCAACCCGCGATGTTCCGGCGGTTCATCCGCAACCTGCCAGGCGGCGTAATCCTCTGCGCTCAGGGCTTCGATTGTCGTAATCATGTCAGCGTGACCGGCACCGCAGTACTCAGTACAGAAAATATCGTAACTGCCCGGCTGGGGAGCCTGAAACCAGACGTAGGTTTCCAGTCCTGGAACCATGTCCTTTTTGATGCGGAAGGCCGGTACGAAAAAACTGTGAATAACATCAGTTGAACGCAGGCGTACCTTAACCGGTTTGTTGGCCGGAACGTAGAGGCGGTTTTCACGACGGCCATCCTCGTATTCAAACTGCCATGACCACATGCGCGCGGTGGCGTCAACCTCCATGGCATCTTCAGGCACTTCAGTCAGTCCGACGTAATTCGCCCAGCCATACCAGAACATGGTTAGCACGATCAGGGTCGGCAGGACCGTCCACAGGGTTTCCAGGACGATACTGTGATCAACATCGGACGTCGGCTCAGGATATTTCGAGCGGCGGTACTTGACTACAAAGTAGATGGTAACAATGGTGATCCCGAGCAACAGCAGCAGGGATAAACCGAAGATGTAGATCATGACACCGTCAACAAGTTGAGCGGTCGGGTTATCGGCTTGAAGCAGGGTCACGGCAGCACCTCACGGTAGAGAACATCGGTAAAGGTTAGACCAATGAAGATAACCAGGATCACCAGCATCGTCAGAATCCCGATTTTAAACAGCAGCGATTCCTGGCGCAGATGCATGAAAATAAGCAGCACGAGGGCTGATTTTAGCGAGGCTACTGACAAGGCGATCCAGATATTTGCCGCGCCGAAATCAAACTGGGCCACCCCGACGGTTACGCCGGTTAAAATGATCAGGGCAACCCAGACCAGGATAAAGGTCCGGTAGGGTACTGGTTCGTGCGTTTCTTCCGACATTCAAACCTCCCGAGGGTTCAGATGATCAGGTAATAGAGGGGGAAAAGGAAAATCCACACCAGGTCAACCAGGTGCCAGTAGAGGGCCGAGTTTTCCAGCAGCACATAGCGATCGCTGGTGACCTTGCCTTTGGCTATCATGACTGCCACAACCCCGATCAAGGTGGCGCCGATCAGCACATGCAGGCCATGCAGCCCGGCCGTAAAGTAGTACAGGTTGAAAAAAGAGGTGACCCCCGGCCCCATTTCCCGCAGGGTTT
>JAWLDI010000070.1:0-12675 GCA_041686715.1 Pelovirga sp.
CCTCATCTTCTTCACGCAGCTCGTAACGTACCCGCGACAAGCCGCCGCGCTGCTGCTGCTGGGGAGATACCAGTTCGGTATTAAACTCGAGGTAAGGGGCCCCCTGATCACTGTCTCCCCCGACCAGTACCGGACGATTGCCCAACGGTGTCAACCTCATGCTGCTGAGTTCTCCACCGATTCGATCAAAAAAAATGCGCGCCTGATGATAAAATATCCCCTCACTTTCAAGACGTTCCCGGGCCGCACTTACCGCGGCAAAAACACCATAGATACTGCTGATCAACAAACCGCCGATAAGAACGGCAAGCATCACTTCAATCAGGGTAAAGCCCGGAGAAAATCGTCGCATCAACGACCTCCGGCAGCAACAAATGAAATCAGTTCGACCTGTTCGTTGTGCTGAGCCCGCCCCCAAGAGACCTGAACATGAAGCTGTTGGACCTGAGGAATCATGGTGTCTTCAAAATAAATGCGCCAGCTGAAGTCAGAAAAAGGGTCGTCAAAAGTCCCTTCGCGGGTTTCTCCAACGGCGACCGCATCAGCGACCTGTGTTTCCTGCTCGCTCATCAACTGCTGGGCCAGCAAGGTCGCACGAGTCAGGTTCTGAATGCGGTCCTGAACCAGTACCGTCCGATTCGACAGCCCGAGCAGGGTAATCAGAGCGATGGCAACAATGGCCAGGGCAATCATCACTTCAAGTAATGAAAAACCGTCAGAGCACCCTGTTCTGTACCTCATCAATTCGTGTCGTTCCTGTTAATGGCGAAAAAATCAATTGCACTTCGTCCCCCTGGGGCGTACGCACCAGCAGGCGAGTCTGCTCCATCCATCCCAGAGGATACACCCTTACTGTTACCTGGCCGGAACGGAAACTGCCCTGCCCCTTTACCTCAATCTGCTGTAATACCAGCGGCTTTAGTTGCAGCTCCCGCCGGAAAGGCTCTCTTTCAACCCGTTCGTCTGCACCAGTCCGCAACCGATAAGCCTGCAGACTGTTGCGATCCAGATCAAAAACCAGTTCATGTTCATCACGAGTCAAGGTCGCTTCGTTATATAACTCCTTAACCGTACCGGCAATGCGACGCATCCTGGTGCGCTCATTGCCATCAAGTCGATTCGCCAGAAGCGGCAAACTGATCAGACCGATGAGTGACAGCACGACAATCACAACAACCAGTTCGATCAGAGTAAAGCCGTACCGGTCAGTCGAGGTTCCAGTTGGTAATGTCGGCATTATCTCCTTCTCCGCCCGGTTGTCCATCTGCGCCATAGGAAAGCAGATCGTAGTCACCATGAACACCTGGAGACAGGTAAACATAGGAATTACCCCATGGGTCATCAGGAATCCGGCGAATGTACCCGCCATCTTTATAGCGAGTAGGAATCCGACCGATGGTCGGTTTGGTCACCAGAGCCTCTAAACCCTGTTCTGTCGATGGATAAAACCCGTTATCCAGGCGAAACATTCCCAGGGCCTCTTCAAAGCTGCGAATCTGGGTGGCAGCCGAAGTACGTCGGGCCCTTTCCGGCTCATCCAGAAGCCGGGGGACAACGATCGCCGCCAGAATACCCAGGATCACCACCACCACCATGATTTCAATAAGGGTAAATCCCCGTTGACATTTTCCATATGTTGTCATCTGTTTCTCCTTGTTATCCCATTCCCTGGCTGGCCTGAAAAATCGGCAACAACACCGCCAGGACGATAAAACCGACAATTCCTCCCATCACCAGAATCATCAATGGTTCAAGCAGTGCCATCAGACCGTTGAGACGGGTCTGGACCTGATGTTCATAGATATCGGCAACCCGGAACAACAGGCCTTCCAGCTCGCCACTGCGCTCACCCACGGCCGTCATTTGGGCCAGCATCGGGGGAAAGGCGCCCGTATCTTTAAGGGGCTTTGCCAGACCGGCACCCTCGGTAACCTTTTCACGAACTTCAGCGACGGCCTGCTGAAGAAAATTATTGCCCAGCAACCGCTCAACAATCTCAAGTGTGGTCAATAGCGGTACCCCACTATGCAGCAGGGTAGCCGTTGTCCGCGCAAAGCGCGCGGTTGCCTTGTGTAACGACAAGGGACCGATCAGCGGCCAGTCAAACTTTTTCCGATCAAACCAGAGACGCCCGCGCGCGGTAAGGGAGTAACGGCGCATAGCCCAGGCAATCAACGCAATGCCAATCAGCAAAACCCACCAGTAATAGGTCAAAAAATCGGTGAAACCCATTAACAATCGTGTCGGCAGAGGCAACGCCTGCTCAAGATCCTCAAGCATCCGGGTTATTTTCGGCACAACAAAGGTCATCAGAAAAATCAGGACCGCACTACCAACCAGCAGCATCAGTAAAGGATAGGTCATGGCTGCTTTCAGCTGGGAATTAAAGCGTGACTGTTCATCCATAAAGTCCGCCAACTGCATCAGAACCTTATCGAGAGTTCCGCTGGCTTCGCCGACCTGCACCATACTGACATACAAAGGTTGGAACACCTGGGTATGGACTCCCAGAGCGATATAAAGGGAACTGCCCTGCAAAACATCTTCGCGCACCCGTGAAAGGATCGATCCGAGTTCCCCACGTGCCTGCTGCTCGGCTACCGCTGCCAGGGCGTCGACCAACGGCATGCCGGCAGTCAGCATGACCGAAAGCTGACGCGTGGCAACACCGAGCTCCAGTACCGAAACACGACGGAAGAGGCGTTTTCGCGCTACGACAGGAGTGGCTTCCCGAGCAGTTTTCAGCTTGGTCGGAAACAGCCCCTGTTCTCGCAACTTCCGGCTTGCCGCGCTTGAACTTAAGGCTTCGATGGCGCCACGCCTAGTCTTGCCGGCGGCGTCGAGAGCACTGTACTCGTAAAGAGCCACTGCCTACACCTCTTCCTGCGTGACCCGCAGAACTTCTTCAATCGTTGTCTGTCCAGCCAGCACCTTGTCCAGTCCGACCAGGCGCAATGAGCGCATCCCTTCCTTTTGCGCCTGCCTGCGGATAGTGGCCGCATCGGCGTTGGTGGTAACCAGAGCGCGAACGGCGTCTGTTACTTCAAGCATTTCGTAAAGGCCGGTTCGGCCGATATAACCGACCTGCATACAGTGACTGCAGCCACGTCCGCGGTAAAAAACGGCGTCGTTGGGAATCGGTTGCCCTTCAAACAGCTGTGCCAGGCTTGCCTCGTCCGGGCGATAGCTGACACGGCAATGTGGACAGATCGTTCTGACCAGTCGCTGCGCAAGAACACCCTGCAGAGCCGACGCGGCTAAAAACGGCTCTACTCCCATTTCTACCAGCCGCGCCAAGGCCCCGGCAGAATCATTGGTGTGCAGAGTTGAAAAGACCAGGTGACCGGTCAGGGCAGCCTGGACAGCGATCTTCGCCGTTTCGCTGTCGCGGATCTCACCGACCATAATAACATCGGGATCCTGGCGCAAAATCGAGCGCAACCCCTGGGCAAACGTCAGATTAATTTTTGGATTGACCTGAATCTGGCCCACCCCGGCCAGCTGGTACTCGATCGGATCCTCAACGGTAATGATATTCTGTTCCCGGGAGTTGATGACCGACAGGGCGGAGTAAAGGGTTGTCGTTTTTCCTGCTCCGGTCGGCCCGGTAACAAGAAAAACGCCATGATTCTTGTGAATCATTTTTTCTATTTGGGGCAGCATCTGCGCATCAATACCGATCTGCTCCAGTCCCAGCACACCGGAACTTTTATCGAGCAGACGCAATACCACTCGCTCACCAAAGGCCGTCGGCAGTGTTGAAACCCGGATATCAACCTCCTTGCCGGCGATACGCACTGAAAAACGGCCGTCTTGTGGAAGCCTTTTTTCAGCAATATCAAGATTGGCCATAATCTTGACTCGTGAAACGATATTCGCCAGAGCGCGATAAGGTGGCCGTTGTGCCTCGTACAGGATACCGTCGATACGGGTGCGGATAACGGCCTCCGTTTCGAAAGGTTCAATATGAATATCGCTGGCACGCTGGCGATAAGCCTGGGTCAGGAGTCCGTTAACAAAACGGATCACGGGTGCTTCATCACTGGTATCAAGCAGGTCATCGATCGGGAGGTTATCTTCCAGGGTGACATCATTCTGACTGATGTCTTCCATCATATCGCCACCACCGGACAGGGCCTCGTAACCCTGATTAATGGCATGCATGATCCTGTCACTGGAGGCAATCACCGGAATAATCCGACATCCGGTCATGACCGACAAATCGTTCAGCACCTGGTTGTTGCTCGGGTCAGCAACAGCCAGACGGATTGTCTGGCCTTGAATCTCGATTGGCACGGCAAGATGCTCCTTGGCATAACCAATGGGGATGGCAGTCAACAGCTCAAGGGCGGTCGCAGTAATATTCGGATCAGCGACAAATTCGATACCACTCTGACTGGCTAGCGCCTCAGCCAGCAGGGTGTCGGTCATCTCCCCTCTTGCCTGAAGAAGCTCTCCCAGGCGGACAGGATTGACATGCTGCTCCTGCAGAGCGTCGCTAATAATCTCTTCGGGAATCCCTTTATCATTAATAAGGATATCGCCAAGCTTGCGCCACTTCATCGGTCGCATGAATCTAGTTCTCCAGTGGTACGGAAAAGTCCCCGAAGGTTTTCATCCGCTGTTGATCAAAAAACGCATCGGTACCACCTTCAGAATGAAAGAGCTGCAGATCTTTGTGTGAATCTCTGGTCAGTTGACTCAAATCATCTGTATCACTGAGCACGCGCGGGGTAATAAAAATCAACAGGCTTCTTTTCTGCTCATCGTCGGACGTCGATTTAAACAACCAGCCAAGTACCGGAATATCGCCCAGCAATGGGACCTTGGTGACCTTCTTAGTGGTCTGATTTTTGAATAATCCTCCCAGGACAACAGTTTCACCGTCACGGGCAACAATGGAATTACGCAACAGGGTTTTGGTCAGAGTAGGCCCGATATCAGCGTTTTCGCTCTTGACGCCACTGATTTCCTGATGGATTTTCATTCTTACCAAACCACCAGCGGTAATCTGGGGAGTAAAGCGCAAAATTAACGCTGCATCCTGGCGCTCAACAGCACTGATGATATTTGGCCCGTCACCAGTAGATGACGAGGCGCGAGATGTGATAATCGGCACATTCTCACCAACAATGATTTCTGCCTCCTCATTGTCTGACGTCAATAAGCGGGGCGCCGAAAGAACATTAACGTCAGAGTCGGTCTGTGACAAATTGATCAGTGCGGAAACAGCTGGAATGGTGACGGTTTCACCATTAATAATTGTTGTGATGGGATTAAATAGTCCGCCAAGCATAATACCTTGAACGGCCTGAGACAAAACATTCATACTTGGGCCAGTCAAACCGATCGGTGGCCCAGTGGCACCAGTGCCGCCACTGGCGGTACTGGCGCCACTGGCGGCCGAAATAATACTATCACTTCCCAAATCTACCGCCCCCTGCAAAGAAGTCCCCAACTCCAATACAGCATCCATCGACAATTCCATAATCAACGCTTCGACGAATACCTGCTTGCGCTTGATATCAAGCTGACCGATCAGGGACATGACGTTTCTGAATTCGTCTTGGGAAGCATTAATAATTAAGGAATTAGTCGGTTTGTCGGCTGTGACTTTTACATTTTTAAAAAGATCGGTATATTCCTGGCCTTCGCTTCTTGATCCAGACTGTGCCTCTCCGGCTCCGGCAACAATCTGATTGATGGTTTCTGCCAGAGGCTCCGCTTCGGCGTTTTCGAGGTAATAAACATGAACCCCGGAAAAACTGGCTTCCACTTCAACATCCAGTTTGGCGATCAACTCTTTGGCTTGATTGATAAATCGCTGTTCTCCCTGCAGGGCCAGGGTATTGGTGCGCTCATAGGGAATAATCTGACCGGCGATACGTCTTCGGGCGGGTTGAGCCTGACGTTCACGGGCAGCCGGAGCGGCACTGCCATCTCCTTCAAGAATCTGCATTGCCAGAGCGGCAGTATCTACCGCTTCGGCATACTGCAAACTGACCAGTTCGATACGCTCTTGATCCCAGGTTCTGTCCAGACTCTTGAGTAAGCGGTGCAAGCGCTCAATGTTTTCAGCGGTATCGGTAATAACAATAGTATTGCTGGCCTGATGGGCTACGACATGGCTGGTCCGTGGCATTAATGGGCGCAGGATTGTTTCCACCGCCGCTGCCACATCCAGGTGACGCAGTTCGAGAATCCGGGTCACCAGCTGGTCGCCCAGCCCGCGCTCATCGGTAATCGGCAGGGTTTCTTCCTTGACAGAGGCCAGAGCAACAATTTTGTTGACCTTTCCTGAAGGAACAACCGCAAACCCCCTGACACGCAGCACCGTCAAAAACAGCCGGTAGGCCTCATCCAGAGAGACCGGCTCCGGCGAAAGGATGCTCACTTTTCCTCGCACGCTCTCGTCAAAAAGAAAATTTTTACCGGTTAATTCGCTGATCGTGCTGATCATGTCGACCAACTCCACATCCTGAAAGTCGAGGGTGATCAGCATGTCATCCGCTGCATCTACAGCTAGGGTGCGTCCCGGCAAAAACGTCAGGCCGACCAGCAGTCCGCAGACCAGCAGAATCCGCACTAAATAAGCGTTATTTTCCACGCGCCAGCTCCTATTCGAGACGGTATTCAAAGGTTTGTGGTTGACCATTACGAATCAATCCAAGACTGATATTATTTGCTTCACGCACCTGCTGAAAAATCTGCAGGGCTTTCTCCGGGCTGTCCAGTTTGACCTGGTTAATCTCGACAACAATATCACCAAGGCGCAATCCCAGTTGCTCGAGAAGTGATCCGCGCTGCATACCGACCAGGCGAAAACCGACAGTCTGACCGTTTTCTATCTGCGGAATCATTCGTGCTGATTGCAGTAATGCGCCCATATTGGAACGGGCACTATCGACCATCTCCCGGTCAACCCGGAAGCGGCCATCGCCCAGATCTACGACGCCACCACGAGCAGCAGGAGCGGGTGTTGCCTCATCAGAGGTTGAGCGGCGGCGGTCTGTTCTGCCGGAAACTGCTGGCTGATCTTCTTCAACCAGCAGCAGTTCATGAGGTTCTCCCCGATCGAGCAGTACAACTCGCCGTCGTTCAATCGTATCGACTGTCATCCCGTTGGCCACCTCGCTGCCCAGGACAAAAACCTCCACCTCTGTACCGGTGTGAATCAGGGCCAGTGAATTTTTCCCGGCAACAACGGTGCCGATCAGACTCATATTGTCGATGCGAGCGGAAGCCTGAACCGGCTCACTATCTAGGGATATTTCTGCAATATCGGGCCGGATAAAGCTCGCCCCGATTGATTCAGCATCAAATAAACTGCGATTGATAATCACCTGCAGATCGTCCTCCTGCAAATGACGGACCGCCTGCGGCTGAATCACGGCAACCGGGCGATATGCCTGCTCATCACTGAAAAAAAGATGGACCAGACGGCCTCCCAGCATTCCGACAACGAGACCACCGGCAAGGGTCAGTACCACCAGGGTATAATTGAGATATGTCTGTAAACTAAAAGGCACCCTTACCACCCATCATGAACTATGTGACAGCCGCAACAACCAGAAACAACTTGAACAAAAACAACCTTTATCATGAATTTTACAACATTTTTGAAAAAAAATATTTAATTATTTTAATAGCACTCTTTGACAGAGAAAGATTCATTTTCGCGCTCCATAAACCAGGGTTGCGCCATAGTGCCCGAGCAGTGTGACACAAATGAACATGACCAGGTGAAGCACAAAATAAAATACTGTCGACGGGCCCTTCGCCACCAGAACTTCCGGATACCAGAGACGCCATAGCAGTGTTACCGCACCGACAGCCAGCAGAACCCAGGCCAGTGTGATTTTCTTCCTGAAAACAGCACTGCTGGATTTTTGATATTCTTTGCGCCGGACGATCAAACCGGTTACCATCGTTACAGGAACAGCAGCAACCGCCACGACAAGCACGGCGAAGGCAGCAAACTCAAGGGGGCGATAATCGAAGAGCAGCCCAATCAACAAAAACAGTATCGCTGTCGGCACCAGTGCCGTGGGAAAATGGGCAGCAACGGCATGCGGAGCAAAGACCGCGTAGATCTGCCGCAACTCTGCTTTCAGTTCGGAAACAATCGGTAACCCCGCCGCGGTGTCTTCGACAGGAACAAATTTTTCTGCACCAGCATGACAAACAGGGCAGGATTCAGGCGGCAAATCACCCTCATGCACATAGCCACAGACTGTGCAACGCCACTTTTTCTTCATCTAGATTTCCTTTATCAACGGCTTTCTCGATTCGCAAAAGGCATTTCTTCGTCCGGAAACTTCGGATGGACAGGCACAGGCTATTTGAATCCGGCAGTCAATCCTACTATACTCATGCCATGACATCGAGCATTGTTGATCATTATTGACTGCATTGTAACATGTCCTATCTTGACATCTATTGTTAATTTTCTAATCAACAAAGGAGAAACTGATGAAAGCAGTGATCATGAAAGAGTTCGGCGCCCCGGATGTCATGTCCGTTGGTGATGTGGACAAACCTCAACCCAAAGACAATGAAGTTCTGATCAAGGTCGTTGCCACCAGCATCAATCGCCCCGATCTGGTTCAGCGAATCGGCAACTACCCACCGCCTCCCGGCGATTCTGAAATTCTTGGTCTTGAAGTTGCCGGAACAATCGCCGCCGTCGGCAGCTCGATCGACAACTGGCAGGTCGGCGATCGGGTCATGACTCTGGTCGGAGGCGGTGGTTACGCCGAATATGCTGTTGCCTATGCTGATCACCTGATGGCTATCCCTGAGAGTATGAGTTTTGAAGAAGCAGCCTGCGTATGTGAAAGCTACATCACCGCCTTTCTCAATGTCTTTATGATTGGTGGCCTCGAGGATGGCCAGACCGCTATCCTTCACGGTGGCGGTGGCGGGGTCAATACCGCTGCGATACAGCTCGCCAGGGCGCTGACCCCTGACACAAAACTGATTGTTACTGCTCATCCGTCAAAAATTGACCGGGTCAAGACACTCGGAGCTGATCTGGTTATCGATTACACCACCACTCAGGACTTTACCGATATCGTAAAAGAGTTCACCGGCAAAAAAGGGGTCGATGTCATTCTTGATCATGTTGGAGCCAACTACCTCAAACCCAACATGAAGTCTCTTGGGTATAAAGGCAAGCTGGTAATTATTGGAGTAATCAGCGGTATCAAGGCGGAACTCAACCTGGCCTTGATGATGGTAAAGCGCCAGCAGATTATCGGCTCGGTGCTGCGCAGTCGTCCGGTTTCTGAAAAAGGAGAAATTGTTGACGAATTTACCAGACGAGCGCTGCCGAAATTTGCCGACCGCAGTATTGTTCCGATTATCGAAAAGATTTTCCCCATGGAGGAGGTTGTTGCCGCCCATACCATGATGGAAGAAGATCACCACTTCGGTAAAATCGTACTCAAGATTGCTGAATAAACACTGCGATTGATATGTGGGGGGGCAATCCTAACAGAGGTAGGGGCAATTCATGAATTGCCCCTACATGGAACCATCATGGCATTTGAAATCAATGATTTTCATATTACTCCTCTGGATACGGGCCACTTCGTCAAACCGGTACGGCTTCATTACCGCCAGAATGGCGAGCCCCGTACCTGGGAAGCAGTCAGGTGCCATGACAGCGTAGCGGTGCTGCTGTATCATCGCGAAAAAGACGCTTTTCTGCTGGTAAAACAATTCCGGCCGGCGGTTTACATGAACCACCCTGATCACCGCTGCACCTACGAGCTGTGTGCCGGGCTGGTTGATAAACAGGCGACCCTGGAACAGATTGCCCGTGAGGAAATTGATGAGGAATGTGGCTTTGATGTGCCCGCAGAGAAGATCGTAAAAATCAACTCATTTTTCACCAACGTCGGCGTCAGCGGGAACAAGCAGCACCTGTTTTACGCCGAAATCGATGAGAGTATGGAACGCCATGCAGGGGGTGGAGTTCACACTGAAGAAATCGTTCTTGAGTACATCCCCTGCCGAAACGCCCGAGCTTTTATCTATGACGAAAACAAGGCTAAAACCCCGGGATTGATTTTTGCCTTTTACTGGTTCTGGGAGAACAGGACAAAATAGGGGGGACATAATACCAATAACAGACGTTATTGGTATTATGTCCCCCCTATTCGTCTTCAAGGTAAAGTCACCCCGCAGGATCCGTCACAATGCGGCGGATTATCGGTTTTCCAGCAGGCACATAAGTACACCCGCTCACGCTCGGTAATGGTAAAACGGATCGGCACCTTTTCCCCGGCCTGGTGGTGGCCATCGCAGAAGGGCAGACTCTCCGACGCGCCACAGGTGCAGCGGAAATAGGTGCCTGGTTCCAGGGTGATGGCAATCGGCATAGCCTGATCGTCTTCTGATCTGCTCATTTCATTTCTCCTGATCTTCTTCTAAGTGCAAACTTTACCCATCAGCCAGGCGATATTTTCCCCCAACCGGTGCATCGTGTCCATGCCTTCCTTATCGTTGGCAACCTCGCCGGGATTGCGCCCGTAGGCGATGTTCCAGTAACTTGAACCAGGGACAATCATATCGTTGATCAGAAAATAATTTTGCAGGGTCTGCAAAGCATGCATCGAACCGCCACGCCGGACTGCTACCACCCCGGCACCAATCTTGCGGCTCAACAACCCGCCATTGGCACGGCAGACAAACCCGCTGCGATCGATAAGTGCTTTCATTTCTGTTGTAACATCGGCAAAATAAGTTGGTGAACCGAGGACAATACCATCGGCGGCGCACATCTGCTCGATCAGATCATTCAATGGGTCTGTGTCGATAATGCATCGGCGGTTCTTGTTTTCTACGCATTTCATACAGGCCGTGCAGCCGCGCAGGTTGGTTCCGGCAAGCTGAATAATTTTCGTGCTGATCCCGGCCGCTTCGAGGGGTTCACTCACGGCTTTCAGCAACAGGCTGGTGTTCCCCTGCGGACGAGGGCTACCATTAATGGCAATCAGTTTCATGGGACCTCCTTTAGGTGAAAATGATGAACAAAAATATCATACTTATCGGCATGCCCGGTGCCGGCAAAAGCACGGTCGGCGTCATCCTTGCCAAGCGTCTGGGTTATCAGTTTATTGACACCGACCTGTTGATCCAGTCACGCACCGGTTTGCGTCTGCAGCAAATTATCGACACTCACGGTCTGCCCCGCTTTCGCGAAATTGAGGAACAAACCCTGATCGATCTGGATACGCACCACAGCGTTATTGCTACTGGTGGTTCGGTCATCTACTGCCCCAAAGGGATGGCAGCGCTGGCCCGCACAGGAGTTTTCGTTTATCTGCAGGTACCCTTAACTGACCTTGAACAACGCCTTGCCGACATGGGTCATCGCGGATTGGTGATGCACAAGGGGCAAACCCTGGCCCACCTTTACCAGCAACGAGTGCCTCTCTATGAAAAATATGCCCAGTTGACACAGGACTGTACCAGTCTTAGCGCTGAACAGGTGGCCACTGAACTGGAAGCTGCCTTACAATCGACCTGATGTTTGCTTCAGCCGGTACAGGCGGACAGGCTTTGAGCTGATCAATCTACACCAGGCCACCCATGGTCCACAACCCTGTCCCCCGTCAGCAGCAAAAATCCGGGGCACCGTTACACGGCTTAACCAGCTGACTAAACAATGAGACTCTTTGTAAGGGATGGCTTCCACGTACACAATCAGTTAGTATGCGCAATTATCAGGAACCTGTCGAACAAGCAACAATGAAAAGGATATTTTTAAAGCATGCAAACGGAAGAAATCAATGAGTTACTCAACAAAGGCAAGGAGGCGGTAGAAAAAGGCTATATCCCTTCTGCCCAAGTGTTTTTCAGCCAGGTCGCAGAACAACAGAAAACTCCGGAAGTCCGCAGCTACCTCGCTTACTGTCTGGCAAAAAGTCAGGGCCGCACCCAGGTCGCGGCAAAAACCTGTACGGAATCAATCCGGCGCGAGCCGGACAACCCAACCCATTATCTGCTGCTCGGGCGCATTCATTTGCTTGCTGGAGACAAAGAAAAAGCCATACAGGTTCTGCGGCAGGGGATTAAAATCAACAACGATCAACGCATTCTCACTGAAATAACCAGGATGGGTCTGCGCAAAGAGGCGGTGGTCAAAAGCCTGAAGCGCAACCACCCCCTCAACCGTTTTTTAGGAAAGTTCCTCGGTCACCTGGGCCTGCGCTGAGAACCGGCACCAGGCCAGTGCCATCTACCGACAAAAATTTATCGCAGCCCCAACCGACTGAGCAGCTTTCCCAGCAAAAAATTCGCCGGATGGTTGCGCTCAAGCTTTTCAAAAATGGCTGTTTTGCGCATTCCGATACGTTTTACTTCAGCAATAATTTTTGGATTGGGCGCAATTTTCAGGCCTGACTGAAAAATCTTGACAGCATTTTTTCGATCATCCATGAACAAAAAAATCCGTCCCTGCAGCAAATAATGCAGCGAGTTGCCGCTATCCCGCTGCATCGAATCCTGACACAGCCGCACCGCTTCTCTTAACTTCCTGCGATCAGTGGTCAACCCTGCCATACAGTAAGCGCCATAGCTTTGCAGTACCGGATTGTTACGATACTGTCCAGCTTGACTCAGATAAATCAAAGCCAGCTGATACGAACCGTCTTCGGCCGCCGTTGT
>JAWLDI010000071.1:0-12654 GCA_041686715.1 Pelovirga sp.
CCTGCGTCATCCGCGCAAGCTGGAACAGGGACTGCTACCACGACTGCTCGATCAGCTCGCCCGTGAATTGCCCGACAGTGAGGACACTCTCTATCGCAGTTTCCATGAGGCCATCGAAGAACTGGCCGGCAGACGTCAACGCCTTTATGAAAAGTCTATCGATGAGTTACAGGCGATTGCCATAGAATTACCTGCTGCTCTTGGTAAAAATGTTAGCCCCGCTGCAGAGCTGAAGTATCGCATTTTACCCGATTTTCTCTCAACAGACATCTGGCAAGGCTTGCAACAGCGCCTTGAGGATCTGCGCAACGACACTGCACTCCTGGAAGAAAACCTGACCGCACTACTGCGACTGGCCACCACCCTGCCTGACAATATTGTTGAAAAAGTCAGCCCCACCCTGATTGATCTGCGCGGCATGGCCGGCCGACTGAGTGTCATTGCGGCAGAACTGGCCTCTTTTCAGGCGGCCGCCGCCGATAGCTGTTTATGGATTGAAATCCGTGAGGGGCGTATCGGTCGGGGCAAAGGGCTGATTACAAGCCTCTGCCAGGCCCCTCTCGATATTGGCGGCAGCCTGAAGAATGCGCTTTATGATCGGGTTCAGACCCTGGTCATGACCAGCGCAACACTGACCGTGGCCGATGCTTTCACCTACTTCTGTTCGCGCATTGGCCTGACACAGACAGAGGCAGGAAGGCTCAAACAACTGGCCCTGCATTCCCCCTTTGATTATCAGCAACAGGCGCTGGTCGTGGTTCCCACTGACATTCCGGAACCGGGTCGCACCGGCTTTGCCGAGGCCGTTCGCGACGCCGTTGAAAAGGCCATTCGTGCCAGCCAGGGGCGCACTTTTGTTCTTTTTACCTCCTATGCGTTGCTGCGCGATGTTCACGATCAGCTGGCACCTATCCTCGAAGCCCAGCGACTGCGTTGTCTGCGCCAGGGCGAAGAAAATCGCCATCGACTGCTCAAACGCTTTGCCGAAGATATTTCAAGCACCCTGTTCGGCACCGACTCCTTCTGGGAAGGGGTCGACGTGCCGGGTTCCTCACTGGAGCAAGTCATTATCACTCGACTGCCGTTCAAGGTTCCCACCGAGCCGATTCTTGAAGCACGCTGTCAGGCGATCACCGCTGCCGGCGGCGATCCATTCATGGATTATACCGTTCCCCAGGCCGTTATCCGCTTCAAGCAGGGGTTCGGACGCCTGATTCGCCATCGCAACGACCGCGGTGTCGTGCTGGTGCTTGACAGCCGGGTCAGTAAACGTGGCTATGGACGAATTTTTCTCAGATCTCTGCCCCCGGCACCGATAATTCGTGGCCCTGGTGAGGAGGTTTTTGCTAAACTGCAACAGTTTTTTCAGCAAACGACATAGATGAGGACATCAATGATGAAATATCTGCTCAGATCCATGTTACTGCTTGTGTTTTCAGGGGTGCTGGTCGCCTGCGACAACCCGGCCAGCCTCGACAACCTGCGTCCCAATGACCGCATCCTGGCTTTTGGTGACAGCCTCACAGCCGGCACCGGTGCTGATGACAGCACCAGCTACACTGCTCATCTGTATCGCCTGATCGGCCGCAACATTATCAATGCCGGCATCCCCGGAGAAACCAGTGACGCTGGGGCTCGTCGTCTCCCGGGGCTTCTTGAGACCCATCAGCCGCATCTGGTGTTGATCATGCATGGTGGTAACGACCTGTTGCAAAGGCGTGATACCCAGCAGCTCAAGGAGAATCTGCGCCGCATGTATGAAGCGGCCGATCAACGTGATATTCAGGTGGTGCTCATTGCCGTTCCCCAGCCCGGACTGATTCTCCAGGATGCTCCGGTCTACAAGGAACTGGCCGATGAACTGGACATCCCACTTCTGGAAAACGCCCTGACCGAACTGATGAAAAGCCGTACCAACAAGAGCGATACCGTTCATCTTAACAGCGCCGGCTACGAAGCTCTGGCACGCAGGATTGCCGATTTTCTCAAAGAGAATGGCGCTATCTGACAAAAAAAAGGAGGGGGGAAACATGCAACGGATCAAAGACTGGCCCGCTGACGAACGTCCGCGGGAAAAACTGCTGGCACGTGGTGCCGAACAACTGACCGATGCCGAACTACTGGCTCTGATTATCCGCACCGGAGATTCTTCCAGTAAAAACAGCGCTGTTGATCTTGCGCGAGGGCTACTCAGACGCTTTGGTTCCCTGCGGCACCTTGCAGCTGCTACCATCACTGAACTCTGCCACCAACCCGGCATCGGCCCGGCCAAGGCGGCCGAAATTCAAGCGTTATTTCAGATTGCCCGTCGTTTTTCCGACCACCGGCTGCAACCCGGACAAATCTACCGCTCGTCTACCGATGCCTTTTATCATTTCCATGAACGCCTCTGTGATTACCGCAAAGAGGTCTTTCTGGCCCTGCTGCTTGACACCAAAAACCGCCTGATCCGTGAAGTTCAGGTCTCGCAGGGAAGCCTCAATGCCAGCATCGTCCACCCGCGTGAAGTTTTTGCCCCGGCCCTCAAGGAATCGGCCGCGGCAGTCCTGTTTGTCCACAATCACCCGTCCGGCGATCCGACCCCGAGCCGCGAGGACAAGGAGATTACTACTCGCCTCAAACAGGCCGGCGAACTTCTCGGCATCCGCGTCCTCGACCATATCATTATCGGCAACGGTGCCTACATCAGCCTGGCCGATCGGGGAGAATTGTAAAGAACAGCTCAATCGACGCCGTAGTCCTTGATCTTGTACATCAATGCCCGCAAGCTGATTTCCAATAGCTGCGCCGCCTGGGTGCGGTTGCCGCCGGTACGCTCCAGGGCCTGGCGGATATAGTCCTTTTCCAGCCGCCGCGAAGCGGCCTTCAAGGACAGGCCGGCCGCTGAAAACTCTTCTACTCCCGCTGACGGGGTGTTTAACTGCGGCAGTTCCAGCTCTTCGCCGGAGCTGAAGATCAACGCCTTTTCAAGATAGTTTTCCAGTTCACGTATGTTACCCGGCCAGTCGTGACGGCACAGATGCTCGACTGCCGAAGCTGTCAGCAATGGTACCGGCCGGTGCTCCCTGGCGCAAAAACGCTGTAGAATATGGCGGGCCAACAGCGGGATATCTGCCGGTCGCTCTCGTAACGGTGGAAGATCCAGATCCACCACCGCCAGTCGATAATAAAGATCACTGCGAAACTGCTTGTTTTGTACCGCTTCCCACAAATCGCGCGCCGCCGCCGCGACCACCCGCGCTGAAACCTTTTCCGTGCGTACCCCCCCGACCTTGCGGATTTCGCCCTCCTGCAGGACCCGCAACAGTTTCGGTTGCAGCTCCAGCGGCAGATCGGCAATTTCATCCAGAAGCAGGGTGCCCCCGGCGGCGATGGAAAACAGTCCCTGTTTATCGCGATCAGCTCCGGTAAAAGCCCCCTTGACATGGCCGAACAGTTCACTTTCAAGCAGACCGCTGGTCAGCGCACTGCAATTGATCGCCAGAAACTCACCGGTGCGGCCACTTTCACTGTGCACAGCCCTGGCAATCAATTCCTTTCCGGTGCCCGTTTCTCCCTTGATCAGCACCGGCAAATCGGTAGCGGCAACCTTGCTGACCTGCTCAAGCAGTTTCTGCATCTGCGCACTGGCGTGCACGATATGATCGATTGAAAATCCGCTATGGCAGCGAAAAAGAGCTTGCTTCAGGTTGACGTTTTCATGGCGCAGTTGTAACCGCTCTTCAGCTTTACGCAGGGTCAGAATAACTTCATCAGGCTTGAACGGTTTGGAAATATAATCGTAGGCACCGGATTTGATGCAGTCGAGGGCCGTATCGATAGTACCGTAAGCGCTCATCATGATAATGGTCGTATCACGGGCTGTCACTTCCGGTTGCTTGAGAAACGTCAGGCCATCCATGTCGGGCATGCGGATATCAGAAAGGATCAGATCAAAGTTTTCCTTGCGCAGACGGGTTAGAGCATCGACGCCATTGTGTGCTTCGGTAATCCGGTAATCATGCTCTTCCAGCACCAGTCGCAGCATATGGCGCATTGAAGCTTCATCATCAATGATCAGCAGATTCCGGTGTTTTCCCACGATAACAACCCTCTTTTGTTGTACCGACAATAAACGTTTTCGTTAAACGGGCCCGGTGCCTGACCGTAACGAAAAGAATAGCCATGTTTGAGCAGATGAGCAATAAAAACAAACAGGCTATAAAACGACAAAGGGACGAGCTGGCGGCCCGTCCCTTTGTCGTTTTCACTATTACTTAACAACTAAAGCTGAATCAAGGGGTCCACACCTTCAGCAAAGCGTCAGCCATTTCTGCCGGAGATTCAGCAACACTGATACCACACTCGGCGAGAAAGGCCTTTTTGCTGGCCGCATCGCCCTTACCACCGGAAATAATCGCACCGGCATGACCCATCCGTTTACCCGCAGGGGCTGTCGCACCGGCAATAAAAGCCGCAACCGGTTTGGACATATGATCACGGACATAGGCTGCTGCCTCTTCTTCGGCATCACCACCGATTTCACCGATCATGATAACAGCTTTGGTTGCGGGATCAGCTTCGAACATTTTCATCACATCCAGATGACTGGTCCCGTTAACCGGATCACCACCAATGCCAACACAGGTCGTCTGGCCGATATCGCGGCTGCTCAACTGCCACACAGCTTCGTAAGTAAGGGTACCGGAACGGGAGACAACACCGACCGGGCCGGGCTTATGAATGTATCCGGGCATGATACCGATTTTGCACTCACCTGGCGTAATGACGCCGGGACAGTTGGGACCGATCAGACGGCAATTACGCCCTTCCATGTATTTACGCACTTTGACCATATCCAGAACCGGTACTCCCTCAGTAATACAGATCACCAGTTCAATACCTGCATCAACTGCCTCCATAATAGCGTCGGCGCTGCCGACCGGCGGCACGTAAATGACTGAAGCGCTGGCGCCCGTTTCCTTGACGGCATCCTCCACAGTGTTAAAGATCGGAAAGCCGTCAACACTGGTCCCACCTTTGCCGGGAGTAACCCCTCCGACCATCTGAGTCCCGTATTCACGCGCTCCCTGAGCGTGGAAAAGGCCTGTTGCACCGGTAATTCCCTGGGTAATAACCTTGGTATTTTTATCGATCAGAATACTCATCGTAACCTCTCCTTAGCCGTTGACGGCTTTGACAATTTTCTCGGCAGCATCAGCCATCCCCTCGGCACTGACAATGTTCAGACCCGATTCAGCCAGCAGCTTGCGCCCCTTCTCGACATTGGTTCCTTCGAGACGTACCACCAGCGGAACATTGACACCAACCTGTTTGGCAGCCTCAATAACTCCGTTAGCGATGACGTCACATTTCATAATGCCGCCAAAGATATTGACCAGAATGCCCTTAACCTTGTCATCAGAAAGAATGATTTTAAAGGCTTCGGTTACCCGTTCGATGGTAGCACCGCCACCGACATCAAGAAAGTTGGCCGGCTCACCACCGGAATGCTTGATGATATCCATGGTCGCCATAGCCAGCCCGGCGCCGTTGACCATACAGCCGATATTGCCGTCCAGGGCGATGTAGGAGAGATCGTACTGGGACGCTTCGATCTCCATCGGATCTTCTTCGTCGTAATCGCGCAGGTCACGGATTCGCAGATGTCTGAAGAGAGCGTTATCATCAAGGTTAAGTTTGGCGTCAAGACAGAGCAGATCGCCCTCAGCAGTCAGGATCATCGGGTTGATTTCGAGCAGTGAGCAGTCTGTCTCGACAAAGGCCTTATACAGATTCATCAACATCGGCACTGCCTGCTTCACCTGGGGTAGAGCAAAGCCAAGTTTGAAAGCCACCTTACGCGCCTGAAAAGCGGTCAGACCGACGACCGGATCGACAGCTTCAAAGAAAATCCGTTCCGGCGTGTTGGCCGCCACCTCTTCGATGTCCACACCACCTTCTGCCGAGGCCATGAGAGTTACCCGGTCGGTGACGCGATCAACCAGAAACGACACGTAAAACTCATCAGCAATATTGCTGGCATTTTCCACCAGAACCCGTTTGACGATTTTTCCCTCGGGGCCGGTCTGATGAGTCACCAGTGTCATGCCGAACATGTCCTTGGCGAATTGCCGCACATCATCAGCGTTCTTGGCGATTTTGACGCCGCCCCCTTTACCACGGCCACCGGCGTGAATCTGGGCCTTTACCGCCCAGGGGCCTTCACCCAGTCGCCGCGCCCAGTCACGGGCGGAGTTACTGTTGTAGACGACATGCCCGTCCGGAACCGGGACTCCGAAATTGCGCAGGATTGCCTTGGCTTGATACTCGTGAATGTTCATCGTGTCCTCATCTGGTTAGAATAAACTGACGTGGAATAAACACTGAAACAATAACCCTCAGTGTCAAAAACAAAACAATCAAGATGTACCTGAGTTAGCGGCAGATTGTCAAGTGGTCTGGCCAGCTCACTGGTGAAAACTTGCGACCCTGGTACATCGGAAAAAAACAGCAGATAAAAAAGCAGGCGCCCAAAACAGCATCGGCACCGGCATGTTATTTACCGGTGCCGACGCTGATAAAAAAATCCGCCGCGCGGATCAAGCCTTGGTTTTGTTCCAGTCTGACAGGAATTTCTCAATGCCGACATCGGTCAGAGGATGCTGGGCCAGCTGCTTCATCACCGTAAAGGGAATGGTACAGATATCTGCAGCGATCAGACCGGCGTTGAGAACGTGCAGTGGCGAACGTACCGATGCAACAATAATTTCTGTATCGTAACCGTAGTTATCATAGATGGTGCGGATCTGCTCGACCCCTTCCATACCCTCATGACTGACATCATCGAGACGACCGACAAAAGGAGACACATAGGTTGCTCCGGCCTTGGCGGCCAAAAGGGCCTGTAGCGGCGAAAATATCAGGGTGACATTGATGTTGATCCCGGCACGACTGAACTCCTTGGTTGCTTTGAGACCCTCGGTCGTCATCGGAACTTTGATGACAATATTATCATGGATAGATGCCAGTTCTTTGCCTTCACGCACCATTCCCTCGGCATCAAGAGCGAGCACCTCGGCTGAAATCGGACCATCGACAATACTGGTGATTTCGGTGATAACCTCTTTAAAATCACGACCGCTCCTGGCGATCAGGGAAGGATTGGTTGTGACGCCATCGACAAGCCCCAGTTCATGGGCTGCACGGATCTCCGCCACATCGGCGGTATCAATAAAAAATTTCACGGTTAACTCCTTTTATTCAGGATTAGGGGAATCATTATCACCATCTCTGAAACGATCGCGACAGTTTTTTGAACAGAAATAATACTCATTGCCACGAATACGGGACTTGATCGCGTCAGCTTGTGGCAAGCAGGTTCCGCAGACAGGATCTTCCACCATGGTTTCACCCGTCATCTGTTTTTTCTGGTGTTTTTTGGCTGGAACGCCCGGGGCAGGGCGAAGCAGGGAAAGAAAAAAGGAATAGAGGACAAAACCCAGAAGAATAAGCAATAACAGTTTGATCATCAGTCTACCAGACACCTCGTAATTGAACCTTGCCGGCATCGTCAGGCAGGGAATTAAGTAATTCTATCATCGTTCGGCCGCATACCGGGTGTTGTAACGCCGGAGCCAGATCGCATAAAGGCTGCAGAGCAAAGGATCGTACATGCAGACGTGGGTGCGGAAGCGTCAGTTGCGGTGTTGAACAGACCAGATCATCCACCATTAACAGATCGATATCAAGAGTACGGGCTCCCCAACGCACTTCGCGTTGCCGTCCACCACGCAGTTCCAATACGAGGCAGCAGGAAAGCAGGTCAAACGGAGACAGGCTGGTTGCAAGCTCAAGAACAGCGTTAAGATAATCGTTCTGCCCTGGTGGCCCACCAACCGGGGTCGTCTGATAAAGTGGCGAACTGGCAACCACACGTATTTGCCGGTGGGCATCAAGGGCTCCTCGGGCCACGACAAATTTCCCCAGGGGATCGTCCAGATTCCCCCCCAGACCAACGTATACTCGACACAGATTCTTCTCTATCATAGTCTGCGGCATTAAAGCACAGGCAGAAAAATAAAATCAATCGACCTTTTACAGGAGCCCGAACATGCAGTTCAGTCTTTCTCTTGCAGCATACGACCTTGAGATCACCTACGATTATTATCGCCAGATACCGGGTCTATCGTTACACTGGCTGACCGACTCGCGCGGCTCAAGAAACAGCTTGGTGCTCTGCGTCGGCAACATCAAACTGTTATTTCAACCCCTTGACCAACTGGAGCAACAACATCCGACCCTGTTTCAACATCTGGGTCGAACGCTCCTTGGCAGTGGTATCCTCCTCGAGTTTGAATGCCCCGACCTGGATCCGGTCTATCAGGTTGCCCGCAACCAACACTGGCCGATCCTCTATGAGCTGGACGACCGGGAACACCAGCGGCGTGAACTCTGGACCCAAGATCCCAATGGCTACCTGATCGTCATGAACGAAGAACCACCCCCTGCACCTTGAACCCTTTCTGCGCGGGACAGGCGAAGGCTTCCGCAGCTGAACGTCAGGCGTATCCGCCCTGCTGTCCCAGCATCTCCCGGGTTACCAGCACAATCCCCTTGGAGGTTATCCGAAAACCGTTTTTCCTGTCCTGTTCGGCATCGTAGCCGATTACCGTATCGGCGGGGATTTCACAACCACGATCAATAATAGCTCGACGAATTCGACAATTACGATTCACTACTACTTCGGGCAGGATAACAGTTTCATCAATAGTAGAATAGGAATGCACCCGGACGTTGGAAAACAACAGGGTTTTGTTCAAGCGTGAGCCGGAAATGATACAACCGCCCGACACCGTCGAGTCAACCGCCATACCGCGACGATCGTCATCATTGAACACGAACTTGGCCGGGGGCAGATGCATCTGATAGGTCCAGAACGGCCAGTCGGAATCATACAGATTCAACTCCGGATTGGGTGATATGAGCTCCATATTCGCCTCCCAGAAGGCATCGAGCGACCCCACATCCCGCCAGTAGGCACGCTCATTGGTTTCGGGATTACGAAACGGATAGGCAATGACGCTGTGACTGTCGATAATTGCAGGGATAATATTTTTGCCGAAGTCGTGATCCGAGTCGGAATTTTTTCCATCTTTTTTGAGCACTTCTTCAAGAAACTCGGTATTAAAAATGTAATTGCCCATAGATGCCATGGTCATGCCCGGTTGACCGGGAATTTCCGACGGGTTTTTTGGTTTCTCGTCAAACCGGACAATCTTCATGTTCTCATCTATGGTCATCACACCAAAAGCCCCGGATGCCTCTTCGACCGGTACTTCCATGCATGACACGGTCATGTCGGCACCACTCTCAACGTGATGCAGCAACATATCGCGATAATCCTGACGGTAGATATGGTCACCTGAAAGAATAAGAACGTACTTGGGTTTTTCCGCCCGAATAATATCCAGGTTCTGATACACGGCATCCGCGGTTCCCTGATACCATTCCTCAGAAAAACGTTGCGAAGCGGGCAGAATCTCGACAAATTCATTGAGCTCTTTTTTGAAATGACTCCAGCCGCGAACCAGATGGCGGATCAGCGAATGGGATTTATACTGGGTCAACACCCCGATCCTGCGAATACCGGAATTGACACAGTTGGAGAGGGGAAAATCAATAATCCGGTATTTTCCACCAAAATAAACTGCCGGCTTGGCACGCCATTCAGTCAGTTCATGCAATCGGCTGCCACGCCCGCCGGCCAGAACCAGGGCAAAGGTATCTTTGACGAGATGGCTGACATAACGGTAGACAATATGTGGTTCTGGCTGTGTGCTCATAAACAACTCCCTTCCAGCATAAAGAAACATCAACAGACAACGGTGTACTATTATACAGCTTCTTGGATGCGTTGTCTGTTACATCCGGACCTATAACTCCAAAAAGATAAAGAAGTTGCCCAAACTGCGCTGATCAGTTTTAATGAGGCAACATCACCGGCAACAGCATCTGTGGGGACAGCAGACCGCCATGAACAATCATAATAACATCAGTACCAGCCTCCTGCTGCGACTCTTTATCCCTTTTGGCCTGGGCTATGCCGTCTCCTACCTGTTTCGTAGCGTCAATGCCATTATCGCCCCTGATCTGATTGCCGAACTCGGACTCTCGGCCGCCGATCTGGGTTTGCTTACTTCCGTTTATTTTCTCTGTTTTGCCGCAGCCCAGTTACCCCTCGGATTATTGCTGGATCGTTACGGGTCACGCCGGGTCGAAGGGCTTCTGCTTCTCTTTGCCGCAATCGGGGCCCTGTGCTTTTCCCTGTCAAGCACCCTCGCCGGGCTCCTTATCGGGCGCGCCCTGATTGGCCTGGGCGTGTCAGCCTGCCTGATGGCGGCCTTTAAAGCCTTTGCAGCATGGCTGCCGAAAGAACGCCTGGCTTTTGCCAACGGGGTTCAGATGGTCTCCGGCGGCATCGGGGCCCTGCTGGCGACCACCCCGGTTGAGTTATCACTGACCGTGACCGACTGGCGCGGATTGTTTCTGGCCCTGGCAATCATTACTGTGATCATCGCCGTGATCGTTTTTTTTGTTGTCCCGGATCAACACCAGGATCATGCCGGAGAGTCCCTGACAAAACAACTGCAAGGACTGCGCAGTGTCATTTCCAGTGGCCTGTTCTGGCAAATCGTTCCCTGGGCGGTGACCTGTCAGGCTGCCTACCTGTCACTGCAGGGGCTCTGGGCCGGCCCGTGGCTGCGAGATATCGCCGGATTGAATCGTGAAGATGTCGCCCAGACCCTGTGGTGGATTGCCATAGCAATGATCGTCGGTTACTTTGTGACCGGCAGCCTGGCGGAACGTCTTGGTCGACGCGGGATCCAAATGGAACAGGTTGCCGCAACCGGGATGTGCCTGTTCATGGCGAGTCAGCTGCTGCTGGTCATTGCGCCCGGCTATCCGACCCTGCTGTGGATCAGTTTCGGGTTGCTCGGTACCATCGGAATTCTCCCCTATGCCATTCTGGCCCAGTACTTTCCGCGCCATTTGACTGGCCGTTGCAACTCGGTTCTCAATCTACTGGTCTTCAGTGGCGCTTTTGCAGCGCAATGGATCGCTGGTGTCATTATTGGCAGTTTTCCCCTTAATGCCGCCGGTGGCTATTCTGCTGCCGGCTATCGCGCCGCCTTTCTGACCCTGCTGACCTTGCAAGTGGCATCCGCACTCTGGTTTGCCTGGAGTCGCCGCCGCCAATAAACATCCTGTGGCTTCGATTTTAACGTCTATTTGTCAGGTACAGGCCGCTGATAACCAGCAGCAACCCCAGCAACAGCGAAGAAGTGAGTGGCTCATCCAGCAGTCCGATTGAAAGAGTAACCGCAGCAATCGGCACAAAGTTGATAAACTGCCCCGCCCGGGTCGATCCGAGACGGAGAATCCCCTGATAGTACCAGACAAAACCGATAACCGTTCCAAACAGGGCCAGATAGATCAAACTGGCCCAGGCCTGCATGGAATAAAAACGGAACTGCGACAGCAGTCCCTCGGCCAGAGCAAATGGAGCCAGCAGTAATGTACCGGCAGCAGCCGAGCTGGTTACGGCAATCAGTGGCGAAAGGTTGCGCATCGCCCGGCGGCCCACCAGTGAATAAGTTGTCCAGCTTAACACACAACCAAAAATCAGCAGTTCGCCCCTGCCAATACCACCACTGACCAGCTGACTGAGATCACCACGGATAACAACAGTAATGGCCCCCGCAACCGACAGCCCTATCCCCAACACCGCCCGCGGCGTAAGCTTTTCACCAAACAGCAACGCCGCGAAAAGCGCTATCATTACCGGGTTATTGGCCACGATAACAGCGGCCCTGCTGGCCTCAATCCAGTACAGGCCGGCAAAGAAAAAGGCATTGTAGGCAAACACTCCACTCAGGCCGAGGAACAGTACCGGTACCAGATCATCTCGACTTAACCGTGGCAGACGGCCATTATAATATCGACACAGCAGCAATAGTACCAGCGTCGCCAGCAAAAACCTTATAAATGCGGAAGAAAATGGCGACACCTCTCCTGCCAACAATTTACCGGCGATGAATGTACCACCCCAGAAAATCGCCGCCAGTAACAGCTTCAAATAGATTCGCCACACAGGGACAACAGTGGACACGATAATTTCATCCTCCCGACAGCCGGCAACAGACAGAAAAAAGACCGCACCCTGGAAGAGTCCGGCTGATCAATAGTCGATAGTTCAACAACTGCATAATAGTGTCGATCCTGAGTTTGTCGATGGACACTCGTCAAAGAGGCTCTGTTAAGCCCCGGGCAAACGACGTCACCGGCGGCCTTGTTCAGGCCGATCGTAAATAGTTCAGAAAACAGGCAGGATCTTGATGTCAACCTGTTGAGCTGTTTTCACCCGTCAATTGCTGCACCACAACCCCGGCCATCGTCAAGCCGAAGATCGGTGGTATATAGGAGGAACTACCGAGGGGCACGCGCTGGTTGCTGCCGGGTCGGCGTTTTTCATCCCGGTTCTGATACCGGTGGTCCTCTGCGCAAACTGCCGACTCAACCGCGA
Source organism: Pelovirga sp. (assembly GCA_041686715.1). Lineage (GTDB taxonomy): Bacteria > Desulfobacterota > Desulfuromonadia > Desulfuromonadales > Geopsychrobacteraceae > Pelovirga. The sequence continues at coordinate 12,566 of JAWLDI010000071.1, forward strand.
GAGGACGAAATTCTTCCGTTGAATACACTGTCTGCACACCACTCATGATCCCTCTACGGCGCAACTCCTTACGTATAATCCGCGCCAGA
>JAWLDI010000072.1:0-12584 GCA_041686715.1 Pelovirga sp.
CATCCAGCACATAATAATCCCCCTCTGCGAACAGGGTTGTTAACTCCTCAGGTGACAACCTGGGCACCTCAACAGCCTGAGATTCTTTGTTGATAAACATGGAATAATTATATCGGCGCCATTCCGGTATGCCGCCAATAAAGGAGTACACCCTTTCATAACCACGTTGAGCCGCCAGACCGGCGGCGCGTACACTGTAAGGTCAACGCACCCCCATGCAATAGAAAATAACCGGATGGTTTTTATCCACCGGCAGCAGGTCGCTCGTAGACACCTCAGTAACAGGAATATTGATGGAGTCGGGAATATGCTGTATGTCGTACTCCAGACGACTGAGTACATGAACCAGCAAGGCACCCTCATCTTCCACCATCATCTTGACTTCAGGCGCTGTCAGATCAGGCAACTCGCCGGCGGTTGCACCAGCGCCGGGCCAGATCATTATGACACTCAGCAGACCCATTAAAATTGATCGCATCATCAGGTACCTCCGATTTCTGAAGCCCAAAAGGACCATCTGCGTTGTCGCTGACATCAAAATGACATCATTGGCGCTAAGCTTGAGCTTGAATTTGAGAAAAAAAGAACATTCTAACCTAGCGCGCCTAAAGACGTTAGTCAATAGTAATTAATTTTAGTTTTCATAGGATCTTGCTGAAACAAGCGCAAAAAAATGGCGTCGAAAGAATCGACGCCACTGAATATTATTAGTAACTTTAAAGAATTGTCTAATCGCGTTTAAGTAAATACTTATAATAATCTGAATCTGCGGAAATGACCAGCTTACCGTTATCAGTCAGGGTTTTCTGGTAGGATTCCATCGTCCGTAAAAAGGCGTAGAGCTCCTTGTCCTGATTGTAGGCGTCAGCATAAATAGCGGCGGCCCGGGCGTCGGCATTACCGCGAGTTTCCAACACCTGGCGGTGCGCTTCGGAGCGGATTCGCTGTAGTTCAAGGTCCATTTCGCCTAAAATATTGGCCTTTTCCCCTTCCCCTTCGGAACGGTAGCGGGCTGCAACCTGCTTGCGCTCATTAATCATCCGCTCATAAACACGCTCACGCACCTGTTCAACGTAATTGATACGTTTGATCTGGATGTCGACCAGTTCAATACCGTAGGCCGGAGTACTGGAGCTGGCACGCTCGAGAACATCACGGATGATGGTTTCGCGACCGATCATCTGATCCACGCCGATTTCTTCGCCGTCAACCTCAAAGGCTTCATCTGCGTCGGCCTTGTAATCACTGCCGCGCACCAGCTCCGCCAACAGGTGACTGGAAACTGCGTCACGCACCACCGAGTCAAGGATGTTATCGAGGCGGCTTATGCCCCCCTGGATATTAAAAACAGTTCGATAAAATACCAGCGGATCGGTAATCCGCCAGCGCGCAGTGGTATTGACCCAGATAAAACGCATATCCTTGGTAGGAATCTGATTGGGATCACCGTCCCACTTGAGGATGCGCTTTTCAAAACGGTTAACGTTCTGGACAAAGGGGAGCTTAAAGTTAAGGCCCGCATCTTTGATAGTACGAACCGGGTCGCCGAATTGGGTAATAACTACCTGTTCGGACTCATTTACTGTATAAAAAGCGTCCTGACCGACAAGGACAGCGGCCAGAATGATAACAACGAATAATCCGTTTCTCATCGGGTGGCTCCTTCCGTGGTTTTGCGCAGCGGCAGCAGAGGGAGTGCGCCACCGTTAATATCATCCATGATGTAGGTTTCATCCAGTTGCGGCAGAACCTGCTCCATGGTTTCGATGAAAATCCGCTGACGGGTCACCTCGGGAGCGCGTTTATATTCAGTGAGCAGGGCCAGAAAGCGATTGGTTTCACCGCGGGCGCGATTAACCCGTTCCACAGCGTAACCTTCGGCTTCCTGCAGCGCCCTCTGGGCTTGGCCACGGGCGCGGGGGACCTCCTGATTAAACTGGGCGCGGGCCTCCAGAATCAGGCTTTCCTTCTGTTGTTCGGCTTCGTTGACCTCGTTAAAGGCCCCTTTGACCGGATCGGGCGGGGTGACATCCTGAAACCGAACGGTGACGATGCGCACACCGATATCATAATAATCGAGGGTCTCTTGCAGTGACTCTTCAACTTGCAGCGCCAGAGACACCCGCTCGGTGGTCAGAACTTCAGTAACATTGGCGTTGCCTACCGCACGGCGCACCATGGCTTCAGAAACATCGCGGATGGTGCCGACGGGATCATGGATGCTGAACACGTATTTATAAGGATCGCGGATCTGGTACTGGACAATCCACTGAATGTCACTGACGTTCAAATCGCCGGTTAACGTCAGTGATTCCTCCTCGAGGGCGCGGGTTGAGATTCCGGTGCGTGTTCTCGAATCGGCGGAGCGAAAACCGAACTCCTCCTTAAGCACCCGTCCGGTAGGTACCAGATAAACCTGATCGATCCCGAAAGGTACCTTGAAATGCAGTCCCGGTGGAGCGAAGCTGGCAAATTTGCCGAAGCGCAGGACAACCCCGGTTTCTTCGGTATTGACCTCATACATACTGCTGTAGACGCCGACAATAATCACCAGAACAGCCACCAGCAGGAAAATCGGTTTTTTACTCTTTTTAGGATCAAGTTGAAATTTTTCCTTGAATCGATTGGTCATATCGATGACCTTTTTCTCCAGGTCTTCCCCGGAAGGACCTTGTCCCCAGTTCTGCATCGGTACCTCTTTTTAGTTTTGGTAGGGTTGATGAATATTGAAGTCTGAACTTCTTCGCAACATAGTGTTTAACATTGAACCATCCAATATAGCAGATTTCTTGTCACCAGTGGGCTTTTTTCGCTATAAAGCTCACGCTTTTTCCATTGCGCCCGACTGTCCCGACTGCGGGGGAAAGGGTATACTGACCAAAACAAACACAACAATTCTGAAACAGGAGAAAAAGATGAACGTTATTGTTGACTTGTGCGTGGTTCCACTGGGGGTAGGGGTTTCCGTATCGAGCTACGTTGCCCGCTGTCAGAAAATTTTTGAAGAGGCTGGCTTGAAGATCAATCTTCACGCTTACGGCACCAACATCGAGGGTGAGTATGACCAGGTATTCGCGGCGATCAAGCGATGCCACGAAGAAATCCACGCTGCCGGCGCTCCCCGAATCAGCACAACAATTAAGCTCGGGACCAGAACCGACCGCAACCAGACCATGATGGATAAAATTCGTAGCGTTGAGGAAAAAAAAGAGCTGTTGTAATTTTTGCCGCAACGGTTACTGGAGCCTGGGATTCTGCAACGCCTCAAGCTCTGCTTTGAGCTTATGATAGTTGGCGAGACGATCGCCATCAAGAACACCCGTGACAGCTGCCTGCTGCACGGCACAGCCCGGTTCATGGGAATGGCTGCAGTTACGAAAACGACAGCCTTGTGCCAGTTCAAGGATATCGGCAAAAGACTCCTCCAGGTCGTTACTGTCGCCCCACAGGTGCAGCTCGCGCATCCCGGGGTTATCCATCAGGACACTTCCTTGCGGCAATAGAAAGAGTTCGCGGTGGGTGGTGGTATGACGTCCTTTGCCATCGGCACTGCTGACCGCAGCAATCTTCTGACGCTCCACTCCTAACAGCGCGTTGACAATGGTTGACTTGCCAACTCCCGACGAGCCGAGCAGAGCGACAGTTTGGCCGGACTCCAGGTAAGGCTGCAGGGGCAACAGCTGATCGGGATCCAATGCCGAGCAGACAATAACCGGAGCGTTACCGGCAATATCCGTTACCTCCTGCACACACGTTTGCGGATCCTGATGCAGATCGGCCTTGTTGAGAATCACTACAGCGTCTGCGCCACTGCTGCTGACCAGGGTCAGATAACGCTCAATGCGGCGCAGGTTGTAGTCGCGATCAAGGCCGCAGACAATGATTACCAGGTCGACATTGGCAGCGATCACCTGCTCTTCGGCGCGCTGCTCTTTCCCTTTACGGCGACCGGGGAGGTTGCGCGAGAAGGAATTACGGCGCGGAAGCTGAGCAACAATAGTCCCACGCTGTTGCGTTTGTGGAACAATCACGACCCAGTCACCAACCACCGGTAGACCAGGACGGCCATCGGCATGGTGGCGAATTTTGCCGGTAAAACGGACGGTCAATTCGCCGATCGGCGAAAGCACCCGGAAATAGTTTTTCTCTGCGCGGATCACCCGTGCCGGCACATGAACGGAATCGTTCCAGGGGGCAAAGGCTTCTGCAAAATCTGTCGACCAGCCCCAATCTTTCAAGTTTGTCATAGATTTTCACCGATAAAGCGCGACACAAGGGCGGGTACCGCCGTTTCCACACTCAGAATCCGCCTGCCCAGCCGCACGGGGCTAAAATAAAGTTCACCCAGTCTGTTGATCTCGTAAGGAATAAAGCCCCCTTCAGGACCAACCGCCAGGCAGGCCGGCACCTGCGGCATCAGCAACGTAGCGCTGCCGGCACCCGGATGGGCAACCAGGTTGGTTGTTGTTGCGCAGATGGCGGGCAGTTCGTCTTCAACAAAAGGACGAAAACGCGGGCGTAAATACACTTGCGGCATCAACGTATCGCGCCCCTGCTCCAGACCGAGACGAAGCTGCTCCCAGAGCTTTGGTGGTTGCAGCAGCGGGCTGTTCCAGTAGCTTTTGTCAACACGGTAACTGTTGATCAGATAGAGAGATTTAACTCCCATACTGCTCACTGTTCGCAATATACGACGCAGCATCTTGGGACGTGGCAATGCCAGAATTAACGTAACCGGCAGAGGCGGCGGTGCCTGCTCCTGGAGATGAATTTCCAATAGCAGAGCGTCGCTATCCAGAGCGGTAATCACCCCCTGTCCCAGCAACCCGTTGATCTGGCCGATACGCACGATCTCGCCGCAGCCTTTGCCGAGAACGGTGACAACGTGATCGAAACGGCGGCCCTTTATCCTGACACGGTTGTCATCGATAAAATCGTCGCTGTCGAGCAAGATCAGATTCATCGCTGTGCTGTCATCGATGTTCTCCCGGCTGCCAGAAAATATCAGCCTTGCCGCCATCATTGCACAACCGTGCCCAGACAAAGCACAGATCGGAAAGACGATTAAGAAAACCCAGGGACAAAGGATTGATATCGTCCATTTCCGCCAGGGACACCAATTCGCGTTCACAGCGTCTGGTCACGGTACGGGCGAGATGCAACACGGCGGCGGCCCGGGTGCCACCCGGCAGTACAAAATTTTGTGCCGGGATCAGCTTTTCCCGATCTTCTTCGAGCCAGCATTCCAGCGTATCGATCTGTCCCTGATGGACGTTGGGGATACGTGCAGCCTGCTCGCTGTCGGCCGGTGTTGCCAGCTCTCCCCCCAGATTGAACAACTCGTTCTGTAATTGCAGCAGCTTGTCTTTTATGCCCGGTGGCAGCTCTTCACAGCGCGCCAGCCCCAGTACCGAATTCAGTTCATCAACGGTGCCGTAGGTCTTGACACGCTGCGAAGCCTTGGATACGCGCCGGCCATCGACGAGGCTGGTCTTCCCTTTATCGCCACCACGGGTCATGATCTGGTCAAGTTTCGGCATTGTATAAACTCCCTTTGAGTCAGGCTGCAAAAAAGTAAAATTCCGGTTCTCAGTGTACGCAAATATTGTTGTGAAAACCAGCCCACCAGATTTGCAATTTTGCAAAAAAATAGGGGAGGCATTTCACAAATGCAAACCAGCGTTCTGATTGCATATGTCTCAGGCTGTTTTTTTTAAAAGAACTACCTAAATTCAATAATTTAAAAATAAAACTTTTTTTGTAAAAAGAACAGCAGACAACAACCACCTTGGTCAGAGAAAATTGCAGAAATGCGAAAAACAGCTTTTTCTGCGCCACTCCATCTTCCCGCCTGAAACCCCTAACGCTTTGAAATAATGTTTCTTTTTTATCTGCGGAGATTGGCACGCTGGTTGCGGTATCAATTCGGTATTCAATCACCATCAAGGAGAACTGCCATGGCGATTTGCCCCTATTTTGATCAAGACAAAAAATTCTGTGACGTCGGTGAAGACTACATTTCACCTTATGACGTCGTTGCCATGTCCCATTTCTGTTCCAGCAGATATCGGGAATGCGAAAAATTTCCAAGCCTGACCGAGCGCTACCCGGAGGTGCTGGATGAGATGCAATGCAACGAGCCGGTCGTACCGACAGTCACCGAGTCCCTGCCGAAGACCGAGAAAACACCCGTGGCAGCGCAAAAGATCTCTGCCCCCCTGACCATAAAGTTTGGCAACAAATGGCCTTTGTTCCATCGCCTGAATCGTGTGATGTCCGTTCAACCATCTAATCTGTTAATGCAAGAGGAGAGAGAAGTGATGCAATCAGACACCATCAGAAATCGTGGCCTGCAGGTAGTTTTTGCCGGGCTTGGTATCAATCTGGCCCTGGGCATACTCTATGCCTACAGCATGCTCAAAGGTGAAATCAGCAAACTCTTTGCCGGTTCCGGAGATCCCTATGCCACCGCCTGCCTGGCCTTTGCTTTTTCGATGATCCTGGGCGGCAAGATGCAGGACAAGGTTGGCCCCAGGGTTACCGCCATCCTCGGAGGACTGCTGGTCGGTGCCGGCTTTATTGTCTGCTCGATGACATCAAGCTACTGGGGATGGATTTTCGGCTTCGGCGTTCTGGCCGGGCTCGGCATCGGTTTCGGCTATTCGGCCGCTACTCCACCGGCACTCAAATGGTTTTCTCCAGCGAAAACCGGGCTGATCGCCGGCATCGTTGTTTCCGGTTTTGGTATCGCCCCGGTCTATCTGGCACCTTTGAGCCAGTATCTGCTGGGACAATACGGTCTTCACAGCACCATGATGATCCTCGGAATCGCCTTTATCATCTCTGTCTGCGGCATGTCGATGCTGCTGTCCAACCCTCCGGCCGCCTTTTCAGTGACACCTGGCAGCCCTTCTGCAAACACGACCACAGCTGTCCAAGCGACCCCTTCGGTGGAAGTTGGTCCGCTGCAGATGCTTAAAGAAGGACGCTTTTACACCCTGTGGCTGACCTTCTTTATTGGTGCTGGTGCGGGACTGATGGTCATCGGCAGTATCGCCGGCATCGCCAAGCAGAGCATGGGTGAACTGGCTTTTATTGCCGTCGCCGTAATGGCAATCGGCAATGCAGCCGGACGAATCGTTGCCGGAATCCTGTCAGACAAGATCGGGCGTGCCTCGACCCTGACCCTGATGCTGGCCTTCCAGGCGATACTGATGTTTGCCGCCATCCCGGTTGTTTCTGGTGCCGGTTCCGGAGCCCTGCTGGTGACCCTGCTGGCAACCTTCATCGGTTTCAACTACGGTTCCAACCTGTCTTTGTTCCCCTCATTTGCCAAGGATTTCTGGGGGGCCAAAAACTACGGCATGAACTACGGTATTCTCTTTTCCTCCTGGGGAATCGGCGCCTTTGTTCTGGTAAAAGCCTCCGCTATCCTCAACGCCAAATATGGTGGCATGCAAAGCTCTTTCATGGTGGCCGGTGTGCTGTTGCTGGTTGGCGCAATGATGGCCATGTCCCTGCGTCCGCAAAAAGCTGCCGCACCTGCAACCGCGCCGGTTTTTGCCGAAGAAGAAGACCTGGTACTGGAAAAGGTACGCGACTAACAGCCCCGACCCGATGTTGCGACAAGACAGCTCTCTTTATAGAGGGCTGTCTGTCTTTTTACAGGAGATAACATGACTGCACCCTCACCCCGGGTATTTCAGCAAGAATTGCCGGGCCTGGCCTTGCTGGCCCTCGCCGGTTCCCTGTTGATCTACCTGTTCAGCCTGCTTGGACCTTACCGTCCGCCGGTTCTACTTACCGGTGTTGTTCTGGTATGTGGAGGGGTTATCCAGCTGACCTGTGGTCTGCGCAGCCATCAGCAGGGACATCCCAGAGCCGCGGCGACCCTACTGCCGTTCGGACTCTTCTGGCTGTCTCTGATCAGTTATGAAGTGTTTCCCGAGCTTGGTGTAGGTCGCCATCCCAACGCCATCACCATGTTCTCCTATTTAAGCCTGTGGTCGCTGTTTGCCGCCATCCTGTTTTTGGGCAGTTTTCGCCGCAGCCTTGCGGTTCAGACGCTGTACGGCGCTATCATGTGTTCATTACTGGCCCTGTCCATGAATTACCTCAGAGACGATCAGATATTTCTGCTGCTTGGCTGTCTGTGCGGCTTTGTTGCTTCGATGACGGCGTTTTATATTGCTGTGGCACAAACCTTGAACGGGCACAAGGGGCGCAATATTCTGCCACTCGGCGACTGGAGTGACCTGCCGGAGGAAGAACTTGACTGATGTCCTTGCCTGCATACATGTTTTGAGCTATTTTTCGAAGACGACCGCTCTTGGTGTCGTCACCTTTTCAACCATAGGCAGGGACAGACCTGTCAGAAGTTCGGGGTAGCATGAGTCCTGCACAACAGATGACTCTCCTGGGGCTGGTGGCGCTGGCCTATTATGCTGTACTGGTTACAACAGGCGTTGTCGGTACAGATGTCATGCCCCAGTTTGTGGTATCAGCGGTCATCTTTCTCTCCTCGGGACGCCTGCTTCGCGGCATGGTGCGCAGCCGCAACAAAGAGGAAAACAACACCAGGAAAGGCAAGTCACGTCCCGAACCGAACTGGGCGTTGCGTACCCAGATCCTTAACTGGGTGATGGCGGCGCTGATTATTGGCGCACTGGGCCTGTGGATTATGAAACCGGTGGGTGTTTCCTTTTTTGAGCTGTTCGGAGTCAAGTAGCCTGTTTACGTTGGACCCTTATCCCCCAGCAGATCTTCCTTGCGCAAACCATACTTTTTCATTTTCCGATAAATCGTGGCCATATTCATCCCGGCCTTGGCAGCTGCGTCCTCAATATTCCCCCCGGCAGCGCTGAGCAACTGACGCAGATAGTCGATTTCAAAACGCGCCAGGGCATGATTATAATCGTCATCACTGAAGCCGGTCTCTTCAATATCGATAAACTGTGCCAGGGTAGCCAGACCGATCTGCGACTCGGTTTCGATCGTGAGGCAGGCCTCGATGACATTTTTCAACTGACGGATATTGCCCGGCCAGTTGTAACTGGTGGCCGCCTGCTGGGCCTCCGGGGAAAGACCGTTGATACTGGTACCAAACTTGCGGTTCTGGTCACGGATAAAATAGGAGGCAAGCAGCAGAATATCCGGTTTGCGCTGCCGCAGCGGCGGCAGATGCAGGTTGATAACGTTGAGACGATAAAACAGATCTTCGCGAAAGGTCCCCTTTTCGACTTCTTTTTCCAGATCGGAATTGGTCGCGGAAATCAGCCTGACATCAACCCGGGTCGGAGTAGTATCACCGATACGTCTGAATTCCTGCTCCTGCAGAAATCGCAACAGGGTTTTCTGTACATTCAGGGGCAGATTGCCGATTTCATCAAGAAACAGGGTGCCGCCATCGGCGGCCTTGAGCAGCCCTTCCTTGTCGTTATCCGCACCGGTAAAAGCCCCTTTTTTATGACCGAAGAGTTCACTTTCCATCACCGAATCGGGAATGCCCCCGCAATTAATGGCGATAAAGGGATTGTCTTTGCGCGGTGAATTGTAATGAATCGCCTGGGCGATCAATTCTTTGCCGGTGCCTGATTCACCGGTGATCAGGGCGGAGGTGTCGCGGACCGCGACTTTTTTAACCTTTTCCAGCAGCTGCTGAAGAATCGTCGAGGTACCGATGATCTTGTCAAAATTGAATTTACCGGCAAGTTCCTGGCGCAGTTGCACGTTCTCGTTTATCAACTGGTTGTGCTGCAGGGCATTACGTACCCGAAACAGCAATTCGTCCGGTTCAAAGGGCTTTGTCAGCATGTCGTAGGCGCCCTTGCGCAGCGCCTGAATCGACATATCGACGGTAGCAAAAGCGGTGATCATGATGATCGGAATATCAGCTTCCTTGGCCTTGATGCGCTGCAGCACTTCGAGGCCGTCGATCCCCGGCATCTTGATGTCGCTGATCACCAGATCCCATACCCCGGGTCGAAACATCTCGACCGCCTCAAGGGGATCGGTGAAGGTCCGCACGGCATGACCGTCGTCCATCAGCACCGCCGCCATCATCCGGCATAACCCCTCTTCATTATCAATAACCATGATCTGTTTTGCGGCCATTCTTAAGTCCCCTGACATAGCATAGCAACATATAAAACGGTTTTTAGGTCCGGTAGAGTAGAGAGCAGAGCAACCATAAAATCAACGTGTCATTTAGCTACATAGCAGATCATTCTGGTGAATGCCTGTTTTGCTATAAAGGTCTTAATTTCCGCGTCGTTTCATGTTTTCTGTGGACAACTTGTTTTCTGCAGCTCAGTATTCCTCACGTACCAACGGCAGGCGGATAATCACCCGGGTGCCGTTGCCGAGCTCCGAATCGATGGCGACCTGCCCTTGATGCATATCGATAATCTGCTTGGTGATCGCCAGCCCTAATCCGGTGCCGCGCGTCTTGGTGGTAAAAAAGGGCTCAAAAATTTTATCCAGATCATCCTCTTTTATCCCTTCGCCCTGATCGGCAAACTCAATGCGGATATATTCGTTATCTTCCAGACAGGTCGACACACTGATCTGTTTTCCCGGCTGGGAAGCTGCCCCGGCATTGAGCAGCAGATTGATGGCAACCTGCCGCAACTGATCGCCGTCTGCCGCAATCATCGGCAAGTCATCAGTAAAATCCTCGATAATTTCAATGTGGTTCAAATCAATATGATTTCCCGCAAAATCGATGATCTGGCGCAACAGCCGATTGATGTCAGTTGGCTCCAGAGAGGGCTTGGGAGTGCGGGAATAACTGAGCAGATCCTGGACAATTTTTTTACAACGCTTGCTCTCTCTCTTAATTTCATGGATGTAGTTATAGTTGGGATCATCCTCAGCAACCTTTTTTTCCAGGTAACCGGCATAACCAAGAATAATTCCAAGAGGGTTATTGATTTCATGGGCAACACCCGAAGACAGTACCCCGAGAGAAGCCATCTTGCCCTGTTGTGCCAGCGCCGCTTCCAGTTCCTTGTTCTTGCGCAGCATCCGCGTCATACGATTGAAAGCGATGGCCAACTCCCCCAGTTCGTCCTGGCTTTCTACCGGCATCTGCTCATCCAGCCGCCCTTGACGAACCTTGCGGATCACACTGATCATGCGTTGAATCGGATCAGTCAACACCTTGGCCGCCATGGCCAGCAAGGCCGTGGCGACCAGTCCGATAATCAAGGGCAGCAACAGCACATGCATGGCCAGGTGCCACTTTAAATCGTTGGCCGTCTGATAGAATTCGTCCTCATAACTGCCGACGGCGACAATCCAGTCCCAGGGTTCGAAATAACGGTAACGGACAATTTTCATCCGCGCCTTTTTATCCTGAGGGCCACGCCAGGGATAACGGATCCAGCCATCGCGATTGCGGGTCATCTCGGCAATAAAAGCACGTCCGTCAGCATCTGTTACTTCAAACAGATTTTCACCTTCGGCATCCGGATGAATCGTCAGGGTGCCATCTCCTGTCATACAATAGATATAGCCGGTCTGGCCAACCTCTTTGTCTTTGATCTGTTCACCAAGAAGAGCCCGGGCAGTCAGCTCAAAATTCGGATCATCGTAAGTTTCGTCCAGATAACCACCGGCTGCGATAATCCAGTCCCAGGTGTGACAATAACGGAATGCTACGATTTTTCGACGCGGCAACCGGTCACCAAGCATTTCATTGTACCAGGGGTAGATGGTGTAAAGAACTTCTCCCGGCTCACTGGCAAGGGCGCGCTCTTTCATTTCGCGGATAAAAAACCAGCCGTTATCGTCTTGTACATCGCTGATATCCTCGCCTTCACGTGCCGGATGCACGGTCAGGATTCCGCTGCCGGTCATAGCAAACAGGTAGCCACTGGAACCGATACTTACCTCTTTAAAGCTGTTACGCACTGTCTGTTTGGCGGCAGTTGAATCGATCTGTCCGATCCGTTCGCGGCGCTGCTGCTCGTTGATGATACCAAACGCCATTTCGACGAGGCTTTTCATCTCCTGTTCAACAATTTTTTTCTTGTCATCACGGTAAACCTCGAACTGGCGGTGATGATTTTCCAGTAGATCGAGGGTGAAGCTGGCCATGTGATCAAGGTCAGCACGACTGACTTCCGTCAGTCCCTCATAAGCCTGGCGGGTAGCAACATAACCGATGATGGCGCCCAGCAGAAAAATCGGCACGATCACCAGTGGCAGGATAATCACCAGCATTTTCCAGCGGATTTTCAATCTGTTGAGAAATCGGGAAAACAAACGGATCATGGCGCCCCATTGTCAGACAGAATTTCCGAACAAAATCTGTGACTTTATAACATGAGTTGACAACCGGAGGAAGGTTCAGGTGGCGGGAGCACCCAATTAGTTGCCAGGGTCAATGAAAATAAAGCAGGTGAAAAAGTGCTGCTTATTGTGTCTGGAAAAATCAGAGCAGCCCCTGCGCCTGGGCATTATCACGCGCTGCCTGACGCAGACCATCGCTGATACTCGGATAAACGTGCACGGTTGTACTCAAGTCGACGACCGACAAACCGAAACGGATGGCCAGGGTTGCTTCGTGGATAATATCTGCC
>JAWLDI010000073.1:0-12475 GCA_041686715.1 Pelovirga sp.
CCGGTTGCCCCAGCTAAAATACTGAGCAAGTTTTCCAAGGATGTTCAGGCGTTTGAATTAAAGGCTGGTGTTCTTGGGGGCAAGCTGATGTCTGTTGCCGACATTAACGCCTTGGCAGATCTGCCGAGCCGTGAAGAACTGCTGGCAAGGGCTTTGAGTTCGATGAATGCTCCGATGTCAAACTTTGTTGGTACGCTCGCAGCGGTCCCACGATCGCTGGTGCAGGTACTGAACGCCATCGGGCAGAACAAGGCTGCTTGAAATTAATCACTACTAGTTTAAAATCATATACATCTTTCGGAGGAAAAAATGGCAGGAGTAACTAAAGAGCAGGTTGTTGAGTTCATTGAAAGCATGACAGTTCTTGAAATGTCCGAGTTTGTCAAGGAACTGGAAGAAAAGTTCGGTGTTTCTGCGGCTGCCCCGGTAGCTGTGGCCGCCGCCGCCGACCCGGCAGCAGAAGCTGTTGAGGAAAAGGATGAGTTTGATGTTGTCCTGACCAGCGCCGGCGACAAGAAAATTAACGTTATTAAGGTTGTTCGTGCCCTGACCGGTCTCGGCTTGAAAGAGGCAAAAGACCTTGTTGATGGCGCCCCCAACACGGTGAAGGAAGCTGCCAGCAAGGACGAAGCTGAAGACATCAAGAAACAGCTCGAAGAAGCTGGTGCCGGTGTGGAGTTGAAGTAACCTTTGCCAGTCGATAATTGAGCCTTAGCCAAGGTCGCAAAGCGGCCTTGGCTATTCTCGTTGTTTGGAAGCCTTTATTTAGAACGTCCGTTGTTCCCGGTTGTTGCGGCTGCGACAGCTGATTTGAACCCTGACGGATGTTGAGAAGATTGATCTGTTCCGGTCGTCCAGTTTTATGACGTTCCGATCTTGACCCGAAGGAGAAACCATGGCCTATTCGTTTGCGAATAATCCGCTCCTCAGGAAGCATTTCGCAAAGGTTTCGAATATCATCGATATTCCCAATCTTATCGATATTCAAAAAACTTCCTATACCCGTTTTTTACAAGATGATACCCCCTCGTCCCAGCGCAAGCAGAGTGGTCTTGAGGCAGTTTTTCGCTCGGTTTTTCCCATTCGTGATTTCAGTGATACCTGCTCCATGGAGTATGTATCCTATGATCTGGGTACCCCCAAGTATGACGTCGATGAATGCCACCAGCGTGGTATGACCTATGCTGCGCCCATGAAGGTCAAAGTCCGTCTCGTCACTCTTGATACTGATAAAGATTCCGGTACACAGTCGATTCGTGACATCAAGGAGCAAGAGGTCTATTTCGGCGAAATTCCCCTGATGACAGCGAATGGTACCTTCATTATCAACGGTACCGAGCGCGTTATTGTCAGTCAGCTGCATCGCTCGCCTGGCGTTTTCTTTTCTCACGATCGGGGCAAAAGTCATTCCAGTGGTAAGGTGCTTTACAGCGCCAGAATTATCCCTTATCGCGGCTCCTGGCTGGACTTTGATTTTGATCACAAAGACCTGCTCTGGGTTCGGATTGATCGTCGCCGGAAACTCCACGCTACGGTGTTACTCAAGGCCCTTGGCTATACCACCGAGGAGTTGCTTGCGCATTATTATGATGTTGAAGAAATATCATGGAATGGCAATGAGTATGTCAAGAAGGTCAACTACGATCTTCTTGCCGGTCAGCGCGCCAGCTCTGATGTTCTCTCCAGCAGCGGCGAGGTGTTGGTAAAAACCAATCGCAAATTTACCCGCGCAGCGATTCGCAAGCTCAAAGAGGAGGGACTGGAAGTTGTACCGGTAACGAACGAGGAACTGGCAGGCAAAATCGTCGCCAACGACATTATTGATGAAGCGACCGGTGAGGTTCTGCTGGAGTGCAATGCGGAGTTGACAGAAGAGCGACTGGCTGAGTTTCGGGAGCGTGGCATCAATAATTTCAGAATCCTTTTTATTGATAATCTCTATATCGGTTCTTATCTGAGTGATACCCTGCGTGCCGACAAGATTGAGACAACAGAGGATGCCATTATCGAAATTTTCCGGCGTCTGCGCCCCGGGGATCCACCGACGGTTAAAACCGCAACAGCCTTATTCGAAAGTCTGTTTTTCAATCCGGATCGCTATGATATATCGGCGGTCGGCCGCCTGAAGCTCAACCACAAGCTGGGTCTGGATTCACCTCTTGAGCAGTCAACCCTGACCAGGGATGACATTCTGGCTGTAGTCCGCTATCTGATTGATCTGCGTAACGGCAAGGGGTCTATCGATGACATTGACCATCTTGGCAATCGCCGCGTCAGGGCTGTCGGAGAGCTGCTTGAAAACCAGTACCGTGTAGGGCTGGTCAGGATGGAGCGAGCGATCAAGGAGCGTATGAGCCTTCAGGATGTCGACAGTCTCATGCCTCACGATCTGATCAACTCCAAGCCGGTTTCTGCGGTTGTCAAGGAGTTTTTCGGCTCGTCCCAGTTGTCGCAGTTTATGGATCAGACCAATCCCCTGTCCGAAGTGACTCACAAGCGCCGTCTTTCTGCGCTGGGGCCGGGAGGACTGACCCGTGAGCGGGCCGGTTTTGAGGTGCGCGACGTTCACCCCACCCATTATGGCCGGGTCTGTCCGATTGAAACTCCGGAAGGACCGAATATCGGTCTGATCGCCTCTCTGTCAACCTATGCGCGGATCAACGAGTATGGATTCGTTGAGACGCCGTACCGGATTGTCAGGAATGCCCAGGTGACCAATGAAATCAGTTATTTCTCAGCCCTTGAGGAGGAAGGTCATTCGATAGCTCAGGCCAATGCGCCTATCGACGAGAACAATGTCTTTATCAATGACCTTGTCAATATCCGTAAAAACGGTGAGTTCATGCTTCTGCCCCCTGAGGAGATTACCCTCATGGATGTGTCGCCGAAACAGATTGTTTCAGTGGCAGCAGCCCTTATTCCGTTTTTGGAAAATGATGACGCCAACCGTGCCCTGATGGGTTCCAACATGCAGCGCCAGGCGGTACCACTGCTGCGCTCAGAATCCCCTCTGGTCGGTACCGGCATGGAGCGGATCGTTGCCCATGATTCCGGCAACTCGGTTATTGCTCGTCACGATGGGATCATCGAGCGGGTCGATGCTGGCCGTATTGTCATTCAGGTGGATGACAAGGATCTTGATGAAACCGGAACCGGGGTCGATATCTACAATCTGTTGAAGTTCAGCCGTTCCAACCAGAATACCTGTATCAACCAGAAGCCGATTGTCAAGGTCGGCGACCGGGTCAGGGCGGGGGATGTTATCGCTGATGGGCCCTCTACCCAGTGGGGTGAGTTGGCTTTGGGACAGAACGTCCTGGTCGCCTTCATGCCCTGGCATGGTTACAACTTTGAAGACTCTATTCTGATTTCGGAGAAACTGGTTCAGGACGATCGTTACACGTCGATCCATATTGAGGAGTTCGAGTGTGTTGCTCGTGATACCAAACTCGGGAAAGAGGAAATTACCGATGACATTCCCAATCTGGGTGAAGATGCCCTGAAGGATCTCGATGAGTCGGGTATTATCCGTATCGGTGCCAGCGTGAAGGCGGGCGATATCATGGTTGGCAAGATCACCCCGAAGGGTGAGACACAACTTTCTCCGGAAGAAAAGTTGTTGCGCGCCATCTTTGGTGAAAAGGCCGGTGATGTTCGCGACACCTCCCTGCGCGTTCCCCCCGGGGAAGAGGGCGTTGTTATCGGTGCGCGGGTTTTTTCGCGTAAAGGATCTGATAAGGATGCCCGAACCGAGCAGATTGAGGCGCGCGAAATTGAGCAGTTACGTAACGATATGAATGACGAAATCCGTATCCTTCGGGCGTCAACCCGCAACAAGATCCGCTCACTGCTGTCCGGTTTGACGGCAGCTGTTGCGATAGAAGATGACAACGGTAACGCGATTCTGTCAAAGCGCCGCAAGATTTCGCCGGAAGCTTTTGACAAGGTTCCTTTTGCACGTATCCCGGATATTTCCGTATCCGGTAATGATGAAGTAGAAGCCACGATCGGCAACCTGCTGGCGCGACTGGCGGAGCGTGAGCAGATGGTTAATGCGGTTTTTGAAGACCGGATTGAAAAATGCAAGCGTGGTGATGATCTGCCGCCGGGTGTCATCAAGATGGTCAAGGTTTATGTTGCAATCAAGCGTAAACTGCAGGTAGGTGACAAGATGGCTGGTCGACACGGCAACAAGGGCGTTCTGTCCCGGATTCTGCCGCAGGAAGACATGCCTTATATGGCCGATGGTACGCCCGTAGAAATTGCGTTGAATCCCCTCGGGGTTCCATCACGGATGAACGTCGGTCAGATTCTTGAAACCCATTTAGGCCTGGCAGCACGCGGTCTTGGCAACCAGATCAAAAAAGTGCTCGAAGAGCAGTATAGCGAAGCGGCGCTGAAAAAGCAGATCCGCACCGCCTATGCTGACGCCGAGCTTGATGATTTTATTGACGGGCTCAATGAAGAAGACCTGCTGGTATTGGCACGTCGTCTGCAAAATGGTGTGCCGATGGCTTCACCTGTGTTTGAAGGGGTCACTGAAGATCACATCAAGGCTGAACTGGAGCGAACCAATTTTGCTCAGAGCGGTCAGATGACCCTGTATGATGGTAAAACCGGTGAAGCATACAAGGAAAAAGTCACTGTCGGCATCATGTATATGCTCAAACTGCATCACCTCGTCGATGACAAGATCCATGCGCGTTCCATCGGTCCTTACAGTCTGGTAACGCAGCAACCTCTTGGTGGTAAAGCCCAGTTTGGTGGCCAGCGTCTAGGTGAGATGGAAGTCTGGGCCATGGAAGCATACGGAGCGGCCCATGCATTGCAGGAATTTCTTACGGTCAAGTCCGATGACGTGGCCGGCCGGACCCGTATGTACGAAGCTATCGTCAAGGGCAAGCATACCCTTGAGGCCGGCTTGCCGGAATCCTTCAATGTTCTGATCAAGGAACTTCAGGCCCTGTGTCTGGATGTTGATCTGCTGGAAGAGGACTAGTCCGGCCCCGCAGCAGGCGTGCCTGACGTTTTATTTACAGAAACCCGAGCAATCTTCATATAAGGAGGATGCATTTTGGAAGACATCTTCAGTCTCTTTGAGCGTCCCAAAGATCCGTTGAATTTCAACTCTATACGTTTGTCACTGGCATCGCCGGAAAAGATTCGCGAGCGTTCCTTCGGCGAAGTCAAAAAGCCGGAGACCATCAATTATCGTACCTTTAAGCCGGAGCGTGACGGCCTGTTCTGTGCCAAGATCTTTGGCCCGATCAAGGACTATGAGTGTAACTGCGGCAAATACAAGCGGATGAAGCACCGTGGCATTGTCTGTGAAAAGTGCGGTGTAGAGGTTATTCCCAGCAAGGTTCGGCGGGAACGCCTGGGCCACATTGATCTGGCCTGCCCGGTTGCCCACATCTGGTTTTTGAAATCGCTGCCCTCACGTATCGGCGCACTACTGGACATGACCTTGAAGGATCTCGAAAAAGTCCTTTATTTCGAGGCTCATGTCGTCCTTGATCCGGGCGATACGCCTCTTGAAAAGGGCCAGCTGTTGCCGGATGACAAATACAGTGAGGCCATGGATGAATATGCCGGTCAATTTGTTGCCGGCATGGGTGCCGAAGCCGTGCGGGAGTTACTGGCCGAGCTGGATCTTGAGGTGATTGGCGAACAGTTGCGCCTGGAGATGAAGGAAGCGACAAGTGAGGCCAAGCGCAAAAAGGTTTCAAAGCGGCTGAAAGTTATTAATTCATTCCGCCAGAGTGGCAATCATGCGGAATGGATGATTCTTGAAACCATTCCGGTTCTACCACCGGAACTGCGCCCACTGGTACCCTTGGACGGTGGTCGTTTTGCTACTTCGGACCTGAACGATCTGTATCGGCGAGTGATCAACCGTAACAATCGACTCAAGCGACTGATGGAACTTCGTGCCCCGGAAGTTATTGTCCGGAACGAAAAGCGAATGCTGCAGGAAGCCGTTGACGCCCTGTTTGATAACGGTCGTCGCGGTCGCGCCATTACCGGGCCGAGCAAGCGCCCATTGAAATCCCTGTCGGATATGCTCAAAGGCAAAGGGGGGCGTTTCCGTCAGAACCTTCTCGGCAAGCGCGTCGATTATTCCGGACGCTCCGTTATTGTTGTCGGCCCCGAATTGAAACTGCACCAGTGTGGCCTGCCCAAAAAAATGGCGCTGGAGCTGTTCAAGCCATTTATCTATCAGAAACTGGAAGAGCGCGGGCTGTCGACCACGATCAAAAGCGCCAAAAAGATGGTGGAAAAAGAAAAGGCCGAGGTCTGGGATGTTCTGGAGGAGGTCATCAAAGAACATCCGGTCATGCTCAACCGGGCGCCGACCCTGCACCGACTTGGTATTCAGGCGTTTGAGCCGGTACTGATCGAGGGCAAGGCGATTCAGTTGCACCCACTTGTCTGTACCGCCTTCAATGCTGACTTTGATGGTGACCAGATGGCGGTCCATCTACCGTTGTCCATCGAAAGCCAGATTGAGGCCCGCGTGCTGATGATGTCTACCAACAACATCTTGTCGCCGGCCAGCGGCCAGCCGATCATTGTTCCGTCGCAGGATATGGTCCTCGGTCTTTACTACATGACCAGAGAGCGTCCGTTTGTTACCGGCTCCGGTAAGGTGTTTGTCTCTCCGGATGAAGTGCGGATGGCTTATGACGCGGGTGAAGCTGACCTTCAGGCGGGGATCAAGGTGCGCATGGCTGCAGAGGATGGCGGCCCGTTGCAACTGATCAAAACAACCGTAGGACGGATTCTGCTGCGTGAGGTTGTGCCTGCGGCTATTCCGTTTAAACATGTCAACCTGGTCATGGGGAAAAAACAGGTTGCCACCCTCATTGACGTCAGTTTCCGTGTCGCCGGGACCAAGGAAACCGTTATCCTCGCTGATAAAATCAAGGAAACAGGCTTCCGTTATTCAACCCTGGCCGGGGTTTCCATCTGTCTCGATGACATGGAGATTCCAGAGACCAAGGAAGAGCGGATCAAGGTTGCGGCAGAAGAGGTCAAGGATATCCAGCAGCAGTATACTGAAGGCCTGATAACGGATGGCGAGCGCTACAACAAGGTCATCGATATATGGGCCAAGTGTACTGAGGATATTGCCGGCACTATGCTTGGCAACATCGCTGTCGACAAAATTGTCTCTGAAGATGGTGAGGCGGCCAAGGTTCCGTCTTTTAATGCCATTCACATGATGGCCGATTCCGGCGCCCGCGGCAGTGCCCAGCAGATTCGCCAGCTGGCAGGGATGCGGGGCCTGATGGCAAAACCGGACGGGTCCATCATTGAGACGCCGATTACGGCCAACTTTCGTGAAGGCCTGACGGTTCTGCAGTACTTTATTTCAACCCACGGTGCCCGTAAGGGGCTTGCCGATACCGCCCTGAAAACAGCTAACTCCGGGTATCTGACCCGGCGCCTGGTAGACGTTGCCCAGGATGCGATCATCACCGAACATGACTGCGATACCCTTGACGGTATTGAGGTGTCTTCGCAGACAGAGGGCGGCGAAGTCATCGAACATCTGGGGGATCGTATTCTGGGCCGGGTGGCGCTGGAGGATGTGGATGATCCGATCACCGACGAGATGCTGGTTGAGGCTAACCAGGTCATTGATGAGGATGGCGTTGCCAGAATAGAGAATGCCGGTCTTGAGCGTGTCAAGATCCGTTCGGTGCTGACGTGCAAGAGCAAGCGTGGTATCTGTGCCCTGTGCTATGGACGCGATCTCGCCCGCGGGCACCTGGTCAACCTCGGCGAAGCTGTCGGTGTTATCGCCGCTCAATCTATCGGTGAACCGGGCACCCAGTTGACCATGAGAACGTTCCATATTGGTGGCGCGGCGTCCCGACGTGCCGAGCAGACAGCCCTCGAAGCACGTTATGATGGCAGCGTCAAATTTATCAACCTGAGCACGGTTGATGATGAGGCGGGACTGCCGGTTGTCATGAACCGCAAGGGAGAGATAGCCATTGTTGATGACGCTGGACGTGAGCGTGAACGCTATGCCCTGGTATATGGCGCCCACCTGACCCGGCGCGAAGGGGATCCGGTCAAGTCCGGTGAGGTGCTTGCTGAGTGGGATCCCTACACGGTGCCGATTATTACCGAGGTCGGCGGCGAGGTTCGCTACGGAGATATCATTGAAGGCGCCACCATGGAAGAACAGGTTGACGAAGTCACCGGTCTGTCACGAAAAGTGGTGACTGAATCTCGTGCAGCCGAAAAGCGTCCACGGGTCACTATCAAGGGAGAGGACGGCAAAACCGCAAAACTGCCGAACGGAGCTCCGGCCCGCTATATGCTTCCCGTCGGCGCCAATATTGTGGTTGAAGAGGGCTCGGTATTGCGACCCGGCGCCATCCTGGCGAAGATTCCGCGTGAGACAACCAAAACCAAAGATATTACCGGTGGTCTGCCGCGGGTTGCTGAGCTCTTCGAGGCGCGTAAGCCCAAAGAGGTTGCGATTATTTCCGAAGTGGACGGGGTTGTCAGCTACGGCAAGGATGCCAAAGGTAAGCGCAAAGTCGTTGTTACCCCGGAGATTGGTGAGCCGGTTGAATATCTGATTCCCAAGGGTAAGCACATATCGGTCCATGAAGGTGATTATCTCCACGCCGGTGAAGAGTTGGTTGACGGTTCGAGCAATCCCCACGACATTCTGCGTGTACTGGGCAGCAAGGAGTTGTCCAAGTATTTGGTTGACGAGGTTCAGGAGGTCTATCGATTACAGGGGGTTAAAATTAACGATAAGCACATTGAAACCATTGTGCGCCAAATGCTGCGCCGGGTTCAAATTAATGAAGTTGGCGACACAAACTTCTTGAGCGAAGATCAGGTGGATCGGTGGGTCTTTGAAGAAGAAAATGAGCGGGTTCTCGCAGATGGCGGCCAGCCGGCCATCGGTGAGCCGATCATGCTTGGAATTACCAAGGCCTCCTTGTCGACGGAATCCTTTATTTCGGCGGCATCCTTCCAGGAGACGACCAAGGTCCTTACTCAGGCCTCCATTCAAGGCAAGGTCGATGTTCTTCATGGTCTCAAGGAGAACGTCATCATGGGGCGCCTGATTCCCGCCGGCACCGGTGTTGCCAAGTACCGGGCCGTCGAGTTGAAGACTCCGGAACCTGAGGCCAAACTTGAAGCACCACTGGAAATTGACGAGTCGGAGACCGATGATACCGAAGAGATTGAAGATTAAACGCGGTGAAATTGCAGGCTGTAATGCATGCACTGGATAAAACAGGCCCCGGCAAAAAAGAGCTTGACAATGGTCG
The DNA here is from genome assembly GCA_041686715.1 of Pelovirga sp. Classification (GTDB taxonomy): domain Bacteria; phylum Desulfobacterota; class Desulfuromonadia; order Desulfuromonadales; family Geopsychrobacteraceae; genus Pelovirga. The sequence continues at coordinate 9,309 of JAWLDI010000073.1, forward strand.
GGGCGATTGATAACCTCTGCGAGTTTTCCTCGGGGAATGCTCACTAGCTGGGTGTTTGAGACGATGTTGAAATACTGGGAGTAACAAGATGCCGACAATTAACCAACTGATTCGCAACGGACGCAAGAAAAGGGTCGCCAAATCGACGGCGCCGGCGCTGAAGGCTTGTCCTCAGCGGCGTGGAGTCTGTACGCGGGTTTATACAACAACACCAAAAAAGCCTAACTCGGCACTGCGCAAGGTTGCACGTGTGCGCCTCACCAACGGAATTGTCGTTACTTCATATATTCCGGGTGTCGGCCACAATCTGCAGGAACACTCCGTCGTTTTGATCAGGGGTGGAAGGGTCAAGGATTTGCCGGGCGTACGCTACCATATCGTCCGCGGTACTCTTGATCTCGCCGGCGTCAAGGATCGTAAGCAGGGGCGTTCAAAGTACGGCGCCAAGCGCCCGAAGTAATTAAAGTCTGAAGAAGAGGACCTTATGCCAAGAAGAAGAGAAGTCCCCAAGCGAATTGTTCTGCCGGATCCCAAGTTCGGAGATCAGCTGGTTGCGAAATTTGTTAACAACGTCATGGTTGACGGCAAAAAAAGCACAGCTGAGCAGATTGTCTATGGCGCGTTCGACATCGTTGCTGAGCGAAGCGGAAACAACCCGCTTGATGTCTTCAAAACTGCTATGGACAATGTCCGGCCGCTGCTGGAGGTGAAATCCCGTCGTGTCGGTGGCTCAACTTATCAGGTTCCAGTTGAGGTAAGTCCGTCGCGCCGTACAGCGCTGGCGATGCGCTGGCTCGCTACATATGCCAAGTCACGCAGCGAAAAAACCATGCGTGAGCGCCTGGCCGGTGAGTTTCTTGATGCATTCAATAATCGTGGCACTGCGGTCAAAAAGCGTGAAGATACCCATCGGATGGCGGAAGCCAACAAGGCTTTTGCTCACTATCGCTGGTAGGCCAGGTTGTCACTTTTAGGAGATAGATTGTGCCTCGTTTAGTACCACTGAATAAAACACGCAATATCGGCATTATGGCTCACATCGATGCCGGCAAGACAACGACGACCGAGAGGGTACTTTTTTATACCGGCGTTTCACACAAGCTCGGCGAAGTCCACGATGGTGCCGCCACCATGGACTGGATGGAGCAGGAGCAGGAGCGTGGTATTACCATTACTTCGGCAGCAACGACCTGTTTCTGGAAGGACCATCGAATCAATATTATCGATACCCCCGGCCATGTCGATTTCACGATCGAGGTTGAGCGTTCCCTGAAGGTACTTGATGGCGCTGTTGCTGTTTTCTGTTCCGTGGGTGGTGTCGAACCCCAGTCTGAGACGGTGTGGCGCCAGGCTGACAAATACGGGGTTCCGCGGATTGCCTTCATCAACAAGATGGATCGCATCGGTGCCGATTTTAATCGGGGCGTGGAAATGATTCGTGAGCGACTCGGAGCTAATCCGTTACCGTTGCAGTTGCCGATCGGCGCTGAGGACAATTTCCGGGGCCTTGTTGATCTGGTAACCATGCAGGCGTTTGCCTGGGATGAAGAGTCACTGGGTACCAAATTCGATATCGTTGATATCCCTGCGGATATAGAAGATGAAGTCGCCGCAGCACGTGAGGCGTTGCTCGAAGAAATTTCATCCCACGATGATGTACTTATGGAGAAGTATCTGGGCGGCGAGGAGCTGACCCTGGACGAAATCAAAGCGGCTATCCGTGAGGGCATGCGCAAGATCGATTTCTGCCCGGTTCTTTGTGGCAGCGCTTTTAAAAATAAGGGTGTGCAGGCCCTGCTTGATGCCATCGTAGATTATATGCCTGCTCCGGTCGATGTGCCCGCGATCAAGGGGGTGCATCCCGATAGCGGTGAAGAACTGGAACGTCCTGCATCTGACGAGGCTCCCTTTGCGGCTCTGGCTTTCAAGATTATGACCGATCCCTTTGTCGGGCAATTGAGCTTCTTCCGTGTTTACTCCGGTATTGCCGAATCGGGCACGACCGTACTTAATTCGACTAAGGGTAAGAAGGAACGCTTTGGTCGCCTCCTCAAAATGCACGCCAATAAGCGTGAAGAGGTTAAGCAGGTCTATGCCGGGGATATTGCCGCTGCGGTTGGTCTTAAGCACTCAACGACAGGTGATACGCTTTGCTCGCCGGAACATCCGGTTCTGCTGGAATCGATGGAGTTCCCCGAGCCGGTTATTCACCTCTCGGTAGAACCGAAAACCAAAGCTGACCAGGAAAAAATGGGCGTGGCCCTCGGCAAGCTGTTGTCTGAAGATCCGTCCATGGGCGTTCGCACGGACGAAGAGACCGGTCAGACGATCCTCTCCGGCATGGGCGAGTTGCATCTTGAGATCATCGTTGATCGGATGAAGCGTGAATTCAAGGTTGAATGTAACGTCGGCGCTCCGCAGGTGGCCTACCGTGAGTCGATTACCAGGCCGGTTGAGGTTCAGGGCAAGTTTGTTCGCCAGTCCGGTGGCCGTGGTCAGTACGGCGACTGCTGGTTGCGGCTTGAGCCGGGTGAAGCGGGTGAGGGCTTTACTTTTGTTGATGAAATCAAGGGTGGAGTTATACCGCGTGAGTACATCCCTGCCGTTGGCAAAGGTGCCGAAGAGGCCGCCCAGAACGGTGTGCTTGCCGGTTTCCCGATTGTCGATGTCCGGGTGACTGTTTACGACGGTTCGTATCATGATGTTGACTCATCGGAAATGGCATTCAAGATTGCCGGATCGATGGGCTTTAAGGATGGTGCTAGAAAGGCCGCCCCGGCTCTGCTGGAGCCGGTTATGGCAGTAGAGGTGGTGGTGCCGGAAGAGTATATGGGGGAGGTTATCGGTGATCTGAACAGTCGCCGTGGCCGTATTATGGGAATGGACTCGCGCGCCGGGGCGCAGGTTGTTACTGCCCATGTGCCGCTGTCGAGCATGTTCGGTTATGCAACTGATTTGCGCAGTGCCACTCAGGGCCGCGCTACCTATACGATGGTTTTTGATCACTATGAGCAGGTACCAAAGGCAATCAGCGAAGAGATTATTGCCAAGGTTAACGGCTAGAGGAGTTTACAATGGCGAAGGCAAAATTTGAGCGGATAAAGCCGCATGTCAACGTAGGAACGATCGGTCACGTCGACCATGGCAAGACCACGCTGACCGCAGCG
>JAWLDI010000074.1:0-12372 GCA_041686715.1 Pelovirga sp.
CCGCTGGCTGGTCATATACAGTTGTCCCGCGGTGAACGCTCGATCCTGGCCAATGCGGCCAGTGAACGGTTGTAGGGGTCTATCCGCCTGTTTCGGCCAAGGAAGACGATAACAAGCTTACCCAGACCACTACCGTCAGCAGCAGGCTTAAGAGGACAGCCGCCGAGCCAAGATCCTTGGCCCGTCCCGAGAGTTCATGAAATTCCGGCCCGATCCGATCAATGGCGGCTTCAATGGCGCTGTTGAGCAATTCAACCACCAGCACCAGGATCAGTACGGCGATAAGCAGCAGACGTTCCATGACGGAAACGTCCAGCCACAAGGCGATGGGAAGCAACACCAGGGTGAGGATCAGTTCCTGGCGAAAGGCCGCTTCCTGACACCAGGCCGCACGTAACCCTTTGGTGGAATATCCGGCAGCCAGCAGCAAGCGGCGCAGTCCTTTGTTCTTGTTCATCGTCGCCATGATCGCTATCCATCAACGGAAAAACAGATCCAGTCCACCGGCCTGACGATCGGCCAGTTCCGGAATGCGTTGTTGTTGAAATCGCTGCAACAGCGGAAAAGCCAGACCGGTCAGACGAATCAGCAGGGTGCGATCAAGGATCCGATAATCCGGATTAGAGCGCATCAGCAGCGCGAACAGGACTCCGGCGGTGATCCAGCGAATGCGAAAAGGGGAATAATCGCTCTCGATGATAAATCCCTGCGGATATTTATTCCGGTAACGCTCAATCCGGGCGCTGATTTTGATAATCCGTTTTTTTCCGGCTTTGCCGAGATAGAAACGGCGCAGGGAATAGAGCAGACGCAGGGTATCCACCCCCAGGGTCAGATCCTCCTGCTCTACGGATAGCTGCTTGATCAGCAAGCGCAAGCGCCGAATCAACTGGCGTTCTTCGCGGTCATCATTGCGAATCTCGGCAGGCGAGTTGAGATAGGTGCGGAACATCAGCCGCAACGGCTGGTTGACCAGGATGGTATCCCAGAATATCCACAACAGCGGCGGCACCCGCAACCGGCGAAACCAGATCTGGCGGCGGGCAAAGGGGGCAAAGTACCAGAGTCGGTCGACCAGACGATCGAAGATCTCAACAATTTCGATCATGATCTCCGCATCTTGTTCGCTGAACCTCTCCCGGCAGAACTGCCGCAGGATGGTCGCGGCCGGCCTGGTAGTAGTGAACAGCTCGATGGCCGCCCTGGTGTTGAGCTCATTCCAGGGGGAAGAGTTGTCAAGAAAGGTCAAACGGTCAAAGTGAGACCAGCCACCGCTTTGACACCAGACCAGAATCCCCCGCAGGGTCGAACAGGTGCTGAGCTGTTCGCGATATTCTTCATACTGGCGCCCTACGTAGGCGGGGAAGATACCAAACCCTTCGTACTCCCGCCGGGCCTGCAGTTCAATGATCTGGGCGTGCCCTGATGCCGGAATCCGTTCATTCAAGGGGAGGTAGCGAAAAAAATCGGCAGCACCGAATTTGCGCGACACGACAAGGGCGTCTGAACGGATGCCGGCAAAAGCGATTTTTTCTGTAGCTTCGTTCCAGGAAATATCACCGATCGGAAAGGCTCCCAGGCTCCAGGTCCGAAAAATCAACAACCTGTTGTGTTTTTCACAGACCGGCAAGCTCTCTTTCAGCCAGCGATTACATTGCCGTGCTGAGGTAATCCACATACGACTTTTGAACGGTGAGGCAACATCATGACCATCGGCCTCGCCGATGCGGGTGACAACTCCGGACACTTCCGGAAAGGTCGTCAACAACTGATCAAGGCTATGGGCAAATATCTGCCGAACCCGGCCATCCCTGCCCAAACGAGCACCTGCCGCCTCTTCCAGATACCGATTCCAGAACATCAGGTCGGTATTGATAAAAACGCGCAGCTTGGCCGCTGTAGCAATGGCAAAACAACGGCGCAGCAGAATTCGACAGGAGTGAACCGTTTTTTTGAGATAATCTGAATAGCTGTCGAGGATCACCAGGTGGGCCAGATCGTCGAAGGTGATGGCAGTGAAACCGAGAGTGCGTACTTTTTTACAGTAGGTTGTCAGGGCGGCGCAGATCTGGTCGCTGTGGTGATCATTGATTTTGCCATTGTGTATCAAGGCATCAAGAGGTGCTTTGGACCAGTTTTTACGCTGTCCATTAACAAAAGGAGTAAAAAAAGGGGCACTGCCGTCGATCAGCAGCAGATCTCTTGAAGGGCGGGAACTATGCTCCTTCGACGTTGTTACTGCAACAGGAAAATTCATCAATCCGGCCGTTGTCCGCAGGTTGACAGAACACCAATCGCCTCGGCGTGAGCCGAACTCACTCCGGCAACAATCCCCCGGTTGGCAACAAGTTCAACGCCAGCTGAAAAATCAAGGGGCTGACCATCCTGATCCGTGACCCGACCACCGGCCTCCTCCACGAGCAGTACGCCCGCAGCATGATCCCAGATTTTTTCGTGGCTGCCAGACTCTGGTTGTGGCAGACGTAAATAAAGCGCTCCCATCCCCGCTGCCAGCAGAGCATATTTTGCCTGGCTGTCAACATGCCGGGGAGAAAGCGTCATTCCCAACGACCGGGCGATGGCTTCCTGTCGAGGTCGATCGTTATGATCCGTCTCAACGCTTTCCAGCAGGCGATAATGATCCAACCCTGCTTGTTCAGTCAGTTCAAGTCTGATCGGTGAGTCGCTATCCTGCGTTTCAACAAACGCACCGTTATCGCGAACAGCATGACAGATGATTCCCGGGGGAACGTTCCGTTGCAGGGTCAGGGCCGGACAGGCCAGAATACCGAGAATAATCCGGCCATTATCGATCAGCGCTAACGCAAGGGCATATTGGTCTCCACGGACAAAACCCCTGGTGCCATCAACCGGATCAAGCACCCAGAAGCGTCCTTGCGGTGTGCTGTTGCCCAGATCAATCCAGTCGCAGACGGTATGCGCTTCAGCATGAGGAAGATGGGGTAACAGGTGTCCGGTCACCTGGGCCAGAACAGGAGCCATTTCGGGAGATCGCAGAGTAGCAGCATCTTCTTCGGCAACAATCGCATCATCAGGAAATTCCCTGTTAAGCACGTGACAGATCAATGCCTGCACGGCAAAGTCGGCGATTGTCACTGGTGAATCGTCCGGTTTGTGCAACGCTTGTGGCCTGCCGGATTTTTCCCGGATCTGCTCAGTCATTTGCGCCGCCTGACGCATGATCGCGATCGCCACCTCAAGCTCTCTGTGATACATGTTGTTTCCTCAATTAAACGGTTACTGTCCTGCATGGAGCAAGTATTTATATTCCAGGGATTTTTTTAAACGCGGCAAGATGCAAAAGCCGCGATAGGAGTTAAAGAACAAGATGCTGAGCAGATATCATTAATCGATTAATCAGGCGCGACATTTGGTTCTGGTCGAAGACTCATAATCGGCCAGCCACGCTGCGTAGCAATGTTTTTCAATTTCTCATCCGGATCAACGGCAACGGGGTTGGCAACGCGCTCCAATAAAGGCAAATCATTGCTGGAATCACTGTAAAATGACGCTTCGTCAAGAAGTTCGGTTGCTACCCCCGCCTGTCCCAGCCATTGTTCGACCGCAGCGATTTTGCCCTCACCAAAGCAAAGCGTCCTTCCCGGGTGACCGGTAAAGCAGCCGTCTATCTGCTGTGCTTCCGTAGCAATCAGATGCTTGATGTTGACCAGTTTCGCTGCGGGCTCGGCCAGAAAATGGTGGGTCGCCGTTACGACCGCACAGATGTGTCCCTGATCATGATGTGCCCTGACCAGATCGGCTGCTCCGGGAGCAATATTTGGTGCAAGCCGGTATTTACTGAATTCCTCCAACAACGTTATCAGTACCTTGTAGGAAATAGTGGATAATGGTTTCAACTGAAACTTCATGTATGCCGCAAAATCAAGGCAGCCATCAACATAATCAGCATACCAGCGCTGCTGCTCACGATTGATGAGTTCTTTATCCAGATAGCCCTGATCAGCTAGAAAGTTGAGCCACAGGCTGTTGGTGTCAGCCGCCAGCAGGGTATGGTCAAGATCGAAAAGAACAAGTCGCGGTTCTCCTTTTACCTCTCTAGATAATGGCATGACGTACCCGTGCTGACACCCATTCGCTGACCACGACGGTACCCAGAATGACGATAAAGATCAGACTGACCTGCGGCCAGGCCAGGGTGTTAAGGGAATGGGACAGCTCCAGGCCGATGCCGCCGGCACCCACGAGCCCAAGCACCGTCGATTCGCGGATGTTGATATCCCAGCGGAATACAGAAATTCCGGCGAAAGCCGGCATGATCTGTGGCACGATGGCATAATCGAGCACCTGCGGCCCGGTGGCGCCGGTTGCCAGAACTGCTTCAACCTGCGAATGGTCTATCTCTTCGATGGCCTCATACAAGAGTTTACCGATAAATCCGATGGAGCGCAGGGCAATGGCGATGATTCCGGCCAGCAGCCCGGGGCCGAGAATCGACACCAGCAGCAGTGCCCAGATCAGTGAATTGATGGAACGCGATGAAACGATCATCAATATCGCCAAAGGCCGCACGTAACGTTCGCTCGGAGTGGTATTACGAGCCGCCATAAATGCAACCGGCACCGCCATGACAATGCCCAGCAGGGTGCCCATGGTGGCAATATTCAGGGTATCCCACAAGGGTTTCCATAAGCGCTCCATGTATACCCAGCGTGGCGGTGTCATCCGGTCGGTAATGTCCATCACTTGCTGGGGGGCGTCTTGGACAAAAATCCACAGGGTGTTTTCATTCATCAGGCGCCAGCAGAACACGAACAGAGCTCCCAGCAGCAGCCAGCCAAACCATGCCAGCCACTGTTGGCGGCTGGTTCGATGCTGCCAGCTTTTGCTTTCATCACGATCACGTATCGGCATCACTGCACCTTTTTGCGGATAAATCCGGAAAGATATTCCGACAGCAGAACTATACCGATGATGATGATCAGGATCGCCGCTGCGGATGAATACTCGTAGCGGTCAATAGCCGTGTTCAGCGTTGCGCCGATGCCGCCGGCGCCGACAATGCCGATGACCGCTGATTCACGAAAGTTGATGTCGAGGCGGTAGAGAGACAGACCGATCAGTCGCGGCATCACCTGAGGCTGAATGCCGTAATTGATCAATTGCAGCCAACCGGCGCCGGTTGCCCGAATGGCTTCTGCCTGAGCCTCGTCGATATCTTCAATATCCTCGGCCAGCAGTTTTGATAAAAAGCCGATGGTGGCAAAGGCCAGGGTCAGAAATCCGGCCAGCGGACCAAAGCCAACCATCGCCACAAACAGGATGGCGATAATTACCTCCTGAAAACTGCGGGACAGAGCGATGATGGAACGGCACACCAGATAAACAGGTACCGGGGCAAGATTGCGTGCAGCACCGATGCCGATAGGCACTGAAATAAACACACCGATAACTGTCGACGTCAGGGTCATGGTCAGACTTTCGACGATACCCGCCCGGATATCGCCCGCACGCGAAAGAAAATCGGGTGTTAAAAACCCGGAAACAAAAGCCCAACCGCGCGGCAAGCCGTCCCAGACCCGTATCCAGTTAATTTCGATGGAATTCAAGCCAAGAACAAGGTAAACCACAACGCCGCTTAACAGCCCGTAACGCAACCACTGATTGCCGATAAAAGGGGGTTTTTTCCACTGGGTTGGATAAGCGCCGGCAACGGAAGCTGAATTATTCATCGGGCGACAGCCAGTTTTTTCTCGGTCAGCGGCTCTTCCTCCTCAGCCACGGGGGATTCGTCAACAGGACCTTTACGGATAGTGGCACTCCAGTCTTCGGCACCGTAAATATCCGTCAGCACCTCGGCGGTCAGGCCGTCCGGGGTTCCGTCGTAAACAACTTGCCCCTGACGCAGCCCGATAATGCGCTGGACAAACAACTGCGCCAGGGCGACATCATGAATGTTGATAATTGCCGCTAATTGTCGTTCTGCACAGATTTCGGTAATCAGGCGCATAATCTGCCGCGAGGTTTTTGGATCAAGGCTCGCGGTCGGTTCATCCACCAGCAATAGATCGGGATTCTGCAACAATGCGCGAGCGATACCGACACGCTGGCGCTGACCGCCGGACAGGGCATCAGCCCGCTTATCGACATGATCCGACAAACCAACCCGGTCAAGCACGGCAAAGGCCTGCTGCACGGCCGGAGCCGGAAAACGGCGGAACAGGCTGCGCCAGAAGCTGACGTAGCCCAATTGCCCGGAGAGCACATTCTCCATCACCGTCAAACGTTCGACCAGGGCATATTCCTGAAAAATCATCCCCATGCGCCGTCGGGCCCGCCGTAACGCCGACTGACTCAGTACGGTCAATTCGAGCTCTTTGAGTTGCACGGTTCCTGCTGTCGGTGCGACCAGACGGTTGATACAGCGGATCAGAGTCGACTTGCCCGCTCCCGATGGGCCGATCAGGCCGACCACCTGGCCCTGCGGGATCTCAAGAGTAACTCCCTGCAGGGCCAGGTCTCCGGTTTTATAGCGTTTTGTCAGTTGCGTCAGGGTCAGCATTGATCAACGACAATCGTAGGTCACGCCCATGGCCGAATCGATGGTGCGTACCACGGCCCAGTGCTCTTTGTAGGTTATGGGAATAAATTTGGCCTCGCCGGAATTTTTGAATTCTTCCTGCAGGTCTGAACCCTCCCAGGGAAAGCTGAAGAAGGCTTCCTGGATCTTTTTTTGCAGTTCCGGATGGAGGTTGTACACCACACCGTAGCCGGTGGTCGGGAAGGTCTGCGATTTGTAAATAGTTTTAATCTGCTCCGGTTTAACCACTCCGCGGGACAGCATGCGATTCAGTACGGAATTGGCAATCGCCGCTACCGGGTAATCCTTGTTGGCAACCCCGAGAATCGAGTTGTCATGTTTGCCGGAAAACACCGGCTCATAATCTTTCTCAGCGGTCAGACCATATTCTGCCGCCAACAGGGCTGAAGGCGCCTTGAAGCCGGAATTCGAGGTTTGAGACGTAAAGGCCATCTTGCCGCCGCGGATATCCTCAATTTGCTCAATACCGGAGCCGGGATAGGTGATGATTTCCATCTCGTAACCAAAACTGTTGTCGGCCCGCGCCATCATGGCAAAGGAGCGAAAACCGGCGCAGTTAACCGCGATCGGATTGGATCCGGTATTGAATCCGGCTACGTGCAGGCGACCGGCGCGCATGGCTTCAAGTTGAGCGGCGTTGGACTGGACCGGAAAGAACTGCACTTTTTTGCCGGTAACCTTTTCCATATGTTTGATGAATCCATCCCAGACCTTGGCATAAACGGCCGGGTCTTCTACCGGAGTGTAGGCGAATACCAGGGTGTCGGGATCGACCCACTGCTTGGGGTCCGTGGGAATATCGGCTACCAGGTCGCCATCGCTATCGGCAAAGCGGGGATCCATAGCAGACGCGGCGCCGGCATTGAGCACCATCAACAGAAACAAGGTAAACAGTAGCAGGGTTAAGTTCGTAGCGTTTTTTTGCAGGTGCCTGATCATGGGGTTCTCTCCTTTAAAAAGTAAGAATAGCCGTGAGTAACAACAGCCTTTGCATAGTCAGAAAAAGTAAAAGGCTTTGATCAGTAAGTTTTAGATGTGGCGGGTTAAGACAACGCAAGATCCCGGTTAGAAATTGATGAGCCTGCCCGGAGTTAATCTTGGTTTTTTTAACGATGTGCTGAGCAGATAGGTTCTGCATCACATTGAATACAATCCTTATGGTTTTCTTATCTAACGCTAACGCTAAGGCAGATAATCGGGGAAAAACAAAAGGAGAGTCATCAGTATGGCACTGGCCGATTTACACGTTCACTCGAAATATTCCAACCACCCGTCCGAGTGGTTTCTGCAGCGCCTCGGCGCCTCAGAATCTTATACTGAACCTGAAACCATCTACAGCCTCTCACGCCAACGGGGGATGGACTTTGTCACCATCACCGATCACAACCGGATCAAGGGTTCTCTTGAGCTGGCGGAAAAATACCCGGATCACTGCTTCACCGGGGTGGAATCAACCGCTTATTTTCCTGAAGATGGCTGCAAGGTTCATATCCTGATTTATGGACTCGATCGTGAGCAATTTACCCGAATTCAGGAATTGCGTAAAAACCTCTATGATCTGCGCAATTACCTGCAGCAACAGGATCTCGCCTGTGTCGTCGCCCACGCCACCTACGCGGTCAATGATCGTCTGACCCTGGAGCATCTGGAAAAACTGCTGCTGCTGTTCAACAACTTTGAGGGACGTAACGGCAGCCGCAGCCCCTTGCACAATGACTCGCTGTCGCTGGTCTTATCGCAACTGACCGCCGACGACATGGGGCGCCTTGAACAAAAACACGGCATCACCCCCTGGGGAAAAACACCGTGGAAAAAAGGCCTGACCGGTGGTTCCGATGACCACGCCGGTTTTTTTATCGCCAAAACCAGCACCCGGGCCGCAGCGAAAACTCCGGCGGAATTTATTGATCAGATCAAGCAGGGCAGGTTACTCCCTCAGGGGCGCCAGAACAACTTTCAGGGGCTGACCTTTGCGATCTACAAGATCGCTTTCGATTTTTCCCAGAATAAAAGTACCGCCTTTGCCCACTCAACCTTGAGCGATTTGACCCGCTACCTGTTTTCCGAAGAAAAGCTCAGTTTCAAGGATCGTCTGCGGTTAAACCGCATGCGCTCACAGAAGAACAATCATATCTACCAGAGTATTGTCAGGTTGATTGAAACTACCCGGTCCCTTGATCAGGATGACATCGATACCCGCCTGAAGCTGCTCTACGATTGCCTCAGCGATATTTCCGATCAATATTTCCGCTCCCTGCTGGAATCCCTCACTACCAACCTGGAAGAGATGGATCTGATGCGTATTATCGCCGGGCTCTCCTCCAGTATACCTGGAGTTTTCCTGTCGGTTCCCTTCTTTTCAGCATTCAAGCATATGTTCGGTGACCGCCAGCTGATCAACAGTCTGGTTGCCAGCCTTGGTCATGTCAGCGAACCCAAGGCGAAGAAAATTCTCTGGATGACCGATACCTACACCGACCTGAACGGGGTCTCCATGACCCTGCAGACCATCGGCCGACTGGCAGACGAAAAGGGTTACGGCATTCGTATCCTCTCGAGTCTGACCGCAGCGCAGCAGGAACAGAACCTGCCTGCAGCGAGCCTCGTGATTCCACCAATGCACTCCTTCAAACTGCCTCATTACGAGGAGTTGACCATCACTGTGCCGTCGGTTCTGCGCATGCTCAAGGCGGTCTACGAGGAAGATCCTGATGAAATATATGTTTCGACACCGGGACCGGTCGGGCTGCTCGGGGTGCTCATCGGCCGGATGCTCGGCACCCCGGTAAAAGGGATTTACCACACCGACTTCACCATGGAGGCCGAGGCGATCATCGATCAACCGGAAGTTTCTTCCCTGATTGAGCAGTACAGCCAGTGGTTCTTTAATCAGTTCGATACCCTGCTGGTACCAACAACAGAATACATGGAATTGTTGAAAAAGCGCGGTTATCGCCACCGTCACATGGAACTGTTCCGCCGCGGGTTACGCACGGAACACTTCAAACCCCAACCGGTCCCAGTCGCAAAATCGCGCAACAAGGTCCGGCTGCTCTATGTCGGACGCATCTCCAGGGACAAGAATCTTGATTTTCTCATTGATGTCTACCGCCGTACCAGGCAGGAGCACTCTCATCTGTCATTGACGATTGTCGGCCTCGGTCCTTATCTGGAGACCTTACGCAACAATTGCGCTGATCTTCCTGATGTCACCTTCACCGGCAAGATCCGGTACAGCGATTTACCCGCACTCTACAATCAGCATGATCTGTTCCTGTTCCCCAGCACCACCGACACCTTCGGCATGGTTGTCCTAGAAGCCCAGGCCTGCGGACTGCCGGCCCTGGTGTCCGATATCGGCGGACCGCGCGAGATTGTCCGCGATGGGCAAACCGGTTATGTCGTCGATGTGTCATCAACCCAGGGTTGGGTAACGCGCCTGGAGGAAATGCTGGAGGATCTGAAAAATGGCGGAAATCTGTGCCGATTGCTGGGGCGCAATGCCCGTGAACGGGTTGAGTCGACCTACAGCTGGAATAGCATCCTGCAGGATATGCTGCGCCCGGAAATTACATCCATGCGCCCGCTGCGCCACCGCCAGCCCTCACCAATCAAGCGGATGCTGAAATTCGCATCGAACATGATGGTGCATTGACTGCCTGAATCACACAATTGTCCGCAGGGTGCAAACAATTACACCCTCATCTCTTCTTGGCGCTTTCTTCAACCCTTCAGGTTTGTGTTTGCCCTTACTCCTTTTGGGGTACGGGCTTTTTTATATATTGTGACAACCATAAAAAAAGGGAAACATCATGACCGAATCAATCATTCTGACGCTCATTATCGCCCTGTATCTTTTGCTGGCAAATTATGTGAGCTATTTTCTCGGAAAGAAACGAATTCTCAATGGTCACAAATGGGATTTAAATATTTGTTGTGGCAAAACCGACGGCGGCGGGGTGAATGTTGATATTGTCAAACATGATGATCTTCCCAGGTTTCAAGAGGTAGACGACATCTACAATCTGCCTTTTGGAAACGATCAGTTTGAAACCGTTCTCTGTTCACACACGATGGAACATGTGGATGATCCGGAACTCTTCTGCACTGAATTACAACGTGTCGGCAAACAGGTGACCCTCGTTGTACCACCCCTGTATGACCTTGCGGCTGTGCTCAATATTTTCGAACACAAATGGATTTTTCTTACCTTTAAAAAGAAACATCAGCAGCTGCCGCGTCACATCAGATTACCTTTTGCCCATGGTTATCAACGCCTCTTCGGTCAGCGAAATCATGCCTGAGGGAGAAATAGACCATTTGTTTCCTGCCCGAAACCAGAGAATACGGTCACTTTTTTTAATTTTTTCTGCGAGGTGCCATTTCATTCTGCAACAGCACTTATTTTTTTTACTGTCAACAGGGGAGATTCAACCCTGTGGAGAGAAGAAATAAGAGTGAAAGCCGGTTAGCTAAAACCCGATTTTAAAATCAGATAATTGATTAAATCCGAATGGTTAGAGACATTATCGCGCCCAGCAAAAACCATAAAAAGTAAAATATAAACTATCGATTTGGTCAGCAGAATAAAATATTTCATAACATGCTGTTTTAAAAGAAGAAAATAAAAGTTACCCCTTGACAGATATCGGACGAAGGTCCACAATTTGTATATAAACTCTTTATGGTAAAATATACTATATAGCGAAAGTGAGGACTGAAATGCGTTGTCCGGTTTGCGGAAGTTATGAACAGAGCGTGCTATCAATGAAATCCGCCCAGTTTTCCGAGGGATTAGTAGAATGTTCGGGATGCAGCAGTTCCTGGTCGATCAATCATGGTCACGCTGAAATGGTTGTCGATGCTCATCCACAGAGTTTTCTGGCGGGTCAGACTGAATGTGTCGAAGCTGACGATTATGTATGGGCCGCCTGAGCCTTTTATCTGCTTAACATTGCAAGGAGATATATATTATGGAAGCGCATAACGTTAATGTAGCGGGGCCTTGTCGTTGCGGTGGCCAGGTCAAAATTTTCGGGCCGAGCGATTTTGCTCCCCACAGTCATTGGGGACTTTACTGCTCGCATGACAACTGTGAGCATATGGTGACCGGCGAAACGCTGGAGGCCGCCATTCTCGAGTGGAACCACAGCCTGGAACCGGCCCACAGCTGAGCTGAAGAGAGGGTTAGCCGATCCGACCTGGGGGCGCCTGCCCTCGCGGAGCGCCCACGGGCGGCTCGGTTATTTCTTTTTTGAAGTCTTTTTCTTTGACCCGGACGATTTCTTTTTGTCCTTGCTCTTTTTGGCTTTAGTGGACTTCTTTTTATCTTCTTTCGCAGATTTTTTCTTCAGATCCTTGTTCTTCTCCTTGTCCTTCTTTTTTTTCTTCTCGACTTTTTTGCCTTTGTCTTTTTTACCGGACTTACCAGGTGGTACGGGAATTTCTGCTACAATGGTACCGGCCAATAACCTGGCGGCCTCAATCACCTGCCCGGAGCGGATGGTATTGAATCCCTTGATGGCAGCCAGGTCACCAACCTGTTTAGCGGCGAGATCTTCAGCGCTGAGGATACCATGCTCAGCCAGCAAAACAGCCGTGGTCGGACCGATTCCAGGGACTTTTTCGATGGATGTTGACATGTGAGTTCTCCTTGAGGGTGAATCAGTTCAGATGGTGTTCCAGGACAAACCTGCGGATAAAATGCCTGATTTCACGGGCCGCGCTGGTATCCAGCTCGTCACATAAGGCGACAAATTGATCGCGCTCAACCGTATTGATGCGGATCAGCA
>JAWLDI010000075.1:0-12268 GCA_041686715.1 Pelovirga sp.
GCAATCAGGGGAAGCCCCATGCGTTTGATCACCGGTAAAATGCGACAGATCTCCTCGGTCTCACCGGAATAGGACACGGCAATAACGGCGTCGCCGCGGGAGAGCATACCGAGATCGCCATGGATTCCTTCAGCCGGATGAAGAAAAAACGTCGGCGTGCCGGTTGAAGCCATGGTCGCAGCAATTTTGTGACAAACGAGACCGGACTTGCCCATTCCGGTAACAACGACCTTCCCCTGACAAGCAAGAAGAATCTCCACTGCCCTGGTAAAATCTCCGTCCAGGCGCTCCTGCAATGCGAGCACGGCATCGGCCTCAATCTGCAACACCTTTTTAGCTATTTCAAGCATTTATTCTTCACCAGAGGACAGAGATGTCTTTACCACTTCATCAATAGCCAATATCTGTTGCAACAGCCCCTCGACCTGACTCAATGGCAAGGAGTTGGCCCCATCACAAAGAGCATTATCAGGGTTTTCATGAACTTCCCAGAACAAACCGTCAACGCCGGTAGCAACGGCGGCTCGCGATAAGGCACCCACAAACTGGCGCTGACCTCCGGAGGAACCACCCGCGCCGCCCGGCAGTTGCACCGCATGGGTCGCATCGAAAATGACCGGATACCCCAGATTGCGCATAATCACCAGGGCACGCATATCGGTCACCAGGTTATTATAGCCGAAGGTTGCACCGCGCTCGGTCAGCATAATCTGCCGATTCCCGGTCGACACGACCTTGCCGATACCATGTTCCATATCCCAGGGAGCAAGAAACTGTCCCTTTTTTATATTGATCGCCTTGCCGGTCTGACCGGCAGCCACCAGCAGATCAGTCTGCCGGCACAAAAAAGCCGGGATCTGCAGCACGTCAAGCACCTCGGCTGCAGCATCAACCTGGGTCACATCATGAATATCGGACAGGATCGGCAGATCATATTCCGTCCTGACCCGTTCCAGTACCCGCAAGCCACGGTCAACCCCCAGGCCACGGAAGGAACTGACCGAAGTCCGGTTGGCTTTATCGTAGGAAGCTTTGAAGACGAGTTCACAGCCAAGTCGTGCAGTAATCTCTTTTAATCCTGCGGCGATACGCAAGGTGAGATCTTCGTTTTCAATAGCGCAGGGACCGGCGATCAGGACCAGCGGCTTGGAGCCGCCGAAAGTCGTGCGGCCAACCTTGATCTGCTGCATACTTACTCCTGTCGTCCCTTCAAACAGGCCCCGATAAAAGATTCGAACAGGGGGTGGGGCGCCATGGGACGGGACTTGAATTCAGGGTGAAACTGACACCCCAGAAACCAGGGATGTTCTTTCAACTCGACAATCTCGACCAGGTTGGCATCCGGATTGATTCCGGAACAGGTCAAACCGCATGATTTTAATTTTTCCAGGTAATTGTTGTTGAATTCAAAACGATGGCGATGGCGCTCGGAAATCTGTTCAACACCATAGATGCGGCGGGCGAGTGTATCTTTCTCCAGCGCACAGGGATATGCTCCAAGACGCATGGTCCCCCCCTTGCCCTTCACTTTTTTTTGTTCTTCCATAATGTGTATCACCGGGTTTGTTGCCTGCTCGTGAAATTCAGAAGAGTGCGCATCTTCAATCAGGCAGACATGCCGGGAAAATTCAACTACCGCCATCTGCATTCCCAGGCAAATCCCGAAGAAGGGTACGTTGTTGGTCCGGGCATAGTTGATCGCCGCAATCTTCCCTTCACTGCCGCGTTCGCCAAAACCGCCGGGAACCAGAATGCCATCGACATCGGAAAACATGCCATTGATCCCATGTCGCTCCAGGGCTTCGGAATCAACGTACTTCAGATTAACCCGACAGTCGTTGGCGATCCCGCCGTGAATCAGAGCTTCGGCCAGGGATTTATAGCTCTCTGTCAGATCAACATACTTGCCGACAATGGCAATGGTGATATTTTCAGAAGGGTGTTTAACACGCTCAACAATCCGTCCCCAGTCGGAAAGATCGGGAGACTTGGTCCAGATATTCAGATAGTTGATGATGCGCTCATCAAGACCCTCGGCATGAAATGTGGTCGGAACCTCGTAGATAGTTTCTACATCCCTGGCGGTGATAACCGCATCTTCCGGCACATTGCAGAAAAGTGCGATCTTGGCTTTCATATCTCGAGGAATTTCGCGATCACAGCGACACAACAGGATATCCGGCTGAATACCGATTTCACGCAAGTCCTTGACACTATGCTGGGTCGGCTTGGTTTTCAGCTCTCCGGCACTGGCAATATAAGGCACCAGGGTCAGATGGATATAAAGAACGTTTTCGCGTCCGCGATCCACCCGGAACTGGCGGATCGCTTCAAGAAACGGAAGGGATTCAATATCGCCAACTGTTCCACCCACTTCGACAATAGCCAGGTCGACCCCCTTGGCATTTTCGAGAATTTTCTGTTTGATTTCATTGGTGATGTGGGGAATCACCTGTACGGTCCCGCCAAGATAATCGCCGCGACGTTCCTTGCGGATGACGGAATCATAAACCTGGCCGGTCGTAAAGTTCGACTTGCGTGACAGGGTGGCGGTGGTATAGCGCTCGTAATGGCCCAGATCAAGGTCGGTCTCTGCGCCATCGTCAGTAACAAAAACCTCACCATGCTGAAAAGGGCTCATGGTTCCCGGATCAACGTTGATATAAGGGTCCATTTTCTGCATCGAAACCTTCAGGCCGCGAGCCTCCATCAGAGCACCAATGGAAGCGGCCGACAACCCTTTGCCGAGAGAAGAAACAACGCCACCCGTCACAAATATGAATTTAGTCTTCATCTGAATTTTCGTCCCTGTTCTTTGACTCAGTTAATCCGTACCCAAATGGGTGATTCTACACTCAAACGATAGCGAAAGAAACCCTGATCTGCAAAAAGGAAAACAGCCGGAAAAGCGGCCAAACGGCCTGTTTTAAGGGTTTTTTTCCTGTTGCAGCAAAAACTCTACGCGTGCCAGATCAGCGCGCGTATCGACGCCGTGACTATCCCAGTGAGTTTCAGCAACATATAGGCGGATCCCGCGTTCGAGGGCGCGCAATTGTTCCAGACACTCGAGTTTTTCAAGCGGGGTTGCCGGCCAGGCGGGGTAATCAAGAAGCACTGACCGGCGATAAACATAGAGACCAATATGGCGCCACAGCTCTAGTTGCGGCAAGCGCACAGCAAGGCCATCCTCACTCACATCCCGTGGCCAGGGGATCGGGGCACGGGAAAAATATAAGGCAAAACCATCAAGGTCTCTGACAACCTTGACCACGTGCGGGCTAAGAAAGTCGGCAACGCGGGTCAACCGGGAGGCCAGGGTCCCCATCTGGATAGCAGGAGACGCAAGCAGCGGCTGTACTGCCTGATCAATCATCTGCGGCTGAATCATCGGCTCATCACCCTGAACATTGACGATCAATTCGGCATCAAGAGCAGCGGCAACCTCGGCCAGGCGATCGGTACCGGTCGGGTGATCATGGCGCGTCATTACCGCTTCACCACCAAAACCGTCGACCGTTTCAAAAATCCGCCGGTCGTCGGTGGCGACAATCACTTGATCGATCAGTTGCGCCGCAGCCACACGCTCATAAACATGCTGGATCATGGGTCGTCCCAGCAACGGCGCCAAGGGTTTACCGGGAAATCGCGTTGAACTGTAGCGGGCCGGAATAATGGCTGTTACTCTTTTCATACGAAAGCATCCACTGTACTAGTACCCCTTCGAAAGCGGCCTTATGTTCATCCAGAGTTTCCGGCTGAACACGATCCTGACAGGTTTTATCACCGGGTCTTTGGCAGCAGCTGGCAACACGCTGAAACAGTGAATAACACCGGATCAGAGCGGACCTGTTCACTGCCGGCGAATGATAACAGAGAAACGGTGACAAAGGACGAAAATTGTAACGAGTTCAGAGTGATTTACGCCGCATTCTGACCGCAATCTGCTGTGCCAAAGCGAGCACAACCGTTATCAACAGGCAGGAAATCGCAAACAGATCTCCAAAACGCGTATAAAAAGTAGGCTCGGCACCAAGACCGACGCGTCCGGTCATCTGTACTGTTTCAAATATTGGTCCGGACGCGGTAATATCACCGCTTGGTGCAATCAGGGCGGAGATACCGGTGTTGGCAGCACGGGCAATCCAGATGCGATTTTCGACAGCACGAAAGCGCGCCATGGCTAAATGCTGATAGGGGGCAGAGGAACGCCCGAACCAGGCATCGTTGGTAATATTTACCAGCAGATCTGACCCGAGACGCACATGTTCTCTGGCCAGATAAGGAAAAATCACCTCATAACAGATCAGCAGTCCAAGTTTATGCTCACCCAGCAAAAGGGGAGAAATCGTTCCCGGCTTGAAGTCGCCTACCCCAACCACCAACTTGTCAATAAAGGAGAGGAGCTTGCCCAGGGGCACATATTCACCAAATGGAACCAGATGGACCTTGTCGGAGCGCCCGTGCATGTCGCCATCGGTACCGATCAGAAAGGCACTGTTCAGATAATGATAGTCTCCAGCTGGTCCGGGTTCGTAGGCCGGGCTACCAACGAGAAGAGGAACGCCGGTCTGCTGTGGCAACTCATGAACACGGGTTGCTAACGCGGAAGAATCCTGCAGAAAAAAAGGGGTGGCCGCTTCGGGCCAGATAAAGAGGTCGGGAGCATCTGCCACCGCCTGTCGCGACAGGGACAGATAACGTTCAACCGTCGCCTGCTGAAGGGCCGGATCCCATTTTTGTGACTGATCAAAATTACCCTGGATCAACGCCACCCGCAGTTGGTCAGGACGCTCATCATCAAGCTGTGAAGAACGCCAGATTCCATAACCGAAATGACTGCCCAGCAGCAGAACCACCCCGGCCACTGCCCACCAGGTAAAAGGCTGTCGGGGCTGCTGAATCAATTGCACAATCAGGGCATTGACCGCAATCAGCATCAGGCCGACCCCGTAAACGCCGGTGACATCAGCGCTTTGGATAGCGGTACTGAAATGCTGCTGGGAATAGCCGATCAGGGCCCAGGGGAAGCCGGTCAACAGCCAACCACGAAGAAACTCAAAGGCCACCCAGATAATCGGCAGACTGAGAACAACGGGGAGGCCAAGTCGCTGTTTGACGCGCCAGGAGAGCCAGGTTGCCGCCGCAAAAAAAAGGGCCAGATAGGTCACCAGCAGGAGATAGGCGACCAGAGACGAAAATGGATCCAGCCCGCCAAAAGTGGTCATGACAATATTGAGCCAGTACAGCACCACGGCAAAAAACGTGAATCCAGCCCAAAAACCACTGGCGAAAGGGCGCTTGTCCATGACCAGGAGCAGTGGCACCAGGGCTACCCAGGCCAGCAGATACAGATCCGGACGCGGAAAAGACAATGCCAGCAACCCCCCGGACAAAACTGCTGACAGCAGGACCTTGTCAATCCGCGGCATGTTCATCCGACTCTGCCTGCAATGGAAAAATGCGGATCTGTTGAATCGCTCGCTGGTCCCCCTTCTCTATCAACATGTCAAAGTCTCCGACACGCACTTTTTCTCCCATCGCCGGTACCCGGCCGAACTGTTCAACGACGTAGCCGCCGACCGTATCGAATTTTTCCCGCGCCACCTCGACGTCGAAATATTCCTCAAACTCTTCAATATTAAGGCGCCCGTTCACCACAACCGTACCATCCGGCTCTTCGATGAGCCATTCCTCCTCGAGATCGTATTCATCCTGAATATCGCCAACGATCTCCTCAAGGAGATCCTCGATTGTGACCAGACCGGCCGTGCCGCCGTACTCGTCGATAACAATAGCGATATGCACGCGGGTTTCGCGAAACTCTCGCAGCAACACACTGACCTGTTTCGATTCGGGCACCAGAAAGGGTTGGCGCAACACCTTTTCGAGGGGGATGTTATCCAGAGATTGACCCCAGTAGTGAAGCAGGTCTTTGGCGTAGATCAGGCCGATGATATTATCGATATTACCCTTGTAAACCGGAATCCGCGAGTGGCCGGACTGCAGAATCGCCTCGAGCACAGCGGTCAAGGGCAAGGCGGCATCGACACAGACCATATCGGTGCGCGGAACCATGATCTCACGCAGGTAGGTTTCATCCAGTTCGAGGATTGACTGGAGCATATCCCCTTCCTCCTCATCAATAATACCAAGTTGCTCTGATTCATCGATGAGCAGTTGCAACTCCTCTTCGCTGGTAGCCTGCGGGCGGCTGTACAAACGGTTCAAGAGGCGCTTGAGCAGCCCCTGCTGTTCCCTTCCCTCGTCACTGTCCACCTTGTTCAGTTACTCCTTTACTAATGATCCGCCAGGTTAAAAAAAGTATTCACGACATTGTTGACAGAGGCGCAGCCTCAATCAGTCGGGCAAAAATCTCACGTTCCTGCTGTTCCATGTTACGAGCCTGCGCTGCTGTTCCCCGCTCGTGGTCGTAACCGAGCAGGTGCAGGATGCCGTGTACCAGCAGAAACCAGAGCTCATGCTCAAAAGGTATTTTTGCCGCTGCGGCATCGCTGGCGGCGCGTTCTGCTGAAATCACCACATCGCCGAGCAGGTGCGGTTGTACGCCGGTCCCGTGACCTTCCTGCATGGCAAAGGAAATCACATTGGTTGGCCGATCGCGCTGCAGGTAGTCGCGGTTGATCTGCCGGATCCCCTCATTGTCGAGAATAAGGATCGACAGTTCGGCTTCAGACTTCCCGCAGATGTCTAAGATCCGTTGAGCTACTTTGCGCAGCGGTCGTTTGAGTACCCGATACTTGCGCTGGCGATTTTCGATCTGAATTCGCATGATTGACCTTGACCTTGTCACGCATAGAAGCGGCATCGCTCCTGTCGTTTTTGTTTTTGACAATATGGACCGGCTCAGGATAGTCGACCCGATGATGGAACGAACTTGACAGAACGCGAGTGAAGCTCCTGGCAATCTCGTTCAAATCCTTCAAGGTCAAATCGCACTCGTTAAGTTGACCATCAATAAAGATATTATTGATCAGTTTTTTCACCATCCCCTGAATGCGCGCCGGGGTGGGGTCAGCAAGAGTACGACTGGCCGCCTCGACAGCATCCGCCAGCATGATCAACGCAGCTTCGCGGGTCTGGGGTTTGGGACCATGATAACGATAGTCGCGCTCATTAACCTGCTGCACCCCGGGATTAGCGAGATTTTTGGCGCGGTCATAGAAAAACTTGATTAACGCGGTACCATGGTGCTGTTTGATGATATCAATCAGCTCCGAGCCGAGCTTGTTTTCCCGGGCCAGATCAACACCGTCCTTGACATGTGATGTCAATATCAATGCACTCATGGACGGTGCCAATTTATCGTGCTTGTTTCGTTGCCCCCCGGTATTCTCGATAAAATACAGCGGCTTGCGGATCTTGCCGATGTCATGATAGTAAGCTGCCACCCGCGCCAGCAGCGGATTGGCACGGATCGATTCAGCCGCTGACTCAGCCAGATTGCCGACCAGGATGGAATGATGGTAGGTGCCCGGAGCCTGGATCATCAACTGGCGTAAAACCGGCGCGTTCATGTTGGCCAGCTCCAGCAGCTTGATATCGGTTGTATATTTGAACAGATACTCAATCAGGGGAATCGTCCCGTTGACAATGATGGCGCTGATCATTCCTCCGGCAAACCCAAATCCGATCCGGTACAGCAGTTGCAGATCAGCAGCACGGCCGGTCAGCAGATGCAAACCGATCAGCATGGCCACATTGGCCAGACCAATCCACAGTCCGGCGCGATAAAGGCTCGTTCGCTGCTGACACTGTCGAACCCCATGGGCGCCGACAATACTGCCAACCAGGGCATACAGGGTTACCAGAAGATTATTGCCGAACAGCACTCCCGCCAGAACAGCACTGACAACTGCGACAATAAAAGCCGTTTCGGAATTGAGTACAATCCGTACCAGCATTGCTGCCAATGCGAAAGGAATAGCATAGTGGTAGGTTGCAGCATCAATCGATGTAAGCACGGCACCCATTCCGGCCGAAACAAAGATCGATACCTTGATCAGAAAAAAGTGTGCAACCAGGACCGCCCCCAGAAACAACAGGTCTCGGCGATCAGGATTAAATTTACTGATATTTCCCTGAGCAAAAACAAAACCGGCAAAGACCAGGATCAATATACATACGAGCAAGCCGGCAGCAGTCTGGAATGAGTGGCTGCTGCGCCCCGACTCACGCAACGCCTGGAGTTTGGTAATCTGATCGGCGGTGATACGCTCGCCCTCTCTGACCACCATTTCCCCCTTCTTGATCTGAAAAAACACCGGGGTCACCTGGCTGGCTGCTATCAGCCGCCGCTGTTCCGTTTCCTGCTGATCAAGTTCCAGATTGGGTCGCAGTTGCTGTTGTACCAGCTTTAACAGCACCTGTTGCTGAGCGTCATTCAAAGCTGCAATGTCATTGAGATGCCGTTCTGCAGCATGAAAAGCTTCGTTCAGACCAATAGCACGATCAAACCACTGATCAGTCGGCACCATCTCCCGCTGACCTTCCAGCACAACCATCCCCTGCCGCCGGCCTTCCTCGATATTCTGCTTGCTGGCGACAATCGGACGTTCAAACAGGGGGGCCAGCAGATCCCGAATCTGGTGAACCATATCCATGTCCAGGGGAAGACTCAACAACGGGCCATAATCATCATCGGTGAGAGGAACACCAAAATCAGCCTCCAGGCGTGGCAGAAGATCCTCAAACGAATACAGCTCAATATCACCCAGGCGATGCGACAAGAACACCAGTCCCCGCTCAAGCCTTTCGACGGCCCGTTCTCCGGCAGTCGGGTCGAAACGGTACACCAGCGGCACATCACGGGCCGCGGATTCGCGTTTGGCACGCGTGACTTCAACATCTTCGACCAGCAGATCACGTGGAGATTTAATGTCCCTGGGAGCAATATCTCCGGGCACATAAGAAGCCGGGATCAACCCCCCTTTGGGAGCGATAATGACAGCCAGCAGCAGGGCGACACCCAGCAGTACCCATTTACGCAACTGTACTGGAGTATTCCAGAAACGCCATTTATGCCAGGCACTGAGGCGGCTGCGCCCCATATTTTTCTGCTTTTTATCTTTCGTCATGAATCCTCTAGCTCAAATCAGGCGAGGTCGCTTTGGCTGGTCTGGTTGGGGAATCGTCTGTTTTTGAAGGGATTTTCTCATCGCTGCGCTGATAGGCCTGAACGATCGCCTGAACAATCGGGTGCCGGACAACATCAAGATCACTGAACCAGGTAAAAGCGATATCAGGAACATGGTGCAATACCTCGACGGCGTTAAGCAACCCTGAACTTGTTCCGCGCGGGAGATCGACCTGGGTCACATCACCAGTAATAACCGCCCGACTGCCAAAACCGATGCGGGTTAAAAACATCTTCATCTGTTCCGACGTGGTATTCTGTGCCTCGTCCAAAATAACAAACGCATCATTGAGGGTCCGACCACGCATAAAGGCCAATGGCGCCACTTCAACCACACCGCTATCAACCAAGCCTCGAGCCTTTTCAAGATCAATCATATCATAAAGAGCATCATAAAGCGGGCGCAGATAGGGATTCACTTTTTCCGCCAGGTCCCCGGGCAGAAAACCCAGTTTCTCTCCGGCCTCAACCGCCGGGCGCACCAGCATGATACGGTTGACTTCCTTGCGCATTAACGCGGCAACCCCCATGGCCATGGCAAGATAGGTTTTGCCGGTTCCTGCCGGACCAATACCGAAAACAACTGTTTTGCTGCGAATCTGATCGATATATTTTTTTTGTGCCAGACTTTTGGGCGTAATCAGTTTGTTGCGGGCAGAAACAAAGACGGTATCGAAGAAAATATCGCGGAGACTGGTAGAAGAGTCGGTTGACAGAATGCGGATGGCATAATCGATGTCAGCAGGATACAGGGGCATCTCATCGCGAAGGAGCGCACACAATTCCTCCAGCAGACGGTAGCCGACCTGCACCTGGGCAGCGTCACCAGACAGCTGCAGCACTGTTCCCTGACTACCTAAGCGGATCCCCAGCTTTTTTTCAATCAGCTTCAGATGCTGATTGTGCTGGCCGAACAACTGGGCCGCCAACGCAGCATTGCCGACGTCAAAAGACTTACGGGAGGTCATATACAACACATCGATAGATGAAAATTTGAGTTATCACGGCGGGAATTTAGCACCAAACGAATTCACAATGCAAGAGGCTGCGCAAGGAGCAGGCGTCATTCCAACCTGACCTGTCTCATGATATAATTTTTAACAGCTACTTCAGACATTAAGGACAGCATGTGGATCCAGTTTCTTCTCCATACAGCAACAGCACTACAGCTGTTGAGACACTGTTGAAACAACTCAATGTAACCCGGCGTATGCTCGGTCTGTACCCGCCAGACCATCCGCAGATCCGCACCCATATCAACCGGGCACTGACAGTCCTGAACCGCTTGTGGGATGAAAGTCGGCTGTTGACCCTGGGCATTACCCCGACGAGGATTTACGTCAATAACTGCCCCATCGCGCAACAGGACCCCATTTACAGTGAATTTGCCCGTTTTTTTTTCCATATTGGCGTCGTCTCTATCAGTTTTCACAAAGGTCTTGACGCACAGGAATTGATCCGCTTCCATCAACTGCTCCACAACAAGGATGAGGCCATTTTTCAGGAAGAATCTTTTGCCGCATGCCTGGAAGCAGAAAAAATTTTCAACATCAGCGTTCAGTTGATTGATTATGCCGCCTTTCATGAAAAAACCGGACCGGGTAGCGCACAGGCTATGGACGACAGCCTCTGGGAAGACTTTCTTCAGAGGTTGCAGGAGGGAAGCATTGAGACGGTCGACTACCTTGAGCCTGATCACCAGGACAAGACGGCTGAACTCTTCAGCCGGAAACTGTCCGGCACCGCGACAGAGCAGCAACAAGCAGCGGCAGGGATCGGACAACTGTTGGCTTTTGGTCATTCCAGTCAGCAAACGCCTGTTTCTTTACGCAATTACGATAAAAAACTCAACATGTTGCTGGAAAGGCTGCCCCCTGAAACAAGGAGTGATTTTCTCCACAAAGGACTGAGACATCTCGAAAGCCATGAGCACGCAAACCTCCAGCCGGCGTTGACGCGTATCTCTCCGGGCTTTCTTGAGGCCATGGTCGGCCACTCATCCAGGCTCAACAGTGCCCTTTCCCCGCGCCTGCTCAATCTGATCAACTCTCTTTCTACCGCAGGCAATCCAGCCATTACCGCCGCCAAAAGTTTTTCTGCGGAAGAAACCCGGACCCGGATCGATATACTGTTTCAGGAAGAACAGGAAGACCTCTACATGCCTTCCGGCTATCAACAGGCTCTCCATACCGCCATCAGCAGCAGCCTGCCGGGCACTCTGTCAGCAGATGACCGCGGGGCGCTGAATGAACTGATCAACAATCAATCCGTTGAGGAACACACGGCACGGATTATTTATGAACGCCTGCAAGCACACCCCGAAGCCCAGCTGGCCGCGACCTATCAGAATCATCTGCTCGATTTCTCGCGCAGATTTCTCGAAGCAGGCAACTATGTCGCTTTGCGCTGTGCTTATCAGCATTGGAGCCGGTTTATCAGCCAGAGCGAGAGTCCCATCGAACTGCTGGCTGAAAAACTGGTTGCCTACCATACCCAGGCATCGTTCATGGCCGAGGTTCTTGACGGATTTGATCTCTGGGAAGCCGACCGGCACCAGGAAATAATCGATTATATTGTCCTGGTCGGCAGCCCTTACTGCGAGCCGATCGTTGAGCGCCTGGGACTGGCCCGCAACTACCCGGAACGCCGGCGCTGGATAGATCTGCTCACCCGTATCAGTGGCAATGCCCAACAGACAATTATCCCTTTCCTCGGCGATGAACGCTGGTACCTGGTACGTAATCTGGTTATGGTTCTTGGCGCTGAGCCGACCCCGACTGTTCTTAAGGCGATTCAGCCCCTGTACCACCATCCCCATCCCCAGGTCCGAACAGAAGCCATCCGGCTTCTTTTTTCCTGTAATCCGGCCACCGCCAATCGCCTGTTACTGGATGAGCTGAACTGCAATGATGATGAAGCGGTTCTCGCTGCAGTCGGCATTGCCCACTTAAGTAGTGATCCGGAAGTACTGACATATCTGCACCGTCAACTTGAGAAAGAACCAAACAGCGATGACGAACTGAACCTTTCCCGAGCCGTTGTTAAAGCCCTGTGCCAACGTGGAGAGAAGGAAAGCCTTGTTATCATGCGCCGGTTCATCAACCGCGGCGGCTT
>JAWLDI010000076.1:0-12238 GCA_041686715.1 Pelovirga sp.
GATGAGCGAGTCAGCTTCGAGCAGTGCGCTGGTCATTGAAAACACGACAACGCCCTGTAACGCGAGTGCCAGGTGGGAGAAAAGTTTTTGGCCGAACAGCGTCTTGCGCCAGTTTTGTCGACCCGTGTCGTGATCCCGCGACAGAAATCGCAGTACGATGCGGTGCAGCAGGATGTGCAGCGCCAGTGACACAATCAGGATAAGGGCTGCAACCGCCAGCAGATAGTATTGCTCGCCAGCGGGCAATCCGAGCCATTTCAGCCCATCAATAAGTTGGTTTTTCACTACACTGCCTTTCATCTGGAGGTCAACATGGCAACTAACGTAAAACGTGCAGATCCGGGGTCTGCGTGCATATCAGAGGTTCCGTTGCAGGCCCAGCCGGAAGATTTCTTCCTGAAGCTCCAGCGGCGCCTTGCGGATATCGACCATAAAACCGTAAATCAGAACCATCCGGGCCATTCTGATCAGACCTCCCCCAGATGACTTCGCAACCTCTCCATGTACCGCTCGAACATGAACCCGCTCGACTGCCGCATTCGACGGCGTATCCGTACCAGTTCCCGGTCGTAAAGAGAGGCGGTGCGCAGATACTCGACATAAAGCAAATCGTCGAACCAGAGCCGCGCCACCGGCAGGCTCCGGGAGGAGTGCGCCGCGTCGAGGCCCTCGACGTAAGCGGCGCGGTTAACTGCCCATTCCTTTAGAGGCAGGGTGAAGGCCCCTTGCAGCCACCCCCAGACTGGCAGCCATGCCAATAGATCTTCCGCACCGACGTCGTGTTCCTCGCTTTCCAGGGAGTCGAGCAAGTCATGAACCAGCGGACTGTGCAGCGACTCCAGGTCCACCTCATGGGGGCCTTCGAGAAAGGCGGAGAGGTAGGCCTCTTTCGCCTGGCCCGGGTCGCCCAGTCTGATCAGAGCATCACCGCGCCAGGCTAAAAATCGTCCTCGCTCGCCAATCCCGGCGTCCAGGGCACGGACGAACCAGTGCTCCGCCTCGGCAAAGTTTCCGGTAGCCAGCAGGAGGGTGCCGAGATGGAATCGCGGGGGGATATAGATCAACTCTGGCCAAGGGAGAGACTGGAGCTCT
Source organism: Pelovirga sp. (assembly GCA_041686715.1). GTDB lineage: Bacteria > Desulfobacterota > Desulfuromonadia > Desulfuromonadales > Geopsychrobacteraceae > Pelovirga. The sequence goes on from JAWLDI010000076.1 coordinate 1,093, forward strand.
TCGATCAGAAGCTCACTCAGGGCGGCGGTGAGTGCTGGCGGCGTATGCGGCGTCAGCTCCCGCCAGAGGGCGTGGAGCCTTTCACTGCCGTCGGGCGCGGCATCAAACAGTGCCAGCTTCTCGCGCCATGCCGTTACCATATCCCGAAGAGCAAGCAACTCGGTATCCTCCGGAGCATCGGCGAGCAGTTCCGCGTAAATGGCGAGGGCCTCCTTCAGGCGCAGGGCGCGCAACAGCTCGGCGGCATCATTGAGGCGGATGGTGCGGCGGTTGTCCGAGAATAGATCAAATTGCACGGGTCATTCCAGCTCGATGCTGTTTTCTTCGCACCAAAGCAGTAAGGCCTGGCGGGTCCGCTGTTGTTCGAAGACGTACCACTCGTCCAGCAGGGCCTTCTGCTCCAAAAGATCCTTGAACCGTCCGTAAGCCCCCCGGCGGCTGAATATCGTCAGCACCCGGTCGATCTCTTCCGGACAACGGCTGCGGACAAACTCAATAACCAGAGGCTTGCCGAGGTCGAGGTCGCTCTTGTGGGGGATGCCGATATAATCATCGCTCTCGTCCAGGTCATCGGGCAATTCATCGTAACCGGCCATGAGCGAGGCATAAAACGTTTCCCCTGTTTTGCGGTGGACCACGGCCGTGCACTCAAGAGGCGCAGCGCTGCTGACGAAAAGAAAAGCATCTTCGAGAGTGTCATAAGTCATGTCAACGGACCTTCCTTTCGGCGAGTGCTTCGAAGAACTCGTCCAGAGAGCCGTGTAACAGGCCGGTCTATTCGCGCAGCATTGGGCTGACGGTCGGCTGTGCCACGATGTTGCGGATCACCAGAAGAGTTTTCCCCATTTTTCGCAGACCCCGCACGTTTTCCCAGCTCATCCCCTCATCGACGTGAAACAGAAGCCGCGACTGTTCGGTAAAGGGAGGATGCTCAACGACAGCTTCCCGTATAACCTGCCAGGCCCCCTGCAGATCAGAGAGAGCGGTTTTGTAGTAGAACGTCGGCTCGGTCATGAACGGTATGATTGAGAATCCTTTCTTTCTTCAGAACGGAACATCGTCCGGGTCACTCTCTTCCGGAGCTTCAATTCCTTCGGCCATTTCGCGCTCGTGGAGCACCTCCCACATTTGATTCTGATGCAACCAGATGGGGTCGGCATTCCTGCGGATGAACTCATCGATGTCCATTCCCGCGACGGTGGGCGGCTGCTTGATACGTTTCTGCTTCCCGCCGATGAAGATGGTCATGTATTCCTCACGCCGCCGCTTGCGCGCGGCCTTTTCTGCGGCAGTCCGTTTTCTCTTCGGCTTTTTCATGTTTTATCAGACGGCACAAAAAACAATCAGGAACTCCTCAGATGTGATATTTACTTAATATTTTCCGGATTCTAACATTTCGGTCGAAAATTTCCCCCCAGTAATTATCAAAAAGGGGCAGGGATCTCTCTCCAGATTTCAATCAGCCTCGAACAGCTTTGGGCTTCAGCTCTGGTCATCCTACAACTCTCCCAGTTGTTTCTTCTGCTCACAAAACAGCTCGAACTGCCTCTGCGCAAGTTTCGACGGCACCGTCCTGCTGTTTTCCCAACGGTTGACCGTGGCAAAGCTCACGCCGAGGGCTTGGGCCAGGTCCTCCTGTGAGATTGCCAGCTGCCGCCGGACCTCTTTGACCGTTTCCGGGAAGTTTTCGTGATATGGGGTCATGGCTATCAGTTCTCTCCTGCTGATCGAATCAGCCGCAACAGGCCGGGCGCGACGTTCCACTGGTAGTCATCGTCGGTGGCGACGCTGATGGTCTTCTTGTTGAGGCGCAGCACCATGCCTTCCAGCATCCGGCCGTCCGGGGCCTGGAAACCGACCCGGTCGCCCCTGGTGAAGCTGGTCATCAGCGTGGTGGCACGGGCCTGGGAGATGAGCTTGAGCCGCTCGACGATCAGCCGGTTGAGAAAGAGCAGATCTTCCTCGTTCAACCGCTTGATCGCCTCGACGGCAGAGACGCGGTCGACGATCTTGACGCTGCCGGGTTTCATGACTTCGCCCCCTGTTGATGCACGCGTGAGACCATCTCAGACATTGACCCACTCCTGTTCGATATAAAGGCGCAGCTCCGGCTTGCTGCGGTTCAGCAGGTCAAGGGCACGTTGTCTGTTCATCGTTCAACCTCCACTTGCGAGCCGGTGCGTATTGATAATCCCGGTCGTGATAATTATTGAAAATGCTCCCAACTATATAACATTTGTTATGTGATGTAAAAGATAAATTCAGTCGGGTCTCAGTCAACGTGTATAAAATCTTGAAGGACTGTAGAAACTGATTTGCCGGAATCACTGTCCAATTTCCCCACAGATAATAACTACCTTTATTAGTTGTCGGTTTTCCAGAGATGGGGCGTCCGGTTTTCTGGACAAAGATGCGGCCGTGATGGAGCTGGAAAGGAGGGATGGAAAGAGGTGCAGATTTTTTTACGACAGGCCGAAAAAAATAAATACGGGCGGCGTTTGTCAGTCGGATCCGGTTCGTTTGACCAGAGGGATCTCCTTGTTCGCCTTATTCAGGCCGTCGAGAAAACTTCCCCAGCAGTTCATCAGGTCCCGGCGCTCTTTGAGGAAGCTGGTGCGGTTGTAGGCTCGCCCGAGGGCGTCGGAAACCTGGTGGGACAACTGGGCCTCGATGATGTCGATCCGCTCCTGCAATACTTCGTCGGGCAGGTTGCGGAAGATCGCCCTCCAGCCGTGGCTGACAAATTCTGTTCCGTCGTAGCCCAGCCGGCGTAGGGCAGTGTTGACGGTCGGACTGCCGTCGATGCCGTCAACAGCCCGGAGCAGCGCGCCGAGTTTGGTGGGGTCGGGAATCCCGTCGGTATCAAGGGCGGGAGGATGCTTGCGCCGGATCGGCTTCAGATCGCCGCGCAGGTCGACGGTTGGATCGCGTTCACATAGCCCGCAGGCCACGCCATAACGCATGATCTGGGACAGCGTTTCCCGGACACGATGAGCGGTTTCCAGGGTGCCGCGATCTTCGATCGGGCGCAGCACCTTTTTGAAACTGAAAATAATTATATATTCGGATTGCTTTTGACATTTTGGAATCTCATTGGACAAAGAAAAAGCCCCTGACGAATCGGGGGCTAACTCTTTTTTTGGTACCGAAGGCCGGACTCGAACCGGCACGGCTTGCGCCATCGGTGTTTGAGACCGACGTGTCTACCAATTCCACCACTTCGGCATGGTTTGTCGATTATAGTGAGCAGGATCTGTTTGTCAAGGGGCTATGCCTGTGGAAATGTGTTTGTAGATTTCTTTCCAGTATTCTCCCCGGTTGATCGTTTTGCCGTCAATGGTGTTGACTGGAACCAGATCAATCAGGGAGTTGCAGATAAAGATTTCGCTGGCGTTGCTGGCATCAGCCAGGGGCAGGGGATGCTCTACACAGGAAATTCCAACCTCTTTTGAATATTTGATCACTTGTTGGCGCATAATGCCGCTCAGCACCAGATTGCCCGGTGGCGGGGTGATAAGCTGATTGTTGATGACGGCAAAGATGTTGCTGGTAGCTCCTTCGAGGAGGTTCCGGTTGTCATCAACAAAGAGTGCTTCGTCGGCCTGTTGGCGACGGGCGAAGTTGCGGGCATAAAGACAGTCAGCGTAGTTGCCGTATTTGACCTGCGGCAGGTGGGAAAAGGGGTTGACGCGCTGATTAGGTGCCAGACAGCAGCTGACTCCCCGGTCGCGGGTGTGCTTGTGGATTTCATCATAAGGTGCCGCCGTGAGCATAAACCATCCCTGTTCCGGGGCCGGGTAGGCAAGACCCTGGTAGGGGCCGCGGCTCAGAGTCAGGCGGATGCGGCTGACAGGTGTGCTCAAGAGGGGCGCCAGTTCCGTCAACGCCGTTTCGATGCAGGTGCGGCGCCAGGGAAAATCAAGCAATCTGGCCGCCTGTTCAATGCGATCGAGGTGCTGATTGCGTAACAGGATGTGGTTGCGGCAGGCCTTCAGGGTCTCAAACAAGCTGTCGCCATAAAGAAAAGCTCCATCATTAACGGCAACCCGGGCTTCTTCAGTGGGGATAAACTGCCCATTGATGTTCACCAGCATAGTTCACCTTTCGAGATCATCCAGCAGGTTTGATAGCGCTCTGCCTTTGTGCCGACATTCCTGCCATTCCAGTTCCGGCACAGAATCGGCAACAATACCGGCACCGGTCTGATAGCTCAGGTGTCCATCAATACGTTGAAAACCGCGAATCAGGATGTTCAGATCCATGCTGCCACAAGCGCTGATGTACCCGGCACTGCCGGTATAGCTGCCGCGTCCTACCGGTTCGAGCTCGTCAATAATTTCCATACAGCGCTTTTTCGGTACACCGGTAATCGTGCCGCCGGGAAAGGTGGCCCTGAGCAGGTCTATGGCATTGCAGTCAGAACGCAGGGTGCCGCGCACATTGGAAACAATATGGGTGACGTGAGAGTAACGTTCCAGAACCATCAGCTCATCGACTTCAACCGAGCCGCTTAGACAGACCTTACCGAGATCATTGCGTTCCAGATCAAGGAGCATGATATGTTCCGCCCTTTCTTTCGGATGACCGAGTAGTTCGGTGCCGAGCTGATGATCTTCCGGCGGAGTAAAGCCGCGCGGACGAGTGCCGGCGATAGGCCGCGTTTGCGCCGTTCCATCACGTAGCGATACCAGCCGTTCCGGAGAGCTGGAAATGATCTCAACATCGCCGAACTTGAGCAGACAGGCAAAGGGCGCCGGATTTATTTGCCGTAAGTGCTGGTAAAGGTCAGCGGCAGAACCATCAACTGCGGCATCAAAGCGGCAGGACAGGTTAACCTGGTAGATATCGCCGGCGGCGATGTAGTCTTTGGCACAGTTGACCATAGCAATGAAATCCTGCTCTGTCATCACAGCCTCAGGTTTGCGCCGCAGATGCAGGTCTGTTGCCGGTAGAACGGTCTGTTGGGAGTCCATTATCCGGGGGAGCCATTCATCAAGCTCCACACCGTCATCAAGGGTAGCGAGGGTCAATATCTTGCGGTGGTGGTCATAGACCGCAGTGATGTCAACCCAGGTTAGATGCAAATCAGCCAGCGGGATATCCCGCATGGATCGTTTCGGCAGTTTTTCAATCTGACCTGCCAGGTCATAGCCAAAAAAACCGAAAAACCCCCCGGGAAAGGGTGTTGCCGGAGTGGTCGGACAGTGCCGCCGGCTAAGGATCTCGGCCAGCATCGCCAATGGCTGATCAGACCTGCCGCAGCGGCCATCCGGGTAGTTCCAGTGCAGCTGATTGTTACTGAGCTGGTAGTGCTCCTGCGAACGTAGCGGGACGATGGAATACCGCCCGGTTCGGGGAAGCGGATTGAGTGATTCCAGTAGTCCGGGGCCGGCAGTGCTGCTGTGGAGATAGAGTTGCAGAGGGTCGAATGCTGACAGTGGGGTGGACAGGATTTTCATCGGCAACACGCAAGAAACGCAGAACACGTAAGAAACGCAGAACAAAAAAGGGTTAGCTGAAATCAGCTAACCCCTTGATTTTCTGGTGGAGCTACGCGGGATCGAACCGCGGACCTTTTGACTGCCAGTCAAACGCTCTCCCAACTGAGCTACAGCCCCATTTCAGTGCGCGTTTTATAACAAACCCTTTGTTGACCTGTCAACAGGAAAAAACTGATTTGGCCTGCTGACAGAATGCTTGTGCTCTGGATATCTGATTTCAGTCGTGCTAAACTCCGAACGCTTAAAATGATGTGGCGTTTATATTCGTGAAGCAGACGTTTTACCCCTGTATCCCGGCAATAGAGTATAGAGTCATAACTATGGGCGATTTACATAATCTGTTGCGAAATCTGCCGGCAGTAGATCGGGTGTTGCGTGAGCCGGACATTCAATCCCTGGTGGATCAGTTTCCGTACGACCTTCTGGCAGAAGCGGTTCAGTGGCGTATTGCCAGTCTGCGTCAGCACCTGGTTGCAGGTAACACGGAGGTTGTTGATGAATCAGCGCTTGCACCTGCCGCTATAGCACATGCCGCCGTCGATTATTGTCGCGATCTGTTTAAACCTTCTCTGCGCAAAGTCATCAACGCCACCGGAACCCTGTTGCACACCAACCTGGGCCGAGCTCCCCTGTCCCCTGCGGCCTTGCACGCAATTCATGATGTGGCGGCAGGCTATTCCACGCTGGAAATGGATATGAGCAACGGCAAGCGGGGTGAGCGTTTCAGTCACGTTGAACGTTTGCTCTGCCGCTTGACCGGTGCCGAAGCAGCCCTGGTGGTCAACAATAATGCCGGTGCGGTATTGTTGGCGTTGACTGCCCTCGGGCGCGGCCGCGAAGCGATCGTATCGCGGGGTGAACTGGTTGAAATCGGTGGTGCTTTCCGGATTCCGGAGGTCATGGAAGCCGGCGGTGTCAAACTACGAGAAGTAGGAAGTACCAACCGTACCCACCGACGTGACTACGAGAGTGCCATCGGTGAACAGACGGCTATTCTGCTTAAGGTTCATACCAGTAATTATCGGATTGTCGGCTTCAGTGGCGAAGTGACATCCGCAGAACTGGTAACCGTAGGTCATGAGCATCAGCTGGTCGTTATGGAAGACCTCGGCAGTGGTCTGCTGACGGATTTGAGTTCCTATGGCCTGAGCCCTGAACCGACCGTCAGCGAGGTAGTAGGTTCCGGGGTTGATGTCGTCACCTTCAGTGGCGATAAGCTCCTGGGAGGTCCCCAGGCCGGCCTGATCGTAGGACGAAAGGACCTGGTAAGACAAATTGCCAAACATCCTCTGGCGCGGGCACTGCGGATCGACAAGCTCACTCTGGCGGCCCTTGAGGCGACCTTGCGACTTTATCTGCAACCCCACAGGGCGCAGCGGGAAATACCTGTGCTGGCCATGTTTGCGGCTGATCCACAGGATCAGAAAGAGCGCTGTGAGTTCCTCTGTCGGTGTCTGCAAGGGCATCAGGCGCCTGCTGCCGTGGAATTGGTTGAAGATGTCTCACGAGTCGGTGGTGGCGCTATGCCCCTGACCGACCTGCCTGACTGGGCAGTGGCTATACGGCCCCATCACTTGAGTGTTTCCGAGCTGGCTGAGCGCTTAAGGTCTTATACGCCGGCGCTGATTGCACGCACCCGTCATGATGCACTGTTGGTGAATCTGCGGGCGGTTTTCTCTGCGGAAGACTATTTGCTGGCCCGACTGCTGTTGTCAGCTTTACAGGGTGAAGATCGTTGTTGAATCAACAGGGACATTACATTATCGGAACTGCCGGTCATGTGGATCATGGTAAAACGGCATTGATCAGGGCACTGACCGGCGCTGAAACGGATCGACTGGCCGAAGAGAAAAAGCGCGGGATCTCCATCCAGCTGGGCTTCGCTCGTCTGAATTTAAGCAACGACGAGATCGCCGGTGTTGTTGATGTGCCGGGCCACGAGAAATTCATCCCCCAGATGCTCAGCGGTATTGCCGGTATTGATCTGGTGCTGCTCGTGGTGGATGCCAATGAAGGAGTGATGCAGCAAACCCGTGAGCATTTGCAGATTATGGAGCTGCTTAAACTGCAGAACGGGATTCTGGTCATTTCCAAATGCGATCTGGTTGAGCCCGACTGGCTCGATATTATCGAGGAAGAAGTGCGTGAACAGGTAGCGGGGACGTTCCTGGAGCGAGCCCCATGTTGTCGCGTCTCGGCATTGACAGGGCAAGGACTGGATGAGCTGATGGAGATAATCCGGCGCCAGTTGCGCCGGGTTGAACCACGTGATGCCAGTGGTGCTGTGCGCTTGCCGGTTGATCGCTGTTTCAGTATCAGCGGTTTCGGGACAGTAGTCACCGGCACCCTGATCAGTGGCACTATTTCTACCGGTGACAGCCTTGAAATTCTGCCGGCGGGAGTGACGGCAAGGGTCAGGGAGGCTCAGGTTCATGATCAGCAGGTATCCCAGGTGTTTGCCGGTCAGCGGGTGGCATTGAACCTGGCCGGTATCAACCGCGAACAGGTGCCGCGCGGCTCTGTTGTTGGAACACCCGGATTATTCCGGGCGACCCAGCGTATTGATGTTCAGATGCAGTTACTCGGATCCGCACCCTGGCCCCTGAAATTCCGTGATCCTGTTCACTTTCACCTCGGTACCGGCCGCAGTGTTGCCCGGGTGGTGTTGCTCGACCGTGAAGAAATGGAGCCCGGTGATCAGGCCCTGGTGCAGTTGACACTGGACCAGTCGATGCTGGTCCACCGTGGTGACCGGTTTATTATCCGTTCATATTCCCCTATGCACACTATCGGCGGTGGGGTTGTGGTCGATGCCGAACCGCAGAAACACAAACGATTCCGTCCGGAAGTGACACAGCGTCTGAACGAACTGGTTTCCGGCGACCTGGGTTTCTGGTTGCAGAAGCTCGATGAATTGCAGCTTGCCCGCCTTAAAGAACTTGAAAAACAGACCGGCACCGGGCGTGATCAGCTTCTCAAAGGGTTGGAAAAACTGCGCGATCAGGGGCGTGTCGAACTGCTGGCGGAACAATGGGTCAGTACCGAGCGGCTCCGTAGCTGGAAGCAGCAGCTTCCTGAAATCGTTAATGATTATCAATCCCGTCACCCGTTACGACACGGCATTCCGCGAGCGACGTTGCAGACCCAAATTTGTGATAAGCTGGCCCCCAAAGGGTTCGAGGTATTGCTGCAGTGGGCTTTCAATGAAAAGATCCTGGTGCCGCGCCGAGACCTGCTTGCCACACCTGACTGGCACCCGCAGTTACAGCCTCAGCAGGAGCAGATTCTTTCGCGTATTGATGCACATTTTCGTACGGCGGGTTTTGCGGTAAAAAACAATCAGGACGTCCTGCTGCAGTTGAATCTGGAAGATATCGATGCTGAAACCTATTTTTCCTATCTTTATCTGGAGGGGTTGCTGGTGCGCCTGAACCAGGAAAACTCCCTCCATGCTGAGCACTATCGCCAGGCCGAAAAGCTGTTGATGGAGCACTTCATCAACCAGCAAACTCTGACTCTGGCGCAGTTCCGTGATCAACTTGGCAGCGGCCGCAAGCTGACCCAGGCGTTGCTGGAGTTGTTTGACAGTTATAAATATACCCGACGGGTGGATGACCACCGAATTGCCTGGCAGTTACCTGACGCATAGGTTTATGGTCGTGGGTAGAACTGAAACTATTAAAGGGATGAGAATGAGTATTCGACTGACCTCTTTGTCGCGCAGTTCCGGTTGAGCGGCAAAAATTGGTCCTGAAACCCTGACCCAGGTACTGAGTCAGCTTCCCAAGAGTGAAGATCCTGCGCTGCTGTCACAGGAAATTCCGTTCGCCGACGCGGCTATATATCGTCTCAGTGAGTCATTGGCACTGGTGCAGTCAGTTGACTTCTTTACCCCGGTTGTTGACGACCCCTATCGTTATGGCCAGATTGCTGCTGCAAACTCCCTCTCTGATGTATATGCAATGGGAGCCAAGCCCCTTACTGCCCTCAACATTGTCTGCTTTCCGGTCAATTGTCTGGATGACAGTGTCCTTGTCAAGATACTTCGTGGCGGTGCCGAGCGTGTTCATGCTGCCGGTGCGGTCGTGGCCGGCGGGCATTCCATCGAAGACGATGAACCCAAATACGGGCTGAGTGTGACCGGAACCGTTGATCCGCAGCTGATGAAAACAACCTGCGGTGCCAGGCCGGGCGATCAGATTCTGCTGACCAAGCCCCTCGGTACCGGTTTGTTGACCACCGCCTTGAAGGGGGAAGTCCTTACGGAAAATGATCTTGTTGAAGCCATTGACGGTATGGTGACACTCAATAAAAAGGCTTCAGAGGTGATGATGGAGGTCGGGGCGTCAGCGTCGACTGATATCACCGGGTTCGGTCTGATCGGCCATGCTGCTGAAATGGCGGAGGCGAGCCAGGTTGGTTTTCGTCTCTTCATGTCGCGTTTGCCTCACTATCCGCAAGCTCTGGAAATGGCGGAAATCGGGCTGGTACCGGTTGGCTCCCACCGCAACCAGAAATTTTATCTGTCCCGCTGTCACCAGCCGCGGCCTGTCGATCCTTTATCCATCGATCTGTTGTGTGATCCGCAAACATCCGGAGGCTTGTTGCTGACCCTGCCGTCGGAGAAGCTGGAACAGTGCCTGGCGGCCTTGCAGCAGGTCGGTGAAAAGGCCTGGCATATTGGTGAAGTCACTGAACTGTCCGGCACTCTGATCACGTTGGAGGTCTGATGATTCTGGGGCTGGGGGTTTGGGAGCTGGTCCTTTTGGGAGGAATATTTGTGGCCCTCTTCGGCTTGGGCCGGGTACCGCAGGTTGCCCGTCAACTGGGGCGCGTCCACGGGCTGGTTCAACGGATTCGTGGGCTGTTAAGAAATCCCTTCAGGCTGTTTTAAGAAATCGCCTCAGTAGACAACCTTGGCGTATTGAGATTGTGCCGAAGCTGCCAGGGCGTCAGACAGGGTATGGATTTTGTGGGCTTCCAGTAACGGGATCAGTTTGAGCAATATCTCGGCGGTAACGATAGAATCGCCCAGGGCGGTATGGCGACCGACGATGGTTACATTGAAGCGTTTGGCCAGGTCATCGAGGGAATGGTTCTCCTGGTTGGGGTGAACGATGGAAGAGAGAAGCAGGGTATCCAGGACCGGATTACTAAAGGTAATACCGGTCCGTTCTTCCAGAATCTGCAGAAAGCGCATGTCAAACGCAGCATTGTGAGCTACCAGAACAGAATTTTCAGAAAATTTGTGAAAGTGCGGCAATACTTTATCAATGCTGGGCTGGCCTTTAAGAAGGTGGGGCTGAATACCGTGGATGGCGACAGATTCCGGCGGTACGATGCGTTTAGGGTCAACCAGTTGGTCGATAACTTCACGATAGAGAATCTGTCCGTTGACAATCCGGATAGCACCCAGTTGAATGATTTCATCACCCTGCGAGGGATTGAGTCCTGTTGTTTCGGTATCAAAAACTACGTACGTCAGTTTTTTCAGCGGTGTCTGGCCCAGCTCTTCCCAGACCTCTCCCCGATTGAACAGGTCAAACTCATAGGATATCGGTCGGTGTTCAATGTCGCTCTGAAGTGAAAGCCGGCATTCCTGGTCTACTGGTGGCAGAGTAATCAGAACGCCACAGGCTTGCTCA
>JAWLDI010000077.1:0-12182 GCA_041686715.1 Pelovirga sp.
GATTGGCAGCGAACCCTCCCCGGCAAAGAGATCAGAGTACAGCCTGAAGAAAAAAACCCTTCCTCAAGAAGTGATCGACTACTGGCTCAGTGCCGGGGTTTCGCTGCGCCTCTGCTACAAGATTATCCTGGTCATTGACATGCTTGAGTCGGGGCGGCTTCAGAGTCGCTATATTTCCGATACGAATCGTAAATTGCACGGCAAGATCTATCTCGCTGATGAGGCGGCAACACTGGGTTCGAGCAATTTCAGCTACACCGGGCTGCGCCGGCAGTTGGAGGCGAACGCCCGTTTTCATCATCTAAAGGAGCCAAAGCGCTATCGTGAGACGGAACAGATAGCCAATAACTTCTGGAATTTAGGTGAGGATTATAACGCCGAGTTAATCGCTCTGCTCAGACAACTGTTGCAGGTCGTTTCCTGGCAAGAAGCCCTGGGCAGGGCGTGCGGGGAGCTGTTGGAGGGGGGCTGGGCGCAAAAGTATATAAAAACCCACTTCGCCAGCCTGGGCCAGGAGCTTTGGCCTTCGCAAAAAGTCGGTATTGCCCAGGCCATGTGGATGGTGGAAAACGTCGGCAGTGTCCTGGTTGCGGATGCTACCGGCGCAGGGAAAACCCGGATGGGAGCCTATTTGCTGCGGGCTGTTATGGATCGCATCTGGAGCACCGGGCGCATGCGAAAAGACATCACCGCACTGGTGTGCCCTCCGGGGCAGGTTTCCATTGCCTGGCAGCATGAAGCAACCAGTTGCGGTTTGCCCCTCTCTCCCTTATCCCATGGCGTGTTAAGCCGCAAGGAGTCGGAAAAGTACGATGGCATGTTACAGGTCATCCGTCGGGCCCAGTCTCTGGCCATTGATGAGGCCCACAATTTTCTTAACCAGAAATCGTCCCGAACGCGGAGCCTGCTGGGTAACATGGCGGATGTTGTCGTGATGTTTACTGCAACACCCATCAACAAAGGGGTTCGCGATCTGCTGATGATTGTCGATCTGTTGGGCGCCGACAATCTGGAAGATTCGGCTTTGGCCCTGTTTGAACGTCTGGGTAAACGCATGGGCGGTCAGCGCAGTGGATTTATTACCACCCGTGAGGAGCGCCTGGAGATGCAGAAAGAGATTCAGCGTTTTACTTTGCGGCGAACCAAGACCATGCTCAATGCCATGGTTGATCAGAACCCGCATGCGTATCGAGATGATTACGGCAAGATGTGCCGTTACCCGGAGCATCTTTCCAGCATCTATCCGACCGGTGAAACGGCGGCGGATCGTGATATTGCCGGCCAGATCCGTGCGTTGGCCGATCAGCTGCGCGGTCTGGTCAATCTGCACTCCGGCCTGGATATGACCGAAGGGTTGAAGGGTATCATTGATGAAGATGCCTATGTACGCGGCCGCCTGCGCGGAGCAAAGGGGTTAGCATTTTACCATCTGATGTCCCGCCTCAGGTCATCCCGGGCTGCATTGATCGAGCATCTGCTGGGGACTGAAGCGGCTGCTGCTCAGTTTGGTATCACCGGGCACATAAAAAACGAAGACACCGGCAATGTGTTGACCCGCTTACGCGCCAGCGCCGGACGGGTTCAGCCGAGCTCGCTGTCGGCTAAACTGCCTGATTGGCTCTCCGACCCGCAGAAGCATCAACGTGCTGTGGAGGAGGAGGTAATAATTTACGAAACGGTTCTTCACCTGGTGGGAAAAATGTCGGATCAGCGTGAACGCTCCAAGGCAAAACAGCTGGTCAAATTACAACAAAGCCATCCTCTGATTATCGCTTTTGACAGTTGTTTGATCACCCTGGAAGTAATGAAAAAGTTCATTGAAGAAGAGCGTCAGGAAAGCGAGGTCATTGTTGCTACCGGTTCCAAAGAGGGTGAGAAGAAAAAAGTCAATAAGCTGTTCAACCTGGGATCTGGTGCCCAGGGGATCATTGCCCTTTGTTCCGACGCCATGTCCGAGGGGTTGAATCTGCAGCAAGCTTCTGCGGTAATGCTGCTGGATATGCCGAGCGTTATCCGGATCGCGGAGCAGCGTGTTGGACGTGTTGACCGGATGAATAGTCCGCATAAAAAAATTGAGGTCTGGTGGCCTAAAGACAGTGACGACTTTTCATTGAAGGCAGATCGAAAGTTTTACCAACGCTACACCGAGGTTAAGGAAATTATGGGCTCGAACCTGTCGCTGCCGGAAGGTCTGTTCCCTGAAGAGGTTCAGGCTTCCGGTCCAGCGACGGCGGAGGAGATGATTCAGCAACTTGAGGAGATGGAAAGCAAGGGGCAGACATGGGATGGTTTGCAGGATGCTTTTGAGCCGGTCCGCCACCTGGTGCATCCGGAAAGAGGCCTCGTCCCGGCAAAAGTTTATGAGGATGTCAGAAATTCCAAGGCGCGTGTCATTTCAATGGTGAGCTTGGTTCGATCCAAATCGCCATGGGCATTTATGGCGATCGCCGGAGCAGAGCATGGCGCACCGAAGTGGATTTTCTTGAATAGCCAGACGGCTAAACCGATGACACATCTGGAGGATGTGACGGAACAGCTTAGAATCTGCCTGACACAGGATACGGAAAAACGGTCAATGGACAAGCAGGCCTCAGCGTTGATCGAACGATTTCTGAATCAGGTTTTGGCAACAGAGGCATTATTACTGCCTCGTAAAAAGCAAAGGGCTCTGGATGAGATGCAGGTGGTATTGCAGCATTATCTCAAGCAGGCTGAATCGGTTGGGGATCGGGAGCGCAAAGAGCTTATGCAGGCGGCATTGAGTTTGTTGGATCTCCCTGCTACGGAAGAGGAACGTCCTGACCTCGACGCTGTTGCCGAGGCCTGGCTCGACCTGATTCGTGAAGTCTGGTACGACAAGCTGATATCCCGGCGCCGGGTAAAGCCACTTCGTCTGAAAGATGTCAGAACAGATCTGAAGAAAAACCCTTTAAGTTCGGAAAAAATCCGCACAGCCTTCAGCCGGATTCCATCCGCCCAACCAATCCACACCAGGGTCGTGTCGGCCATCGTTGGCGTTGCGGATTAAAGGGGCGCATGGAGCCCTCCGACGGGTGGCTTCTTTGCTTCGGAATTCACATCAAGAGTCAGTCGACAAAGTCTACTTTTATCGACATATTTTCCGGCTCATGTCGATAGAATCAACCCCCGTCACGGTTTGGAGAGGGGTTCAATTTTTACCTTGTGGAGGACTGTTCCCTTGACGTTGATACAGGTGAATCGGTAATTGTCGACAATGAGGGTTTTTCCCTCTTCAGGCAGCTCGCCAAGTTCATACAGAATCATGCCGGACAGGGTTTCATAGTGGGCTGACTTATTGTTGAAGCGTGCTCCCAGAAGCTGTTCCAGGTCATTGATAGAGAGCAGGGCATCAACAATAAAGGCGCCGTTTTGCAGGCGCTGAATGCGTTGTGGCCTGCCTGAGTCATATTCGTCCTCGATTTCTCCAACCAGCTCTTCGAGGAGGTCTTCTGTGGTGACCAGCCCGCTGAGCATGCCATATTCATCCACCACCATCGCAATATGGGTGTAATCCTGCTGCATTTCGCGCATCAGATCATGGACACGTTTGCCTTCGGGGACGAAATAGGGCTTGCGTAAGGCCTCAGTAATGGTGAAATCAGCTGATGTGATTGCCAGGTTGAACAACTCTTTTGCCAGGACAAACCCCTGGATGTTGTCAATATCTCCCTGGTAAACCGGAAAACGTGAATGGCGTGAATGACGAACCTGCATTAAGATTTTTTCCGGAGGCTCATCAATATCCAGAGCAATAATACGCGGCCGCGGAACCATCACATCACGAACCTGAGTTTGCGAAAAGCGGAAAAGATTGGTGATGAATTGGGTTTCCTTGTCTGACAGGTGACCGGACTGCTTGCCGATTTTTGCCATAGCAAGGAATTCAGTACGACTGAAAATATGGATCTCTTTGCCGCGGGTAATATATTTAGTGAATTTTTCCGACAGCCAGACGATCGGGTACAGGATAGTAATTAAGCCCTTGACGAAAAATATGGTTGGCCTCGTCAACTTGATCCAGTAAATCGCGCCGATGGTTTTAGGAACAATTTCGGAGAAGAACAGGATGGCCAGGGTCATCAAGGCTGAGAAAAGGCCGAACCAGGCGTTGCCGAAAACTACGGCCGCCTTGGCTCCGGCGAGGATGGCTCCCACCGTATGGGCGATGGTATTCAGGGTCAGTATTGCGGCAAGGGACTGATCTACATTGTCCTGTTTCAGTTGCTTCAACAGGGCGGCAAAGGCCGGTTTTTTTTCTTTCTGTTCCTCAATGTAGGAGGGGGTGATGCTTAACAGCACGGCCTCGGCAATGGAACAGAGGAAGGAGAAAAAAAGTGCCATTGCCACATAGGCAATCAGTAACAGAGCATCCGGATGCATGCGGTCCATTTCGGTTTGGGTGGGCAGTCGTCTAATAAAAAACCTTTATCTGGAGCATTGATCGCTGCCAAGGATAAAGGCTCTGTAAATCTATCGTCTCAGGGTTTTTCCTGTCAACAGGAAAGGGTGAAAAGCTGCATGGCAGCCGGCTGTCAACGACCGGCTGCCATCTCCTTTGTTAAATGACCGGCACCAGGTCATCCGGCTCTTCTGTCTCGATCTGGTTGCGTCGCGGGGCGATGCGACGGAAAAAATCAACCAGCTTGCGGCTGAGTTCCTGTGGCAGTTCCAGGGACAGCAGGTGGCCACCATCCAGCTTGTCCGAACAGAGGCAGCGCGGCAACTTGCCGGCCATAATTCCAATGTGATGGGGGTGGCAGATGTTATCATGCTCACCGCTGACAACCATGGTGGGCAGTTGCAGGTTGGCGAGCAATCGGGTGTAGTCACGGCGATTAATCATCGCTTTGAGACCATTGATCAGGGCAGCGCGATCGTAGTTGTCAACCATCTGGCGCACGGATTGGATCAGGTGCTCGGGAAGCTGCTGCTCGCGGCCCGCAAAGAGCATGCTCACCAGTTGTTCACGCACATGATCTCCTTCGCTCTTCATCAGCTGATTGATCAGTTCAGCACGACGGGCGCGCTCCTGCACATCATCCTGAACCGGTCGGGTTGAGATAAAACAGGCACCGGCGATGCGCTCAGGATGGCGCTCCAGCAGGTCGAAGAGGATCGCTCCGCCCATTCCCATACCGCAAGCGGCAAAACGGCGCAAGCCAAGACGGTTGAGCAGGTGCAGGATGCTGTGACTGTACTCAGCGATGGAGTTGTATTCACAGCATTGTGAAAAGTCAGGAAGAATGACGCGGAAACCGGCACGTTGTAAAGGTTCAATCTGTTCCTTCCATATTTCTGCGGTTAATGGTAGATCATGGATAAGGACAACGGCCGGACCCTGACCAATGTCCTTGAAGGGAGTGGAACTTTTCTTCTGCATTGCATTTTCTCCTTTGGGTGACAGATGATGGGAAGTGTCCATTGTTTTATGGGGTTAGACTGTAATCGTGGTTGTGGGTGCCCGGGGGGCTGGTTGATGTTTCCTCTGTCACAAAGATAAGCAATTTGTATACCGATGTTTTACTTCTGTTAAGGTATAAATAAATTATAAAAAACGTATAGATAGGGCGATATGGTAATTGCTGAAAGATATGTAATTTCGCAAAAACGCAAACATTATTCTAATTCAATAACCGGCTCTGTGCCTGGCGGGGAAGCGTAACATAATGAAAAATATGGACATTTCTGCTTTTCGCAGGATTGCGAAAGGTCTCTGCTTTGCTTTGGCATTGGGGCGATAAGTTGGCAGGCGGTAGCGAGAGTGTAGCTACCCGTTGAGGAGCGATGTTGATGATGACGAAGATTGATATGGCACTGCCCGTTGCCCTGGTGACCGGGGGCGCACGCGGGATCGGTAGAGGGCTTGCCCTGCGACTGCTTAAGGACGGGTTTCGGGTGGTGATTGCCGATATTGACGAGGAAGCCGGCCGTCAGCTGGTTACCGAATCTGCCGGTGAAATCGCCGTAATAAGGACGGATGTTGCCGATGAGAAGTCGGTCAGGGCGCTGTTTGAGCAGATCAATGCGGATTTCGGTCGCCTGGATGGGTTGATCAATAATGCCGGAATCGCCCGTGCTCATGCTGTCCCCCTCGACCAGCTGGAGCTGGCAGACTGGAACCGACTGCTGGCGACCAATCTGACCGGCGTTTTTCTGTGCAGCAAGTATGGAATCCCCCTGTTGCGGACCAGCCGGGGAGCCATTGTTCATATTGCCTCTACCCGGGCATTACAATCGGAAGCCAATACTGAGGCCTATTCTGCCGGCAAGGGGGGAGTGGTGGCGTTAACCCACGCCATGGCCATGAGCCTCGGGCCGCAGATTCGGGTCAACTGTATCAGCCCCGGCTGGATTCATGTCACTGACGATACCCTGCAGCCACGGGATCATGCGCAACATCCGGCAGGAAGGGTCGGGGCTCCGGAGGATATTGCCGATCTGGTGGCGTACCTGATTTCGGAGCGGGCCGGATTTATTACCGGCCAGAATCTTGTTGTTGATGGCGGCATGACGCGCAAGATGATCTATGTTGAATAAAAGCTAGTACTCTGTAATCCATAATCTATCGCATCTTGCTTGTCTTTTGACGTGTCAACTGCGTTATGACCAACGCTGATTAGCTATGGCCAGGCAGCGTCGGCCATGCCTTGTTGCCCCGCCAAAATCCAGCACAAGCTTTGCGACATTTTAAGAGTTACAGGGCACTAGTACCCTGTAACCCAAAATCCTGGGCAATCTTTACGATATTCTATGAGTTGCAGGGTACTAGGGTGTCGCCGGTTCCAGCCGCAACAGCGCGCCGTCGCGAGCATCGGTCAGCAGGTAAATGTTGCCGTCTGGTCCCTGGCGGACATCGCGGATACGCCCGACCCGGTTCTGCAGCATGCGCTCTTCAGCCACAATCTCTTCACCCTCAAGGGTCAGGCGCACCAGTATCTGGCCGCGCAGGGCACCGACAAACAGATTGCCCTGCCAGTTGGGAAATTTGTTGCCGGTATAAAACATCATTCCTGATGGAGCAATGGAGGGGTCCCAATAATGCAGTGGCTGTTCCATCCCCTGCTTGTGGGTGCCTTCACCAATTCTGGTACCGATGCCATAGTTGACGCCGTAGGTAATAACCGGCCAGCCGTAGTTGCGACCGGAGCGGATGATGTTGATCTCATCGCCGCCTTGAGGGCCGTGTTCGTGGGCCCAGAGTTCCCCGCTGATCGGATGCAGGGCGGCACCTTGAATGTTGCGGTTGCCGATACTGAATAGTTCGGCCAGCCAGTCCGGACGCTGCTGATGAGGATTATCAGCAGGAACACGGCCGTCATCGTGAATGCGGATAACGGAACCGGCATGATCAGCGCTGTCTTGGGCGCGCTCTTTCTGACCGTGGTCGCCCAGCGTGATATAGAGAAAGCCCTTGTCATCGAAGACCAGGCGGGAGCCGAAATGACGACCGGTTGTGGTTCCCTTGTTGCCGCGAAAGAGCACTTCTACTTCCTCAAGCTTGTTTCCGGTCAGCTTGCCACGGGCGACATCGGTGCTGATACCGCGGTCGCGAGCAGATGTGTAGGCGATATAAATCAGCTGATTCACGGCAAAGCGGGGGTGCAGGGCAACATCAAGCAGACCGCTCTGCCCCTGGGCGACAATAGCAGGCAGACCGGAAACCGGTTGTGGCAGCAGCTCGCCATTTTCAACCAGACGCAGTCGCCCCGGACGTTCCGTGATCAGGATGCGACCATCGGGAAGAAACGCCATCCCCCACGGGTGTTCCAGCCCTCTGGTGATCTCGACGATGCGAATTTGCTCGCTGGAGGTAGTGACAACCTGCGCAGCAGCGCTGAAAGGCAAACTGATAAAGAGTAAAAAAGTAAGGCTGGCGGGCAGAACACAAAAGCTGAATGATTTGCAGTTTTTCATGATGTGCCTCCTTGTGCTGTTTTATTCGGAAAAGAGTAGCGAGTAGGTCAAGTTCATAAAGTATTCACCACATAAGCACTGATATACTAAGAGCTCCTGAAAAATCAGGTTTTCTTTGCATCATCTGTCGCTCTAGTCAGCGAAGAGAGCGGGTGGTGAAACATGCTAATTATAACACATTGCGTCCTGGCAATGGCTTTGGCAACCGCTGTGTCCATGGTATAATCTATTTTCACTTTGTTTTTTCAGATTCTCTTGATCGCATTCTGGCAGGGAGGTTTAACGTTTATGAAATTTAAAGCATTAGTCGTAAGTCAGCCGGAAAAGAAAACTTTTGTTCGTTCGATTGAAACCCGTCGTCTGGATGACCTGCCTGCCGGTGAACTGGTTGTCAAGGTGCATTATTCGTCTCTTAACTATAAAGATGCCCTGTCGGCGACCGGCAACCCGGGGGTTACCCGTGACTTTCCGCATACTCCGGGGATCGATGCTGCCGGTGAGGTTGTCAGTTGTGACGACGGCAAGTTCCAGCCCGGAGATCAGGTGATTGTTACCAGTTATGACCTGGGGATGGAAACCGATGGCGGTTTTGGCCAGTTGATCCGTGTCCCATCCAGTTGGGCTCTGAAATTGCCGAAAGGGTTGAGTCTCAAGGAGAGCATGATGTATGGCACCGCCGGTCTGACGGCAGGGCTTTCGGTTGACCAGCTGGTCGCCAATGGAGTAACGCCCGACTCCGGCCCGATCCTGGTGACCGGCGCTACCGGCGGCGTTGGCAGCCTGGCGGTGGCGATGCTGGCCAAGCTCGGATATCAGGTGACAGCGGTGACCGGCAAACTGGATGAGGAACCCTATCTCAAGCGCCTCGGGGCCGAACGGATTATCAGCCGAGAAAGTTTTTTAACCGGTAGTGAGCGGCCCATGTTAAAAACTACCTGGGGCGGGGTGGTCGATTGTGTCGGGGGTGAGATGTTGGCGACGGCGATCAAGTCGACCCGTTATGATGGAGTTGTGACCTGCTGTGGTCTGGTCGCTTCGCCCGATCTGGCGATCAATGTCTTCCCCTTTATCCTGCGTGGTGTGCGGCTGATTGGTATCGATTCTGCCGAGGCTCCCATGGTGCGACGCCAACAGGTCTGGGACCAGCTGGCGACTGAATGGAAGCTGGATGATCTGGACAAGATGGTAGAAGAGGTTTCTCTGGAGCAACTTGAAGAAAAAATCCAGCTGATGCTTAAAGGAGAACTCAAGCGACGGGTACTGGTTTCCCTGATCGAAGCCTGATGGTGCCATGTCGGCCATGGTAGATAAACAGGAGGCGCTGATGCGACGATACCTGGTTTGGATTCTGTTATTGCTGATGCTGGCCGGTTGCGCTGTGAATCCGGTCACCGGTCGCAACGAGCTGGCCCTGATTGGTGAAGGCACCGAACTGCAGATCGGCACTGAGCAGTATGCGCCATTGCGGCAGATGCAGGGGGGGGACTATACGACCCAGCCGCAAATTGTCGCCTATGTCAAGGAGGTTGGTGAGCGCCTGGCCGCCGTCAGCGATCGTCCCCTTCCGTATGAGTTTCAGGTCATCAACGACTCCACACCCAACGCCTGGGCCCTTCCTGGCGGCAAGATTGCCCTCAACCGGGGGCTGCTGACAGAAATGCAGAGTGAAGCTGAACTGGCGGCAGTCATAGGTCATGAAATAGTTCATGCCGCTGCTCGTCATAGTGCCCAGAGTATGCAGCGTGGGATGTTGCTGCAGGGAGCAGTGCTGGCGGCAGCGATGGCCGCCGGGAACAGTGAGTATGCCGGGCTGGCGATCGGTGGGGCCTCCGTGGCTGCCGGGCTGGTGAGCCAGCGTTACAGCCGTGATGCGGAAAGAGAGGCTGATTATTACGGTATGCTGTATATGTCGCGTGCCGGTTATGATCCAGCTGCGGCGGTCGAACTGCAACAGACTTTTGTCCGCTTGTCACAAGGGCGCCAAAGTAACTGGCTGGAAGGGCTTTTTGCCAGTCATCCGCCGTCACAGGAGCGGGTCGATGCCAATCGTCGGACGCTGGCCGAACTCAATGGCGATGGAGAAATGGAGGTGGAGCGTTATCGCCGGATGATGGCTCCTCTTGTCGCGGCACAAGAGGCCTACGAGGCTTATGACGAAGGGCGTGAGGCGCTCAATGACAATCGCGCTGATCGGGCGCTGGTATTAGCGGATCAGGCCATTGCCGGAGAACCGAAAGAGGCATTGTTTTACGGTTTACGAGGTGACGCATTGCGTAAACAGGGGCATGAACGCGAAGCGATAGCAGCGTTTGACCAGGCGTTGCAACGCCAGTCGGAGTATTTTCATTATTATCTGCAGCGTGGATTGGCTTACCAGGCGCTGGGAGAGACAACGGCTGCCAATGCCGATCTGCAACGCAGTGTCGATCTGCTGCCTACCGCTCCGGCTCTCAATACTCTGGGACAATTAGCCCTGAAACGTGGCGATCGGAGCCAGGCGATGGAATATTTCTCCGGCGCTGCCCGTTCCGATTCTGCTGCCGGTCGTCAGGCTCATAAGGCGTTGGTACAACTGGATCTGCCCGAGAACCCCGATAAGTATCTGCAGCTTGACTTTGTGCTCGATCGCCAGGGACAACTGCTTGCCCGCTTAACTAACCAGACTCCTGTTGCGGTTACTCAAATCATCCTTGAGGTTGGTTATATTGATCAGTCCGGTAATCCGCAGCAGAACCGTGTGCGAATTACCGGACCGGTTGCGGCCGGCACTACCTATCAGGCGGCTACCGGACTGGGTCCGATCAACGACCCCGGCCGGATAAAAAATCTGCAAGGTCGCGTTGTCGCCGCCCGGGTGGCAGACTGACAACCGTCACGAGGGGCGATGCGTTTTTGTGATACCCATATCCATCTGTCAGGCATCGATGGTCCACAAAGGCTCAATGCCTGTCTTGTTGAGGCCGATGACGCGGGCATCGATTGTCTGCTTCAGCCGGGGGTGCGGCCGGCGGACTGGGATGGAATCCTGGCGCTGGCAGATCGCTATCCGCAGGTGTACGCGGCCCCGGGTCTTCATCCCATGTGTGCTGATCAGTGGAATAAGGATGTCGAGAAACAACTGCGACAACTGGTCCGGCATCCAAAGGTAGTGGCCATCGGTGAGATCGGCCTGGATGCCACGGTAGAATCATCAATTCAGGTTCAGGAAAAAGTGTTGCGTGACCAGTTGCAGGTGGCCCTGGACGAACACCTTCCTGTGATACTTCACTGTCGCCATAAAAACGGTGCCCTACTCGATATTCTCCGTGAACTGGCTATCGGCCGTCAGGTCGGCGCAATCTGGCATGGCTTTTCAGCGAGCCTGCCTTTTGCTCGCCAGGTGGTCGATCAGGGGGTTTGCGTCGGTATCGGACCGGTTCTGCTGCGTGATAACGTCCGCCGGCTTCTTGAAACAGTAACGGGCTTACCGGACTCGGTGCTGCTGCTGGAAACAGATCTGCCCGATATGGCCCAGAAACCGATCGATTTGATTAAGGTGGCGGAAAAGATCGCCGATCTGCGCGGAATATCCCTGGCACAAACGGCACAATTGACCACAGCAAATACGCGCAGGCTGTTTCATCGACTCCAGGATAACGGCAAATGAAAGAACACCGCTTCAGTAGAATGGAGTTGCTGGTTGGACCGAGTGCAATGGCGCAACTGGCCACCGTCTCAGTAGCCGTATTCGGCATCGGCGGAGTGGGAAGTTATGCTGTCGAGGCGCTGGCGCGAGCCGGGATCGGCTGTCTGACCCTGGTTGACTTTGATGATATCTGTGTGACCAATATCAATCGCCAGCTTCATGCCCTTGATACTACCGTTGGCCGTTCCAAGGTAGAGGTGATGGCCGAACGTTGCCGCCGGATCAACCCTGATTGTCGGGTGCTGCCGCGGCAGCAGTTTTTCCAGGCTGAAACTGCCCGGGAGCTGTTAGCGCCGGGCTACGATTACGTCCTCGACTGTATCGATCATATTACTGCCAAGTTGCATCTGATCGAGTCCTGCATAAAAAACAGGTTGCCGGTTATCAGCTCCATGGGCGCCGCCAACAAACTTGATCCGACCCGGGTCCGGGTCGGCGATATCAGTACCACCGAAAAGTGCCGTCTGGCGCGGATTATACGTAAGGAGTTGCGCCGTAGAGGGATCATGAGTGGTGTGCAGACAGTGTATTCAACGGAAGAATTTCGTCCTCTCGCGGTTGA
>JAWLDI010000078.1:0-12047 GCA_041686715.1 Pelovirga sp.
ATTTGCCCACAGCATGTTCAATGTCACCGCCACGCTGATTGTTTTGCCATTTCTCGGCCTGCTGGCCAAATTGGTGATCAAGCTGGTGCCTGACCGGGCAGATGGGCCCAAAGGTTCCTTCAGATATATCGGGGCCCCCGGCTCAATGCCTGTTGCTTTGGGTGTGAGCATGCTCTTTCAGGAATTAAAACGGATGCAGGGGCGAGTTCACAAAGCATTGCGGCATGCCGGCAGCTTTATGCAGCCGGAACTGAAAAACCATGAAAAATTTTACCGGAAAGTCAAAACAATTGAAGAACAGACCGACATTATACAACATGAGATAACAACCTTTACAGTGACCCTGATGCAGGGCGGAAAAGCCAGCAAGGACCAGTCTGATCGCGCCTACGCTTATGTCCGGGCAGCCGATGAACTTGAATCGATTGCCGACTATTCCCTGTCCTTGTGCTCCTATATGAGGCGCCTCGAAAAAAATGATCTGAATTTCAGTGAAGATGCCTGGAATGATCTGCACCAATACCACCATGAGCTTTTTGCCTTCTTTAACCTGGTCTGCAAGGTTTTCCACAATGAGCCATTGGTGGATAAGGATACCATTCATAACGAGGCCAGACGGCTTAATGATCTTGCTGACGTCATGCGTAAAGACCACCTCGATCGCATGAAGTCGGGTTCCTGCGGTGCCCTTCCCGCGCTGACATTCAGTGACATGGCCGTAGCCATGCGTCGTATCAAGAATCATACGGTCAATCTTTACGAAGCCATGTACGAGCAACAATAAACAAGTCACCTCTGCAGTGCTGGTTATGTCAAGCAATACATACAGCAGAGAAGATATTGGTCCGGCGCTTCATGCCGCCTGGCCGATCTGTCTCGGCTACTTTCCCATCGGGCTGGCTCTGGGGGTTCTCGCTGAGCAGGCAGGTATTCCCTGGTGGGCAATGGCCATGATGTCGATACTGGTCTTTGCCGGCAGTGCCCAGTTTATCTGTGTAGCCATGCTGGCCGCCGGAAGTTCAATAGCAGCGATCATTGGTGCGACTTTCATTATCAACTTCCGTCATGCCCTGATGAGTTCCGCTCTGGCACTTTATCTCAACAATATCCGTCGCTCTTTTCTGGCACTGTTCGCCTATGGCATCACAGACGAAAGCTTCGCTGTCAATATGGCCCGCTTTCGTGCCGGCAACTGGAATCGCTTTCAGGCGCTGATCGTTAACCATCTTGCCAACAGTGTCTGGATTATTGCGACAGTCAGTGGTGTGCTGACAGGCCAGTTTATCCCTGCCGGCGCCCTTGGAATCGATTTTGCCCTGATCGGCATGTTTATCTGTTTGCTGGTATTCCAACTTCACAGCCGGATACACATCATCACAGCGATTATGGCAGCATGTATAGCCTGCACCTGGGCACTTTTTGTGCCGGGTGACTCGTATATTGTCGGCGCTTCAATGGGGGCAGCCACGGGTGGTTTTTTTCTGAACAGAAAAAGGAACACCTAGATGAATGCGGCTGAATACCTGTTTCTATTTGCTGGTATGGGGCTGGTTACCTATCTGCCGCGCGCCCTGCCCCTTCTCTACCTGTCGCACAAAAAAATGCCACAGTGGCTGGTTGATTGGCTCGGTTTTATTCCTGTAGCGGTACTCAGCGCCCTGCTTGCCCCTCTGCTGTTTGTCGATTCCGGCACTGACACCATTACGCTGGGTAAACTGGAATTTCTTATTGCCATTCCGACATTGATATTTGCACTGAAAACCCGTAGCCTCGGTGGTACCGTGCTGATCGGCATGTTGCTTTATTGGCTGGCGGGGTTGTTTCTATAACCAGAATCTCCGGGAAAAAGATGATGAAACTGACGGGTAAACAGGCACGTTATTTACGTGGACTGGGGCACCATCTCCAGGCGGTGATAATGATCGGCAAAGAGGAATTGACTGATACGGTGGTCACCGCTACTGATGAAGCTCTTGCAAGTCATGAACTGATTAAAGTGAAGCTGCAGGACGGTTGCCTCAGTGATCGCCGTGAACTGGCGGCAGAACTGGCACAGGCGACATCCGCCAGCGTCGCTCAGGTGTTGGGACGCACGTTTTTGCTGTATCGTAAGCATCCGGAAAACCCGCAAATTTCCCTGCCGAAACCCTGACCAGGATCAGCCATTGTCAATACCCGTCCGATTGTCCTGCAAGAGGGGTTGCATTCACGCTTTGAAACAGGAATGATAGAGGTTGGCTAAATGCTACCCATCAACCGGCAGTCGACCTAACTATGTATCATTTTGACCTGACAGATGAGCCGCCAACCAGCAAGGAAGTGGCTGCAGCCATGGCCGACCTCAAGCAGCAGCGTCGCCAGCTGATGATCCGTTCCTGTATCTGCGACGCAACCCATCTGCTGGCCCTGCTGCTGCTCTATTTTGGTGGTTTTCTCAGTGGTCGAGCTATCCTGGTGCTGGTGGCATTAAGTCTGGCCGTCACTATTGTTCTGGCAACGGCTACTCGTGAGTCCCTGCTTTTCAGCGACCTGATTGCGATAACAATCAGCATTTCGGCGACCAGTGTAGCAACGGTTCTGCTCCTTGCCATCGCCATGTCGCAGCCCTGGGGGGGCAGTATTTTTGCCGGAGCCCTTGCCGGTTCTATCGTCACTTCCGGTACGATCCTCGGACGCGCTTTAAAAAACGTCATGCTGAGCATTGAAAAGTTAAATCCGATTTCTGTTGATGATCCACTCTTTGAAGAGCTGAACAGTCTCTGTCAGCGTTATCCTGAGTTGCGCAATTACCGCGAGGAGGCTTCACAAAATCTGCGCCCACACCTGACCTATGGTGAGATTTTTGCCATGCGCGAATGGCATCAACAACAACTGAAACTGAAAGCATCCCGCAATCAGTCTTGACATCATGATCGCAGACAAAGCCAGTCATATCCAACCTGAAGGGACATGATGATAAAAATAATTTCGTTACTGACACTTCTATTTTCTTTTGTTGCCGGCCTGGCAACGGCTTACGCCAATATCGAGTACCAGCTCGATCTGGAACTGCTACCGGCCCAACAGCGGCTTGAAGCAACAGCAACAATTCATGTTAATTCAGTTCTGGAAGAGCCGCTGCAATGTCGCCTGGCAGCCACCGCCACAGTTCATTCTGTGCGTCAGGGCAACCGCAACCTGAAGTATCGGTTCAACAATGGAATCCTGGTTATCACCATAAAGAACAGTGATCCCGTTGAGATAAACTATTCAGCTCACTTCAATGATAGCGTTCCGACCAGACCGGTACACACGGAAAACCCTGGTTTCGGTGTGTCAGCAACAATCAGTCCGGATGGCACCTATCTGTCTGCCGGAACCGCCTGGTACCCGCAAATCACTGATACAAATGTTCATTATCTTATTCGCATCAGAGCACCTGGTCATACTGAAGCCATTACTTCGGGAAAACGTTTAAATCGCTACCACGATGGAACCTACTCCATATCAGTATGGGAAATAGACTATCCGGTCCGCGGGTTGACCTTGTCAGCCGGAGCCTATCAGGTGTTTGAAGATATCAGCGGCTCGGTACCGATCTACGCATACTTTTATCAGGGATCAGCTGAACTGGCCCTGACTTACCTGAAAAAATCCCGTTATTATCTGGATCTCTATGAGAGACTGTTCGGGCCCTATCCTTTTCCTCATTTTGCAATCGTTGAAAACTTTTTTCCGACCGGGTTCGGACTGCCCGGATGGACACTGCTCGGAAGCACCGTGATTCGCCTGCCCTTTATCGTAACCACCAGTCTTGGTCATGAAATTGCCCACTCCTGGTGGGGCAACGGGGTTTGGGTTGATTTTCGCCTTGGAAACTGGTCGGAAGGATTAACTACCTACATAGCTGATCACCTGTATCAGGAGCACAGTGGCGAGGAGGATGCCCGCAGTTATCGTCTTAACCAGCTGATGACCTATGCCAACCTGACCAATCCAGCCAATCGCTTTGCCGTTCAACAATTCAAGTATCGAAGCAATCGACCGGGACAGGCTATCGGCTATGGAAAAGGAATGATGATTTTTCACATGCTCCGCCGTGAAGTAGGAGATGTTGTTTTCTGGTCGACACTGCGCGACATTGCCACCGAAAATATGTTCAAAAGTATCGATTGGAACGACTTTTCAGATCGTTTCAGCGCAAATTCCGGTAGAGATATGGCCCCCTTTTTTCGCCAATGGATCAGCAGAACCACGGATCCGCAATTAGAGCTTGAACAGGTATCTACAGAGCAAACAGGTGAAGGCTGGTTGACGCGGGGCCTATTGCAGCAGTTGACGCCCCCTTATCAACTGCGAGTCAAACTGCGCCTTGATAATGTACGGCAGCAGCATACAGAAATACTTCATCTGCAGACAGTCGAACGTGAGTTCTCTATCCTTACTGACTGGCGACCTGAGCGTGTTGTCGTAGATCCCGATGTTGATCTGTTCCGTTTAATGGATCCGGTTGAAATTCCCTCCACCGTCGCCTCAATCCGCGGCAGCAGAGAGCTCAAAGCCGTTGTTGCAAGCAGATTGGTTCCACTCCCAGCAGCACAGCAAACGCTTCTGGCCGGTCTGCGCAAGAACAGAACTCCGATAAATGCTGCTGATCTGGCAACCAGTGATGAATTATCCCGTTATGACCTGCTGATTTTTGGAGTTGATGACCGATTAACCCCGACTGTTGAAACAGGTGCACAACTGAAAAAACTGCTGGCTGAGCAGCATGCCGGCGCAACAGAGCATGCCGGAGTTATTGTTACACGCAACCCTTACAACCCGAGTCGTCACGCCCTCTGGTTTGTTTCCGACGGATCAGAACATGCTGTTTCCGTTGCACGGAAAATTCCGCACTATGGTCGCTATGGGCAGTTGCTTTTTGTCGATGGCATCAACCAGATCAAAAACCTCGATTTACCTGCAGAGACCCCTCTGCAGATAGATTTCAATCATACTGAATAGTCCCCCTGTATCAGGCGCGTTCAAATGGTTCATAGAGTTTTTTGTATTCATCCTGAGCATAACGATCGGTCATGCTGGCAATAAAATCACAGACAACCCGTTCTTTGCCATGCTGCTCGTACCGACGCTGGAATTTTTCCGGCAATAAACCTGGATTTTCAATGTAACTTTCAAACAAGAGGGTCAAGAAACGTTCCGCCTTGACCCGCATCCGCTCAACCTTGTGGTGACGATAGAGCTTTTTGAAAAGAAAGGCTTTGAGTTCCCTGTTACGTTCATGGGTGGCGTTGCTGAACAACACCAGTTTACCCTTATGGTGACGAACATCTTCCAGACTCTTGATGGAATGTTGATGGAGCTTTTCAGCTGTTGTTGACACCAGATCCTGAATCAATTCACCGATCAGATGACTGACGGTCTGGAGGATCTGGCGTTTTTCACTGATACCGGGAAAACGACGTCCGATATCAATCCAGGTTGTTTGCCAGATATCGACTGATGCCAGGTCATCAAGACGGATATAACCGGCTTTCAAACCATCATCAATGTCATGATTGTTGTAGGCGATTTCATCGGCAAGATCGATAATCTGTGCTTCAAGGGTCGGTTGTTCTTCCGGGCAGTACGATTTTACCGCGATCATGCCCGCACTGTCATATGATGTACTATGCTTGATGATTCCCTCTCGCGTTTCATAACTCAGGTTCAAGCCGTCAAAATCGTGATAGCGCTGTTCCAGAACCTCAACAATACGTAACGACTGCTGATTGTGTTCAAAGCCGCCGTGATCCTTCATCAGTCGATTCAGCACATGTTCACCGGTGTGGCCAAAGGGTGTGTGTCCGAGATCATGAGAAAGGGCCAGTGCTTCGATCAGATCTTCGTTCAGCTTGAGCTTGCGGGCAATTCCACGGGCAATCTGAGCTACCTCCAGTGAATGGGTCAGGCGGGTACGGTAATAATCCCCTTCATGATTGACAAACACCTGGGTTTTATATTCAAGACGCCTGAAAGCGGCACAGTGAATGATCCGATCGCGATCCCGCTCAAAAGGCAGGCGATCATCTTTGTAGGGTTCAGCAAACTTACGGCCTCGACTGGTTTCACTTTTGGCAGCATAATCAGCGACAAACTGTTCGTGCATAGCAAACCTCCCTTTGCAGATGAATAGTCATTTACACAATACACAACAAGCGTGTCATAATAAGTCATAAAAATGATCAACTGAACTTTACCAAATTCAAAAAGAGAATGATTACCCTTGCTCTGATCCCATCGTGCTGTTAAAAATCCAGCCAGGTAAAAATTGCTGTCTTCTTAACAGGGGTTGCTAGCAGTCATGCGGATTATTGGCGGATCACTACGGGGAAAAAAACTGTCGGCTTTCGACGGCAAAAAAATTCGTCCAACGCCAGACCGCGTTCGCGAAGCCCTGTTCAATATGTTGGCAAATCATTTTGGCGGGTTCAGTGGCTTAAAGGTACTTGAACTCTTTGCCGGCAGCGGTGCCCAGTCTCTCGAAGCCTTAAGTCGCGGCGCAGCAACGGCGGTAATGGTTGAAAATAATCCCTACGCCATCAAACTGATCAAGGATAACATCACAGCTTGCAGGTTTGACAACCAGGTAACATTGATCTGTGGCGAGCTCCCCTCTTGTCTGGACAAGGCATGCCACCATGCACCCTTTGACCTGATTCTTCTTGACCCCCCATACGATTCCGGCCTTACTGGGGAAATCATCACTGGCATTGAATCGTTGAGCATCCTGGCCGCTGACGGAATCATCTGCAGCGAAACTCACCGACGTGAGGTTCTGCAGAATCAGGGCGCCTTGACCTTGCTGGATCGCCGTTGCTATGGTTCAACGGCAATCCATCTGTTTGGTTTATTACCAGAGGAAACGTCATGAATCGACATATTGCCATCTATCCCGGCTCGTTCGACCCATTAACCAACGGCCATCTCGATATTATCAGTCGCGGCCTGGAGATATTCGATACAGTTGTCGTTGCGGTTGCTTGCAACAATGAAAAAAGCGGTCTGTTTTCCATTACTGAGCGTCTCGAAATGATCAATCAACTGGTTGCGGAGAATCCGCGCATTCAAGTCGAAACCTTCAATGGATTGCTGGTTGATTATGTTGTCAGCAAAAAGGCCCGGGTGATTCTGCGTGGATTACGTGCAGTGACCGACTTCGAGTTTGAATTTCAACTGGCACAGATGAATCGTACCGTATGTGAGCAGGTAGAAACCCTTTTTATGATGACGTCCCCCGAATGTGCTTACTTAAGCTCGTCTATTGTCAAGGAGGTCGGACGCCTCAAGGGCGATATCAGTAAATTCGTTCCACCGCTGGTCGCCGAAAAATTGCTGCAAAAATTTGGCCACTGTTGAATATCCAGTCTTTTATGTTCCCATACGTTCCAGATCAGCAATGATCTCACAGAGCTTTTCCGCCATCCGGTGTTGCAGCAACTGTCCTTTAGCGGCACTGGCTTTGGTTGGATCACCCCAGACACCGCCCGGCCAGTAATGCTGTTTATCGCGGACCAGAATGCCTTGTGGAAAAGAAGGATATTCTGCCGGTGACAGGTCCGCTACCAGATGTGGATGCGAATGCAGCAGTCGCGAGGTTTCAATCTCTCCAGCATGAGAATCACCTGGCGTTTCGAGTATTCCCTGCCCCACCGCAACCGCCAGATCATAGTCCTTGATGACCGCTATCTGGATGTCATCAAAACGGCTCAACAATTCTTCACCAGTATCGACCAGGGCAGCCATATGGGTCGTTCCGGCATGGCCGCTGAGCAGCACAATAAAGCGCAACCCCTGGCAATACAGGGAGGACACCAGATCTGTTACCAGCATTTTCAAGCTGGACGTGGAAATTCCGATCGTACCGGGATGCTGTCCTGTTGAACGACAGACACCGTAATGCAGTGGCGGTGCAATAAAGACCGGCCGCGACCGGGCAACCATTCCGGCAATATCGACGGCCTGAATGGTGTCAGTATCAAGAGGCAGATGACGACCATGTTGTTCGGTCGAGCCAAAAGGCACAATAACAGTCCGGGTTTTTTTCAGTCCGGCTGAAAATTCGTCCATAGTCATTGTTTCGATCAGCATAACACCTCTGTGAAACTATTTATGTAATATCTCTATACACCTACATAACACCTAGAAAAACATGGGTTTGTGGTATAACGATTGTCTCGGGATGAATTGCGGCAACAAGAGACTGCATGGCCAGCAGGCGAGGAACCCTGACTGCCACTTTATTGTGTCGGGTGATGGGCTGAATAATAACAGGTATTGATGGTGATACAGCATTAACAACTGTTGCTGCCCTGCTCAATTCATCGTCGCTGGTTGCATCATCAACAACCAGCTTGACTGTACAATCGATCTGCGCGGCGATCCTGAGAAAATTGTCATGACACTCCCAGTCAGTCTCTATCCCGGTCGCAGAAGGTAACTTGATATCCATTGCCACGTAATCAATAAAAGGCACAATCAGTCGCAGTGCTGCAGGCAGGGTTCCATTGGTTTCAAGGGATACGGGTAAAAGTTGTCGCAGCTGGGGCAGCCAGAGCTGGAGAAGTTCTGCGTGCAATAGAGGTTCGCCCCCGGTAATACTGATGGAATGATGAGCACCGGGAAATCGTGACAGCCAACCTTCAAGCAAGCCCATTATCCGGTCAAGGGGTACGGGATTCCGGCAGGTTATGAAATCTCCGGAGCCGGGATTCTCCTCAATGCGGCAGACCGGACTGCTTAGAAAACTGGTGTCACAATAGTCACAGGAGAGGTTGCAGCCACTAAAGCGCAAAAAAGCCTGACGGCGGCCTATCATCGCGCCCTCTCCCTGCAGCGATGAAAAAACCTCAATCAGATCAGCTCCGGGTATAAGCTGCATACGCGTTGTCCGATTCCCACACAGTCACTTTTTGAACCACCACCTCGTTCTCGCTCAGTGAGTCCTCAAGTCGCTCGAAAACAAAACGGGCAATCTGCTCTGAAGAGGGGCTGATCTCCCTGAACGCTTCAAGATCATTTAAATATTTGTGATCGAGATAGTTCATAATCTCCCGGGTATGTTTTTTCAGAATTTTAAAATCGATACCAAGACCGGCATGGTCGAGGGTGTCGGTAGTAACTGTTACCTCAACTTTCCAGTTATGGCCGTGAAGGTTTTCGCAGTCGCCCTGATAATGCAACAGATTATGGGCCGCAGCAAAACTGGTAATTATCGACAGGTGATACATGGTTGCTCCTGAAAGTTAATCAGTTTTCAATTCGAAAACTGCATTGCTGTAGCTTCGAGATTTCCCGCTGGACAGCAATCAGATGGTGGGCTCATCCGTGTCGGCAGGATTTTCTTCCTGTTTTTCACCCGGAACAACGTACTCGCCGTTATCCCAACGCCCAAGATCGATCAGCCGACAGCGTTCAGAACAGAATGGTCGCGACGGATTACCCTGCCAGGATGTTTCTGCGCCGCAATACGGACAGCGAATGGTCGATAGATCTGTCATTACTTCACTATAACGCTTGATTCTATGGAAATAAACACGGGTAGCCAAAAAATCCTGCTGGATAAAAGACTTGCCACAGTTTCCCCGAAGGATACTACTTCACTTCCGGTAAATGCGAGAGCGATTCGTTGATTTCCTCTTCAGGGTACTCATAATCACTCAGTTTGCCGGCAAAAAAATCATCGTAGGCCGCCATATCAACGTGTCCGTGCCCGGACAGATTAAACAGGATGGTTTTTTCCTTGCCTTCCTCTTTAGCGAGCAAGGCTTCATCGATTGCACCACGGATAGCATGACTTGATTCCGGCGCCGGGATAATTCCCTCAGAACGGGCAAACTGTACCGCAGCGTCAAAGCAGGCCAACTGCTGAACGGCTCTGGCTTCAACGATACCGGCATGAACCAACTGGGACACCAGCGCCGAAGCCCCGTGATAGCGCAGCCCTCCAGCGTGGATTCCCGGTGGCATAAAATCATGACCGAGGGTGTACATTTTGGATACCGGCGCCATTTTTGCTGTATCACCGTAGTCAAAGGCATACACACCGCGGGTCAGTGTCGGGCAACTTGACGGCTCAAAAGCCATAACGCGCACCTGCTTGCCATTGGCCTTATCGGCAACAAAGGGAAACGCCATACCGGCAAAGTTGGAGCCACCACCATGACAGCCAATCACCACATCCGGATACTCACCGATCATCTCCATCTGGGCCCTGGACTCAAGACCTATAATCGTTTGATGTAAACAGACATGATTCAGTACGCTACCCAGGGCATAGCGGGTATCTTCGCGGGTCGCTGCATCTTCTACCGCTTCACTGATAGCGATACCAAGAGAACCATTGCTGTCAGGGTTCTGAGCAAGAATGGTGCGCCCGGCGTTGGTATGATGCGAGGGTGATGGAATGACATCAGCTCCCCACAGCTGCATCATACTCTTGCGGTAGGGTTTCTGGTTGTAGGAAACCTTGACCATGTAAACCGTACATTCCAGACCGAACATCTGACATGCCAGAGAGATCGACGACCCCCACTGTCCGGCACCGGTTTCAGTGGCAATGCGTTTGGTGCCGAAAATTTTATTATAATAAGCCTGTGGAACAGCACTGTTAGGTTTATGGGAGCCGGCGGGAGAAACACCCTCATATTTGTAATAGATCTTTGCCGGGGTACCAAGAGCCTTCTCAAGACGATGGGCACGGAACATGGGAGCTGGTCGCCAAAGCTGGTAAATGTCCAGAATTTCCTGAGGGATATCAATCCAGCGCTGTAATGAAACTTCCTGCTCAATCAAAGGCATTGGAAACAGCGGCAACAGATCATCAGGAGAAACCGGCTGCATAGTGCCGGGATGGATAACCGGCGCCAGTGGCCCCGGCATATCAGGAATAATGTTATACCATTGGCGCGGAATACGGTCTTCCGGAAGAATAATCTTTGTCTGCATTGCTAACACTCCGCTGTTACATGGTTTGTAGATAAATATAAATTCATCTCAACACTATTGACGATGATTGAGCAACAATGATGCGCCTGATTGGATAGCACGTAACGCAAATAAAAAACAAGGGATGAGAACAGCAGGTTCCTTCGCCATGGACCTGCTTGCAGGGGCTAAAGGCCCAGGTCTTCCCTGATCAGGATGATACTGATCCGCCCCGGCGGAAAGCACTTATCAATAATTGACCAGGTATTGCAAATCCGTTGTGGCGAATCACAATCATGACAACGCCCACTGACGGCACAAGGTGTTTTCATATGGTGACGACGAGCGTTCAAGGGAGCCGCATGATTCTTGATGCGCTGGAAAGCTTCATCTAGATCCTTCACGATCTTGTTCCTTCCGATAAAAAGAACCACCTTTTTAGGTCCAAAGGAGATTGCCCCGGTTCGGTTGCCGATCATGTCAAGATTAACCAGCTTGCCGCATTGGGTGACCGCGTTGCTGCCCGTCAAAAAAAGATCGACAAGAAACGCCTGCCGCCGTCTGTTGGTTATCTCACCACGCGGTGCGCCAGGTTCAAAGGTTTTGATAATCGATAAGTGCGGATCGGCTAATAATTCAGCGAGAACCCCGGTCGCTTCCATACTCAAGGAATCAGCCCATGAAATGCTGTCAATTTTAACCTCCGGAAAAATCTCTTGAAAAAAAAGGTCACGCGCTACTTCTTTACTTGCGGCGCTGAACACCTTGAACCCGTTGGCCGTTAACGCCTCGACACATTTCTTTTCGGCATCATTCAACATTTACTGCTCCTGGAAAACTGTAGGATGAGCAATCTATAAAATAATTTCCAGCCCGAAAAACCGCATGATGCTCATCCAGAGGTTCTGAACACTGAACAGCTGGCCTGAGGAAAACCAGAAAATATGATAGTAAGTATAACTAAACATGTCAGTAAAAAGGCGTCACCGTCAAGCTTGACGTGTGGGACCTAGTCAACTGAATAAGCACCTAACATAACAGGAGGACAGAAATGACAAATCAGCAGAAAGATCTGCATTTGTTTGTGTCAGTTGCGGTCA
>JAWLDI010000079.1:0-11655 GCA_041686715.1 Pelovirga sp.
GTATGAGCTGGCAGAGTCCTTTGCCTTGACTTTTGTTCCGGACCAGGGCGAGGAGGATTCTGCCGCCGAGCGAGAACTCGAATACAACGAACTGGGGATGATTCCCTACCGTGATGACCGCCTTGAGTTGTTGGAGCCATTACAGGAGCAGCTGATCATGGCCATCCCGATACGCGCTCTGTGTAACGATCATTGTCGGGGCTTATGCCCTGAATGTGGGGCTGATCTGAATCACTCCTCTTGTGATTGTGAGAAAAAGCTGTTCAACAGTAAATTTGGTGTATTGGCTCAACTCAAAGGTCAATAAGGATGCTTTCACAAAAAAGCAAATGATGAGATGACGTCGCGAAAAGTCGTCAACTGCTGGTACCTGACCCACGCCGGCCTAAGCAATAAAACATCCGGCTGTTGCCGCGTGTAATACATCTAAGGAGAAAAAAATGGCCGTTCCAAAGAAAAAGACTTCAAAATCAAAAAAGAACATGCGGCGTGCTCATGACGCTGTCACCCCGGTCGGTATTTCAACCTGTCCGAACTGCAACGAGCCCAAGCTTCCTCACCGGGTTTGCGCCAGTTGCGGTCATTACAAGGGGAAAGAAATTATCACTAGCGACAACTTCTGATTCGGCCAGACAATTCCATGTCCATGAAAATTGCTGTTGATGCCATGGGAGGGGACAACTCTCCGGTAGTCGAGGTTGCTGCTGCTGTTGCGGCCTGTCGGCGCTGGGGCTGTCATGTGGTGCTGGTGGGCGATACCGCCCTGGTCAGACCGGAGCTGGACAAGCACGACATCGCTGGCTTGAAGATTGATCTTCATCATGCCAGCGAAGTCGTCAGTATGAATGACTCCGCGTCTGCGGTTCGCCGGAAGAAAGACTCCTCCATCAGGGTGGCATTCGACCTGGTCAAAGCCGGCGATGCCCTTGCCGTTGTCAGTGCCGGCAATTCCGGCGCCATCATGGCGGCCGGCATGCTCGTCTGCGGGCGGATTAAAGGAGTGGAGCGTCCTGCCATCGGTACGTCTTTGCCTAATCTGGTTGACCAGACCATGGTCCTTGATATGGGTGCCAATGTTGATTGCAAGCCATCCCATTTGTGTCAGTTCGCACTGATGGGCAGTGTTTACGTTGAGCACCTGCTGGGCAAATCAAAACCCCGCGTCGGGCTGTTGTCTAATGGTACCGAAGATAAAAAAGGCAATGAATTGACCCGAATGGCGCATCTGCTGCTGAAAGAGGCTCCCTTGAATTATTGTGGTTACGTCGAAGGGGGCGATGTCTATAACGGTTCCGTCGATATCGTCGTCTGTGACGGGTTTGTCGGCAATGTTCTGCTCAAAGTTTCGGAAGGTCTGGCTGTTGCTATCGGCACGATGCTCAAACGGGAGATAGAAAATCGCTTGTTTGCCAGAATCGGGTATCTGCTCAGTCGTCCTGCTTTTAATTCATTCAAACAGAAAATCAATCCGGCAGAATACGGTGGTGCGACACTTCTCGGTATCGCCGGGCCGGGGATTGTCTGTCATGGCAGTACCGATCCCGGGGCGATGAGTATAGCTATTCGTCAGGCTGGTGAATACGCACAAAGCGGTGTATTTGAGCGTTTGGCTGCCATTTTCCAGAACTGATTTTATATGACCAAGGAGGTGCCAGGCATGAAAGCACGGATTACCGGTACAGGTTCCTATATGCCTGAGAAAATACTCACCAATGCGGATCTGGAGAAAATGGTCGATACCAACAATGAATGGATTGTTGCACGTACCGGTATCGAAGAACGTCGCATTGCTGCTGATCATGAATGTACCTC
Source organism: Pelovirga sp. (assembly GCA_041686715.1). Lineage (GTDB taxonomy): Bacteria > Desulfobacterota > Desulfuromonadia > Desulfuromonadales > Geopsychrobacteraceae > Pelovirga. The sequence continues at coordinate 1,813 of JAWLDI010000079.1, forward strand.
CGATATGGCTGCAGCCGCTGCCCGGCAGGCGATGGACATGGCCGGGGTGAGCGCCGATCAGATCGATCTGATCGTTGTCGGCACCATTACCGGTGATTATCCATGGCCGGCAACCGCTTGTGTCGTTCAGGCGAAAATCGGTGCCGGAAAAGCCTTTGCCTATGATCTCTCCGCCGCTTGCAGTGGTTTTATCTATGCCCTTTCATGTGCCAACGATTTTATCCGCTCCGGCCATGGAAAAAGAGCTCTGGTGATCGGCGCTGAAACCCTGAGCCGCTCCATCGACTGGACTGATCGTAACACCTGCGTGCTGTTTGGTGATGGTGCCGGAGCCGTTGTTCTTGAAGCCGGTGATGATGATGCCGGTGTTCTGTCCTGTCACCTGCACTCCGATGGAAACTACCTTGAACTGCTGTACCAGCCCGGTTTCGGCGCAAAGTATCCGGCGTCAGATGCAGGGATGGAAGCGAAATTACAGTTTTTAAAAATGCAGGGAAACGAGGTTTTCAAGGTGGCGGTACGATCCCTGACCGAGGTAGCGAGAGAGGCTCTTGATGCTCACGACTTTAGTACACATGATGTGGACCTGTTTATTCCCCATCAGGCCAATCGCAGGATTTTAGAGGCGACGGCAAAACGTTTAGGCCTGACTGACGAACAGACCTATATCAATGTGCATAAATATGGTAATACCTCAGGAGCAACCATTCCGGTTGCCCTGGATGAGGCCAATCGTGCAGGTCTCTTGAAATCGGGAGACCTGATCCTTTCGGCAGCATTCGGAGGTGGTTTTACCTGGGCTTCTACCCTGTTGCGCTGGAGCTGATTTTTCGTAAGTGCTCATCCGTAGTCACCGGATAAGCACAGTAGTGTTTCCTATTTGGAAATCAAGCAGGATTGGATGACGATGTTGACACTGGTTTTCCCTGGTCAGGGATCTCAATATCCGGGTATGGGCAAGGATCTGGCTGCTAACTTCAGCGTAGCCAAACGGGTGTTTGAAGAAGCAAATGATACCCTCGGATTTGATCTGGCTGCGCTGTGTTTCAGCGGTTCTGAGGCCGATTTGAAGCTGACGGCCAACACACAACCGGCCATCCTGGCTGTCAGTGTTGCGGCACTTGAGGTGTTGCGGCAGGAAAAAGAGCGTCAACCAGCCTATGCCGCCGGCCATTCACTGGGCGAGTACTCGGCACTGGTAGCCGCCGGGGTCCTTTCATTTGCTGACGCATTGCAAACCGTCCGCCAACGTGGAACCTTCATGCAGGAGGCCGTGCCCGTCGGTGTCGGCGCCATGGCGGCCATTATCGGGCTGGCGGGTGAAGCCCTTGAGCAGCTGTGTATTGATGCCGCAGCGGGTGATATTGTTGCCCCGGCCAACTATAACAGCCCCGGCCAGGTGGTTATTGCCGGTCATGCTGCTGCTGTCGAACGGGCGACGGCCCTTGCCATTGAGCGGGGGGCCAAACGTGCCCTGATGTTGCCGGTCAGTGCCCCGTTTCATTGCGCTTTGATGAAACCAGCAGCACAACGGCTTGAGCAGGCCCTTGACCCGGTCGCTGTTGCGCCTTTTACTTTCCCTGTCGTTACCAATGTTGAAGCAACGCCTTGTCATCAGTCCGAACGGGTAAAATCCTTGCTTGTCGAGCAGGTTTGCGCACCGGTGCGTTGGGATGCGTCGATTGAACAGTGTGCTGAACTCGGTGTCAGCCATTACCTTGAAGTGGGTCCGGGGAAGGTGCTGTCGGGCCTGATCAAACGCATTCAGCGTGGTGCCGTGCTCGAAAGTGTGGCTGATACGCAGAGTCTGACACGTTTGAAATAGTTGGTATACTGTCTGTTAAAAGAACCAGAAGAGGTCTGCCATGTTATTGCAGGATAAAGTTGCCCTTGTCACCGGAGCGACCCGCGGTATCGGACGTGCTGTATCCCAGGCTCTGGCAGCACAGGGAGCCCATCTGATAGTGGTTGGCACCAGTGCCGAAAAGGCTGCCGGCTGTGCCGCTGAATTCGAACAGACCGGTACCCAGGCTTTGGGAATAGGCGCAGATGTTGCCGTTGCCGCCGATGTTGAACGGTTGGTTGATCAGGCTAAAGAGCGCTTTGGTAGAATTGATATTCTTGTTAATAATGCAGGCATTACCCGTGATGGCTTAATGTTGCGTATGAAAGAAGAAGATTGGGATTCTGTGCTCGACATCAATCTTAAAGGGGCTTTTTTGTGTACCCGCGCCGTGGCCCGGCTGATGACCAGGCAGCGCAGCGGTCGTATTATCAATATATCGTCTGTCGTCGGACAGATGGGGAATGCCGGACAGGCAAATTATTGCGCCAGTAAAGCCGGCCTTCATGGTTTAACCAAATCCAATGCCCGTGAACTGGCAAAGCGTCAGATCACTGTCAACGCTGTTGCTCCAGGTTTTATTCTGACGGATATGACAGAAACTCTTTCTGAACAGCAGCGGCACGAGTTGATAAACCAGGTTCCCCTGGAGCGTCTCGGGCATGTTGACGATATAGCAGCAACGGTGGTTTTCCTGGCGTCGGATCAGGCCGGCTACATAACCGGTCAGGTTATCGGCGTCAATGGTGGTATGTACATGTAAACAAAAAATAATGGTCTTCACAGGCCGACTAAACAAAGGAGAAAAGTAAATGGCTTCTATTGATGAAAGAGTAAAACAGATTGTCGCTGAGCAACTTGGTGTGGATGAGGATCAGGTCACCGAAGATGCCGCATTCATGGATGACCTGGGTGCTGATTCGCTTGACACCGTTGAGCTGGTAATGGCTCTTGAAGAAGAATTTGATATCGAAATTTCTGACGAAGATGCTGAAAAAATTCAGACTGTCAAGGATGCTATCGAGTATATCAGCAAACTTTCATGATATAGTACGGGCTGGTGTCGGCTTGACGTGATACCAGCCCGATAAATGAAAGATGGTCAAGCTTGCTTCTTTTCGCTGTGAACTGAACCTATGGCTAAAGAGAACTGATTTATGCGCAGAGTTGTTGTGACCGGACTTGGTGTGGTGTCGGCCCTTGGTACCGGTGTTGAAAAAAACTGGACGGCCCTGACCCAGGGGCAATCAGGTATTGCATCGATCACCCGTTTCGATGCTTCTGACCTTGCTACGCAGATTGCCGGTGAAGTCAAGGACTTCAATCCTGAAGACTATATCGACAAAAAAGAGATCAAAAAAATGGATCTCTTTATTCAGTATGGCCTTGCCGCGGCAATTATGGCTTATGAAGATTCCGGATTTGAAGTAACTGCCGACAATGCTGAGCAGGTTGGTGTTCTGGTAGGCTCCGGTCTTGGCGGTTTACCCGCTATCGAACATTATCATCAGGTGATGCTGGAACGTGGCTACAAGAAAGTGTCGCCATTTTTTATTCCGGTGGTCATCATCAACCTGGTAGCCGGACAAATTTCCATGCGTTTTGGTGCAAAAGGTCCTAATCTGTCATCTGTTTCAGCATGTGCAACCGGCACCCATTCGATTGGCGATGCCTATCACATGATTGCCCGTGGTGACGCTGATGTCATGTTTGCCGGCGGATCCGAAGCGACCATCACGCCACTGGGGATTGGTGGCTTTAATGTCATGAAAGCCTTGTCAACACGCAATGATGATCCGCAGTCGGCCAGTCGCCCCTTTGACAAGAATCGTGACGGCTTTGTCATGTCGGAAGGTGCCGGTATCGTCTTGCTGGAAGAATATGAATCGGCTAAAAAGCGCGGCGCAAAAATCTACTGTGAGGTTGCCGGTTACGGTCTCAGTAGTGACGCTCATCACCTTACCCAGCCTTCGCCGGGCGGGGAGGGTGCTGCCAGGTGCATTAAAATGGCGTTGCGTCACGCCGGGCTCAATCCTGAAGACGTGGGATATATCAATGCCCATGGCACCTCAACCTATTTCAATGATCTCTATGAAACCATGGCGGTCAAATCGGTGTTCGGCTCGCATGCCGACAAGGTCATGATCAGTTCGACCAAAAGCATGACCGGTCACGGCCTGGGTGCTGCTGGAGGCATTGAAGCGGTCTACACCGCCCTGGCCCTTGACCGTGGTGTTCTGCCACCGACAATCAACTACCGTGATCCTGATCCCGAATGTGATCTTGATTATATACCTAATACGGCTCGGGAAATCGCCTGTCAGACGGCCATTACCAATTCCTTCGGTTTTGGTGGTACCAATGCCACCCTGGCTTTCAGAAAGGTTTAAGGAGTGTCAATGATCGCAGTAGCCTGTGACCACGGAGGGCTGGACCTTAAAAACGCCGTTATCGCGTCGCTGCGTGATCACAAAATCGATTTCGCTGACCTTGGAACGGATGGTTCCGCCTCGGTCGATTATCCTGATTTTGCCGCTAAGGTTGCCAGAGCAGTAGCCTCCGGTGAGGCAAAAGCCGGCATTTTGATTTGTGGTACCGGCATCGGCATGTCCATTGCCGCCAATAAAATTCCGGGTATTCGCGCGGCACTGGTTCACGATGAGTTTACCGCGCAGATGGCGGCTGAGCACAATGATGCCAATATTCTCGTAATGGGCGGCCGGGTTCTTTCCGCGGAGCAGGGTGTGCATCTGGTCAATATCTGGCTGTCGTCCCGCTACGAGGGCGGTCGTCATCAGCAACGACTGGACAAGATTGCCAATCTGGAATAGCCATCGGCTCGAATAATATTTAACGGGCGGAGCATGCTACTGGCTCCGTTTTTTGTTTTTCCTGAATAGAGCTAATCATCCGTAGATGCAACCTTATCCCCTCTCCCGGAGGGAGAGGGCTGGGGTGAGGGCGGGGGGATTTTGACCATTTCAAGCCCCCTCATCCGGCATTCTCCCCCAGGAGAAGGATTCAAGCGGAAGATTGTTGCTCATCAGTTTGCTTTTTGTCTGAACCCGGCGTAACCACGTCAGCAGGACATTATGTTGTCAGGTTGACGACTATTATTTTTCGCAAATGACCCTCAGCAGGAGTATAGACATGGCAGCGGACACCCTTGAAAGCTTTGACCCGGAAATTGCCGGAGTTCTTGCGGATGAAGTCAGACGTCAGGAGTACAGCCTTGAATTTATCGCCTCGGAAAACTTTGTCAGTGAAGCCGTTCTGCAGGCGCAGGGCTCAGTGCTGACAAATAAATACGCTGAAGGTTACCCCGGCAAGCGTTATTATGGTGGCTGCGAGTATGTGGATGTTGCAGAACAGTTAGCAATTGACCGGGCGATGGAGCTGTTTGGCGCGGAGCATGCCAACGTCCAGGCCCATTCCGGTTCGCAGGCGAATATGGCCGTTTATATGGCGACCTGTCAGCCCGGCGATACCATTCTCGGTATGAACCTGGCTCATGGCGGTCATTTGACCCATGGCTCGCCAGTCAATTTTTCCGGTAAGCTGTATAATATCGTCGCCTATGGTGTCAAAGCCGAGACCGGGATCATAGATTATGAGGAAGTTGCCAACCTGGCCCGGGAACACCGTCCCAAGCTGATTGTTGTCGGGGCCAGTGCCTATCCACGTGAGATTGACTTTCCCGCGTTTCGCCGGATTGCCGATGAAGTCGGAGCCCTGGTGATGGTTGATATGGCCCATATTGCCGGACTAGTGGCCGCAGGTGTTCATCCGAGTCCGGTTCCGCATGCTGATTTTGTCACCTCAACCACCCATAAGACCCTGCGTGGGCCAAGGGGTGGTCTGATTCTGTGCCATCAGCAGTGGAGTAAAAAGCTTAACAGCCTCATCTTCCCCGGAATTCAGGGCGGCCCCCTGATGCATGTCATTGCGGCCAAGGCCGTGGCGTTTAAAGAAGCGCTGCAACCCGGATTCAAAACCTACGCGCAACAGGTGGTCAACAACGCTAAAGCATTGGCAGCCGGCTTGTCGGCCCGAGGCTACAATCTGGTGTCAGGCGGTACTGACAATCACCTGATCCTGATTGATTTCTCCGGCACCGAGATGACCGGTAAAGTTGCTGAGGCAACCTTGGAAAAGGCCGGGATTACGGTCAATAAAAATGCTGTTCCTTTTGATACGCGCTCTCCCTTTGTTACCAGCGGCGTTCGGCTGGGTACCCCGGCTACGACTACCCGTGGGTTGACTGAAAAAGAGATGGAAAAGGTCGCGCAGTGGATTGATCAGGCGTTGCAGAACCCTGCCAATGACAAGGTTCTGGAACAGATCCGCACAGAGGTAAAAGCTCTGTGTGAGCAGTTTCCACTCTATCCGCAACGTATCCGGTAGGTAGTAACGCGATGGCGCGCCCCGATTGGGATGAATATTTCATGCGTATTACACAGCTTGTAGCGACCCGTTCGACCTGTACCAGGCGCCAGGTCGGCGCTATGCTGGTCAAAGATAAAAATATTCTCGCTACCGGCTATAATGGTGTGCCCAGTGGCATTACCCATTGTGATGTGACCGGCTGTTTGCGTGATCAACTCAATGTTCCTTCCGGTGAGCGCCACGAACTCTGTCGCGGTCTGCACGCAGAACAGAATGCCATCATCCAGGCCGCCAGGCATGGCACCAATATCTCCGGTGCAACTCTTTACAGTACCGATTCACCTTGTATAATCTGCAGTAAAATGCTGATCAATGCCGGTGTCGCTGAAGTTATTTATGCTCGCGGATATCCCGACCAGTTGTCGCTGGAAATGCTCGGCGAGAGTGGTGTCAGGTTTCATCAGTATCCAGCTGGAGAGGCGCGATGAACTGCCCTTTCTGCAGCCACGAAGATACCCGGGTTGTCGATTCACGATTAGGTAAAGAAGGCAATAATGTGCGTCGGCGGCGCGAATGCCCGGCATGCGAACGTCGCTTTACGACCTATGAGCGGATCGAAGAAATACTCCCCTACGTGATAAAAAAGGATGGCCGTCGCGAGCCCTTCGATCGCGCCAAGATCGTTTCCGGCATGCAGCGTGCCTGTGAAAAGCGGCCGGTGCCCATGGAGCAGATAGAGGCATTGGTTGACCAGCTCGAACGCCATTTTCAGGAACGTGGAGACAAGGAAATTGCTGCCAGCCTCATTGGTGAAGCAGTGATGGATGCACTTCACGAGACGGACGAAGTAGCCTATGTGCGCTTTGCTTCGGTCTATCGACAATTCAAGGATATCAACGAGTTCATGAACGAGCTCACCGATCTGCTGAAACATTCCACCAAGGGATAACGGATCAGTTAAAAACCTGTAGCTGAGAAAATGACTGTTGCCGATGACTGATCTGCCTGCCCAAAAATCACATCAGAGATTCATGCTGCGCGCCATTGAACTGGCTGAATGCGGGAGAGGGCGTACGGCCCCCAATCCTCCCGTCGGTGCTGTCATTGTCAAAGATGACCGGATCATCGGTGAAGGCTATCATCCCCGGGCAGGAATGCCTCACGCCGAAATCTATGCTCTTGAGCAGGCCGGTGAAGCTGCCCGTGGTGCCGATATCTACGTCAGTCTCGAGCCCTGCTCCCATTTCGGACGAACCCCTCCTTGTGCTCAAGCGCTGATCAAGGCCGGCATCAATCGTGTTTTTGTTGGCACAGTTGATCCGGATCCGCGTGTTTCCGGTGCCGGTTTATCCATGCTGCGGGAGGCCGGTATCGAGGTTACCCGTGGTCTGTGTCATGAGCAGGCTACCGAACTGATTACCGGTTTCAGTAAACATTTGCGGACCGGTCATCCCTGGACCATCTACAAGGCGGCAATGACACTGGATGGCCACACAGCCACGGCTGTGGGCGATTCCCGGTGGATATCCTGTGAAGAGAGCCGCTTGCGGGTTCATCGGTTGCGTAATCGTGTCGAAGGGATTATGGTTGGCATTGAGACCGTGCTCAAAGATGATCCCTTGTTGAATGTGCGGCTGGCTGATGAGCAAACTCAGGATCCGGTGCGGATTGTGGTCGACAGTCGACTGCGTTTTCCCCTGACCAGTCACATGATCAATCAGACCTCAAGCGCATCAACCCTGATTGCCACCTGCTCGCAGGATACGGATCAGATCGGCAGACTTACTGATGCCGGAGTTGAGGTGCTGGTTCTGCCGGCACAGCAGCAGCGCGTGGCATTACCTTTGTTATGGGAGGAACTTGGCCGGCGCAATATTCAACATCTGCTTCTTGAGGGGGGCAGCGTCCTGGCGACAGCGGCCTGGCAGGAATGCCTGATTGATGAATTGATGGTTTTTGTGGCACCGCGACTGGTTGGCGGTTGTCCGACCTCCAGCCTGTTTACCGGAGCTGGAGCTGCCATGATGGAAGACAGTGCCATCCTCGAAGAGGTACGTCATGAAACGTCGGGAAGTGACCTGTTGATCAGGGCAAAGGTGCAGACATGTTTACTGGGTTGATTCAATCGATAGGAGAGGTTCGCAGCCTTGATGCCGGTGGCGCTGACGGCCGGCTTTGTGTTGCCAGTACGCTGGTCCATGAGGATCTCAGCCTCGGTGAAAGTATTGCCGTCAATGGTGTCTGTCTGACTGTAACCGGTTGGGATGACTCCAGCTTCAATCTTGATGTGTCTCCGGAAACCTTGCGGACGACCACCCTGGGCAGGCTGCTGCCGCGGACAGCGGTCAACCTGGAGCGTGCGCTGCGTTTGTGTGATCGGCTGGGGGGGCATATGGTCTCCGGCCATATTGACAGTATCGGAACGGTCCGACAGAAACGTAAAGAACAGAATGCTGTCTATTTAGAGTTCGGCGCCTCTGATGAAGCGTTGCGTTATATCGTTGCCAAGGGGTCAGTTGCTGTCGACGGGGTCAGCCTGACGGTCAACCAGGTTTTTGCCGATCGCTTCAGCGTCATGATTATTCCACACTCGCTGGAATTGACCTGTCTGAAAGACCGTCGCATCGGTGATGTGGTGAATATCGAGACAGATATGATCGGACGCTATGTTGAACGTTTTATCGCACAGCCGCGAGCAGGCAACAGCGGCACCGTATCACGTGAGTTTCTTGCTAAAAACGGTTTTCTGTGAGATATATCTCGTTTGCTTTTTCAAACGCTGAAGACATAGAGATAAACAAAGGAACACTGTAATGATGATTGCAAAAATTGATGCCGCTCTGGACGATGTCCGTAACGGCAAAATGGTTATTCTCGTTGATGATGAAGATCGCGAAAACGAGGGAGATCTGGTTGTTGCTGCCGAGTTGATCACACCCGAAGCGATCAATTTTATGGCCCGCCACGGGCGCGGGTTGATCTGTCTGTCGATGACCGAGGAACGCGCCGATGAGCTGGATCTGCCGCTGATGGTCAGTGATAACAGCTCTTCCTTCGGTACGGCGTTTACCATCTCGATAGAGGCGCGTAAAGGAGTGACGACCGGAATTTCAGCCGCAGATCGCGCCCGTACTATCCAGGTCGCCGTCGCCGATGATACCACCGCCAGGGACCTGGCCCGACCCGGCCATGTGTTTCCCCTGCGGGCCAAAAAGGGCGGCGTCATGGTACGTGCCGGTCAGACGGAAGGCTCTGTCGATCTGGCCCGCCTTGCCGGTCTCAAGCCTGCCGGAGTTATCTGCGAAATCATGAACGAAGATGGCACGATGGCACGCATGCCGCAACTGGAGAAATTTGCCAAAGAACACGATCTGAAAATTATCTCCATTGCTGATATTGTCGCCTACCGCATGCACAAGGAATCGCTGGTCCGCCGTGCTGCTGAAACCCGGATGCCGACACCTCACGGCGGGCCCTTTACCGCCATTATCTATGAAAATGAGGTTGATACCGCCCATCATATCGCTCTGGTCAAAGGGGATATCGATCCTCAGCAGCCAGTTCTGGTGCGGGTTCATTCGGAATGTCTGACCGGTGATGTGTTTGCGTCGGCA
>JAWLDI010000080.1:0-9146 GCA_041686715.1 Pelovirga sp.
GGCGATGACTTCACGTCTGCCCTCGGCCAGCCGGATCATCTTACGCAGCTGTTGGCGTATGTAGGAAACGTCTTCCTGGTTATCAAGAAAAATATGGCGCGCTCCGGTTTTGAGCCCCATCTGCCGCGCCGCGGCAAAGGCCACTGAACTGCTGATAGTGACACTGTCAATAAAAAACATGTCACGGTGCTGCAACTCATCAAGAACAATACGCACTGGTTCGGTTTTCTCCGTATAGCGGGAACCCATATGGTTATTTGCTCCGACAGCACCTGGGACCTGTTCCATATAGCGGCGCATCCAACGACGTATGTCTGCTTCGGAATGTTTCAGCAACAGCGCATCAGCCCCCGGGTTGGTTTGCGGATAGCTGCGCGGTTCCATCGGAATGTGAATCATGTATTCACGGCCGTGATCGCGTAACAGTTTTGCTGACGCTGTCGCATTTGCAGTCCCGGGGAGGATGGCTGGCGTGACGGCAAGATCGAGTTCAAGCAGTTGGCGCAAGACACCGATGGAGGGACCGAGATCATCAATAATAATGGCTATTCGACCTGGTCGGGTGGCGTCGGCAGGTGCCGGTTCCTGATAGACCAGCTGCAGCCGTAACTGTTCATCCCAGAGCAGTTGAATTGTTGCTTTTTGTTCGTCGACAATCAGACGAGCCGGTGCCTGTGTTTGTTCAATATGCCGGGCCAATTCGAGCAGACGCGGCGTTGCCGGAAAATCTCCGAAAATCTCCCGCGTGTCGACCCCGTCAACTGATGGCAGCCGCCGCCAGCCCAGTGATTGCGGGCCACTGATCAACTGCAGGTCGATCAGGTGAAAAATATCATCGTATTGATAAAGATGGGTTGGTTCATAGGTCGTGGCCGGTTCCTCATAGACAATGACCGGAGGTGGTGTCAGCAAACGATCCCGCAGGCTGGAGAGCACAAATAATGAAATCAGCACAAAGACAATCAGAAACAGGCTTGCCAGAAACATTCTGGCGCCCTGATTTAAAGATTTTTTGTTGCCCGCCTGGCCTGTTTTCTTTTTTTTCGATGTTTTCTTGCGTGTTGCCATTAGAACTGCATTCTCTCCTGGTTCAAGTGACTGTCAGGCACAGAAGGCAAGGATTGCTGCTTAAACCTGGCGTAACCCTTGAGCAGATCAAGAGCTCGTTGCAGTTGATAATCACTTGCCAGATCCTGCTGCTCCCGCGACGCTGAAGCCGCCGGCTGCTCTTCACTTTCCGCTCCGGCAACCGGATGCAAATGCTTTTCCAGATCTTTTTCTCGAAGTGAACTGATTGTTTCAGCCGTTTCTGCCATGACCATCGGGCGGGCAACAATATCGGGGGTAATCCCGAGGGCCTGTATGGAACGGCCCGACGGAGTGTAATATTGGGCAGTGGTCAGACGCAGGCCGGAATTGTCGGAAAGAGGAATAATGTTTTGTACCGACCCTTTGCCGAACGACTGTTCTCCCAGGACGATAGAGCGTTGGTGATCCTGCAGGGCGCCGGCAACAATTTCCGCTGCGCTGGCACTGCCTGCGTTGATCAGTACCACCATCGGATAACCAGGCTCAGTGTCTTCCATATGGGCCTGATACGACTGCTGTGTCTCGGGGTGACGGCCGGACACCGAGACAATCATTCCAGCATCAAGAAACAGGTCCGCAACCTCAACGGCAGCATCGAGCAGGCCACCGGGATTGTTACGCAAATCAAGAACAAGGCCACTCAGCGATGCAGCGCTGTCGGCATGCAGTCGAGACAGATGATCGGCAAGATCGTCGGCGGTACGCTCCTGAAACTGTATCAGTCGCACATAGGCGATATCTTCTTCAATCAGACGACTGCGCACGGACTCAACCTGAATCATCTCACGCACAATCGTCACCTTGAAAGGATCTGTACTGCCTTCCCGCAGAATCAGCAGATCGACGGACTCACCGGCCGGACCGCGCAACAGCTGAATTGCCTGCATCATATCAATATCGCGAGTCGGTTCGCCGTTTACTGCAATGATCTGATCACCGGCCTGGATCCCGGCACGACAGGCAGGCGTTCCTTCGATCGGGGCAACAATGGTCAATTCATCATCTCTGACCGACAGCTCGATACCGATACCGCCGAATTCACCTTGAATCTCTGCCTTGAGGTCGTCATACATAGTAGCTGACAGGTAACTGCTGTGAGGATCGAGGGTTGCAAGAATACCTCTCACAGCCCCCTGTACCAATTCATCAACCGAGACCTCTTCGACAAAATTATCACGGACGATCGTCATGACATCGGTTAAAAGTTCCAGGTGACGATAGTCTTCTTCCGTATTCAGAGGTGCTGCCACCGCGACGGTCGCCGCAGGCATCAACATCACCACGGCAAGGGTCGCAGCCAACCAGTAACGCAGAATCATCTGCTTCTCCTGTTCATAAAGATTGCAGCCAGGCCATCGGATCAACCGGCGCGCCATTATGTCGAATTTCAAAATAAATACTTTCACGCCCACTCAGTCCACTTTGACCGACTGGCTCGGCGGTTGCAACAGCATCACCGTTTTTTTTATGGATCTTGTCCAGTTGCGCATAGAGAGTGTGATACTCTCCTTCATGACTGATGATCAAGAGATTTCCGTATCCTCTGAAAAAATCAGCGTAAACGACCTGGCCATTCGCCACTGCCCGCACCTGCGAACCTGGCCGCACAGCAATTTCAAGGCCATTACTCTCATAAAAAGTTCCCAGTTTCTGGTCACGTTGTGTTCCATACCTGATTAACACGGACCCATCTACCGGCCACATCAACTGTCCACGCTGGCGGTCGAAGTCAACAACCGGCCCACTGGTCGCCGGGTCTGGGGTCCGTACCCGGGCAGCTTTAAGCTGGTCAATCAGACCGGTTAATCTGGTCGCATCTTCCTTGAGGGTGGCCAGTTCGTCACGAAGCTTTCTACTTTGATTCCGAGCCTGCTCCAGGAGCCTGCCTTGTAGACGACGGGCGGTCACCGCCTCCTCGCGCTCTGCTTCTTCACGCTGCAGCAGTTCAGCCTGCCGGCGCTGCAGGACAGTTAGTCGCTCCAGCTGCCGCTGCTGTGTCGCCATTGCCTGACGGTACTCAGCAAGCAATTCTCTGTCATTCTCCATCACCTTCGTAAGATAGTGATACTGCTGAATCAGTTCAGTGGGAGAATCTGCTGAAAAAAGAATTTTCAAGATGCCGGATTCCCCTTCTTTGTACAGGGCAATGAGCCGTTGCTCAAGGCGTTCGCCAATCTGCTGGGCTTCCGACCGGCTCTGATCCAGCTGCTGTTGTTGCTGTTGCTCTTCTTTTTTTAACCGTTGCTGCTCCTGCTTGATATGGTCAATTCGATCATCGATACGTTGCAGCTGGCCATTGATCAGGGCAAGATCACGACTGATGTCATTTGCTGACTGGCGCTGCGCCTTCATGTCGGCCTCTGCCCGCTCAATACGCGAACGGATCTGCTCCAGCTGCTGCTGTGTCTGGTTCAGATCATCAGCCCCAACAACGGGAAATGAATAAAAGGTCAGTCCGATGAGCAGACAGGTAACAATTCGGATAACCATCAGATTCTGACAAAACGACGGAGCGAAGAAAGACTGCCAAGAACACCGAGAACGACGCCGGCGACAACCAGCAGAAGCTGCTGGCCGGCAGTGAGGAACAGCAGGTCGAAATCAACCGGGGTCAACCAGAAGGCATCAACTCCCCGTGAAATAATCAAAGAAAAAGATACCCCGAGGAACATCAGCGACAAGAGTCCGCCGATGAATCCCTGAATCGCTCCTTCGAGCATGAATGGGATTTTTATGAAGCGCATGGTTGCCCCCACCAGCGCCATGATCTCCAATTCGTCGCGGCGTGCGTAAAGGGTCAGTCTGATGGTATTGGCAACAATGAACAGCGTGGCAAACAAGAGAAAACCACCGAGGAAGGCACCGATAAAGCGGAGCATATTGATAAAAGTATTAAACCGCTCCAGCCATGTCTGGCCGTAACGCAGGTCATCAACCGGAAGAATCTCTTCTAGTCGGGCAACAATTATTTCGATGCCTTCCTGATGACGGAATTCGGGCAATAAACCAATCTCGAAGGATGCCGGCAGCAGATCCGCGCGGATACCCTCCAAGAGGGACTCATCTGTACCAAGGTGATCGCGAAAACGCTCCATGGCTGCCGCCGGAGACACATAAGAAATAGTCTCGACACCTTCAATCTGTTCGAGGTCCTCCGTCAGCCGGACAACATCCTGCTGAGAGGGGGGCGTATTGAGGTAAGCAATGACCTGAATCTCACCGGTCCAGCGCGCAGCCAATTGTTCTATATTGACAACAATCAGAAAAAAGGTCGCAATGGTTGCCAGTGATATCGCCATGGTTAAAATTGCGGCCATACATAAAAACGGCCACTGGCGCATGTTGCGCAATGCTCTTAAACTGAAGTAGCGTATTGCTTCCAGCACCGCTGGAACCTCCATTTCGACCTTATTGCTTCGCTGTAGCCATTTCCAGTGGGCGCTGATCGCCAACCAGCTTGCCCTCATCCAGGGTCAGAACGCGCCGTGGAAAACGCCGATGCAGACTGTAATCATGGGTTGCCAGCAGTACCGTTGTGCCACGAGCGTTCGCCCGTTTGAACAGTTCCATGATATCCATCGTCACGTCCTGATCCAGATTGCCACTGGGTTCATCAGCGAGCAGAATCAGGGGATCCACAACCAGAGCCCTGGCAATGGCAATGCGCTGCTGTTCTCCGCCGGAAAGTTCCAGGGGCTTGCGCTGCAGGCGGTGTTCGAGTCCGACCTCCTTCAGTGCCTGATAGACCTTTTTGCTGACCTCAAAACGTTTTTTCCCCTGGGCTTCAAGAGCAAAGGCGACATTTTCAAATACGGTCCGACTCTGCAGGAGTTTGAAATCCTGAAACACCACACCGATCTTTCGGCGCAGATAGGGAATCTGATGACTGCGAATACGGGTAATGTTCTGTCCATCTACCAGAATCTGACCGCGCGTTGGCCGCTCGGCGATATAAAGCATGCGCAGAAAAGTCGTCTTGCCGGCACCGGAAGCGCCGGTCACATACACGAACTCGCCTTTGTCAATTTTTACCGACAGATCCTTGACCGCAACGGAATCACGACTGTAACGCTTGGAAACATTATACAGCTGTATCATGTCCACAATCCATCGAGATCACTTTGAGCTTCAGCCCTGTGCCTGTACAGCGGTAATAGCGGCAACGCTGACAATATCATCTACGGAACAGCCGCGGGATAAATCGTTAATCGGTTTTGCCAGCCCCTGGATAATCGGCCCGACAGCCTCAGCACCGGCAAGTCGCTCCACCAGTTTATAGCCGATATTCCCGGCGTCCAGATCAGGAAAGACAATGGTGTTGGCTTGTCCGGCGACAGCTGATCCTGGCGCCTTCTTTTCACCAACCTTGGGAACCAGTGCCGCATCGGCCTGCAGCTCTCCATCGATTGCCAGCTCCGGGGCCAGCTTACGGGCAATATCCAGGGCCTTGAGAACCTTGTCACAGTCGCTATGGGCGGCGCTGCCCTTGGTTGAAAAACTCAACATGGCAACACGCGCATCAACACCGAGAAAGCTTTTACAACTGGCTGCGGTACTGACTGCAATTTCGGCCAGGGCCTGGGCATCAGGGTTCGGGTTGACCGCACAATCAGCAAAACACAGTACACCGTTTTCTCCAAACTCCGGCGTTTTAGTCACCATTAAAAAGACGGATGACACGGTTTTCATATTGACGGCAGTCCCCACTACCTGAAAGGCAGCACGCAACACATCCCCGGTTGTATTTGCTGCCCCCGCGACAGCACCACCGGCCTCGCCACGGCGCACCATCATGGCGGCGAAATACAGGTTGTCCTCGGCGGTCAACAGAGCGATCGCTTCATCACGGGTGAGGTTCTTTTTTTTGCGCAACTCTACCAGTTCATCTATATAAGCAGGCAGGCTCTCAGAATTTTTTGGCTCTATCAGCGTTACCCCCGCCAATGAAACCCCCAGCGCTGACGCCTTTGCATTTAGAGCCTCAGGGTTTCCAAGCAAAACAACATTGGCCAGATGATCGGCGTCTATTGCAGCCGCAGCCTCAATCATACGATCATCATAACCCTCGGGAAGGACCACGGTCTGAAGATTTTCTCGTGCTTTAGCCTTGATCTGATCTACCAGGTGCATCTTTAACCTCCTCTGTTTTATTTGCAGAAACGTAACCCTTCAGTACCGGGCCGGAACCATCGCTGAAAAGTTCAAAAAACGGTATCTTCACCAGCACAATCCCTGCCGGTCTTCTTTGCAGGTTATACGCTGCCCGATTCAGGGGTCAATGATTATCCCCTTTTTTAAATCCAGCGGCAACCCAAAACAAAGGGATTATGACCACCGGACAGGATCAACATGCGGCCCTGAATATAGGCTGGAAAACAAGCTGGTCGACTGCTGACAACAGGGGTATAATGATCGCTTATGGAAAAACTACTGCCCCATACTCAGACACGCCGGTTGAATCATACCCGCCTGCTCCTTTTTTCTCTACTGCTGTCCCTGCTGCTCCACCTGGTGCTGGTTCTGAGTCTGCCAACCGAGAGATCAACACAACCACGACAGGAATACACCACCATTGATCTGGTTGATGCTCGTCTGCCGCAGGAAGATGAGCAGCCAGACCCTCAACCGAGCTACGAAATTGACCAGCAACCCCTGTTGCCTGAGCCCGAACTCGACGTCGAATCGCCGCGCCGCGCCGAGCGTGACCAACGGGTAGAGCGTGAACAGGCACCGGAAGGTGATGATTCCCGCGATCAACGCAGCGAACCGCGCACGGTGCCGCCCCCCATAACACAGCCGGCTGAAAGTGAACCTCCAGAGATTGACCTGTCTGAAACTGAAGAACCGGTAACGGAAACCTCGTCGCCACCGGCCACAACAGCTCCGGTCGCACCTCCGGTTGACATTCAGCAGCCCCGACCGGCAGAAGAAGTCACAGAGACGCCTCCCCTGTCAGTACCACAACCGGCAGAAAGACCAACCGATGGGCAGCAAAGGGAACCGTCCCGCTTGACCCGTGATCAGCTGTTTCCTTCACCGAGCAAACTCGCGGAAATAGCTCAAGGACAAGAGTCGGATCGTGACAGAATCCGTGAGCGGGAGGATACAGAAATCGGCAATGAAGTCTGGCTGAACTTACAGCATGATCGACTTGTCTCGTTTTTCAGACGTTTTCACGACCGCATCGAACGGGTCTGGAATTATCCTGCCGAAGCCGCCAGGGATGGGGTCGAAGGGACACTGGAGTTACTGATCATTGTTACCAGGGAGGGCGAACTGATCGATGTCGACCTGCGCCGGAGCAGCGGCTCCGATCTGCTTGACTATGAGGCTATTCAAGCCGTTTACCGAGCGGCCCCCTTTGGCCCTCTCGGCAGACATTACCCTCATGAAGAACTGCGTATCAGAGCACATTTCCGCTACCGAATCAGCGGACGCTATATTTTCGGACGTTGAACAATACAACGGTCACGGTACCGCACCGGCCGGGACTCTGCAGCAACAGGTGCTGAACGGGTACACCAAAGAGTGGCAGGATGTTCAATCCTCGTCTGCAATCATCTCCTCATAAGTTACCGCATCAAGAAGATCATCGAGCTCAGTAGGATCAAGCAGCTTTATCTTGACCAGCCAGCCATCTTCATAGGGTGAGGTGTTGATCAAGTCAGGGTGATCCGGCAGCTCATCATTCACCTCGACAACCTCACCACTAACCGGCGCATAAAGATCGGAAACGGCCTTGGTTGATTCAACCACACCAAAAGGCTTTCCGGCTTCCAGCTGCTCTCCGACTTCGGGCAGTTCGAGAAAAACAATTTCACCCAACTGTTCCTGAGCAAAATCGGTGATACCGATCAAGACGATATTTTCCTCAGCCAGAACCCATTCATGTTCTTCTGAATATTTCAACTCTTCCGGCACGTCCATGGCGTCCTCCCGCAAAGGGCTGTTATTGATGATTCGCTCGAATTGTACGATGACATCTGCCGGTGGTTAAACAGCGCGACGTCTGGCACTCTCCAAAGTATTGTGCAACAACATGGCAATCGTCATGGGACCAACCCCGCCCGGCACCGGGGTAATGGCAGAGGCTCTCTGGGCCGCTTCGGCAAAAGCGACGTCACCAACCAGTTTCTTGTCGCCGACACGGTTGACTCCCACGTCAATAACAACAGCGCCCGGCTTGATCCAGTCTCCCTGAATCATCTCCGGTCGTCCAACTGCGGCAATAACAACATCAGCGGCGGCAACCCTGGCGGCAAGATCCCGGGTTCGTGAATGACACATAGTGACCGTCGCATGCTCGGCCAGACACATCAGGGCGACGGGTTTTCCAACAATATTGGAACGACCGACGACGACAACATTTTTGCCTTTGAGATCAACACCGACCCGCTGCAGCATGACCATAACGCCATAAGGTGTGCAGGGTTTAAATAACGGGTTACCTGTCACCAGACGACCGACATTAAAAGGATGAAAGCCGTCAACATCTTTAGCCGGTGAGATAGCCTCCAGAATATTGGCCTCATCAATCTGATCCGGCAAGGGCAATTGCACCAGGATGCCGTCGATGCGGTCGTCCTGGTTCAATTGCTCAACCAGTTGCAGCAACTCCTGTTCCGAGGTGTCAGCCGCCAGCTTGTGTTCTACTGAATAGATGCCGGCGGCGGCACAGGCTTTTTCTTTCATCGTTACATAGACCCGGCTGGCGGGGTCTTCGCCGACCAGAACCACCGCCAGACCGGGGGTAACACCGGTGGCTATGAGTTCTTGTGTCTGTTGTGCTATTTCTTCTCGAATCTGCCCGGCAAGGGCTTTACCATCAATAATCTGTGCCACTGTTGTTCCTCCCGGATAAAATCACTGATTACATCGCTATATTTTTCTACCCAACTCTATACACAGGCCTGTGCGTTTGTAAAGCAACCACGGCCGGAAAAAAAGCAAAAAAAATCCCCGCCGAAAAAACAGCGGGGCATTATCGGTTATTTTGTTTGATCAAAAGAATCAGCCATTAGCGGCCTTGGGGCAGCCGCTACAGGAGTCGCCTGACG
>JAWLDI010000080.1:9156-11313 GCA_041686715.1 Pelovirga sp.
GCTACAAGGGTCGCGAGATCCGCTACGAACTTATCGGCACCCACTACAGACAGACGCTGAACTTCCGTTTTTCGGGGTTGGACGCGGCCAGGGCGGCAGCGGATCCGGACTACTGCCGGCAGCAGCTGGACAGTTTTCCGTTTTGGGAGCTGTATTGTTATAACCCTGCTGATACCAGCCGCCACCTTTGAGGGCAAAACCGGTGAGCGAAATAACACGCTTGGCTTCTCCTCCACAGGTGGAACAGCAAGACAACGGACTGTCACTGAATTTCTGCCGCAGTTCAAAGCGGGCACCACAATCCTGACACTGATATTCATATACTGGCATGAGTAGCCCTCCATCAACTATATTTTATTTCTTAGACAAACCGGATATATAATGTTCAGACCCGATGATTGTCAAGCCTGAATTATAAAAAACTGAACTGTTTCATTATCAAAAAGTCATGCGTAGCCCGAAATAGAATCCACGTCCATGGATATCACCGATTCCGGCCGCATCACTGCCTATACCTGTCTGCATGTTGCCATTGAAAATGTTCAGCGCTTCGATAATCAGGGTAAGATGGTAACGGTCACTTTTTATCGCATCGAACTCGGTGGTAACATCGGTGGTGGACCCGCCGGAGATCTTACCGGATTTGTAGGCATTGGAATATCCGCCGTCGGGGTTGATCCAGAGGTTACTGGCACGCCCAGTAATAGTACCAAAAGGAGTATCATCACTTTTGTCTGAAACTAACCCCTTGGATGAACCTCGCCATCGCGTGACAGTATAGAGGCGCAAGTGATCATTCAAAAACCTGCTGTTTGTGCTCAAAGTAAACACCCAGGGGGAGTTATAGTTTTCAGCGGGCATATCAGAGCGCGAAACATACTCTCCATTAAAGAATACGTAATCATAGTTATAATCATATCCTATTAAAGTACGGCTTGAACGCACATCAGAATTATAATAATTGTTAAAGCTGGTAGTTTTGGATTTTGTTGCATTGAATGACAAACGATGTAATCCCAGATTTTCCAACCTGATATCACGCTCGATTGAAAAACTTATCTCTTGATATTCGCTTTTGCCGTCATTTGTTAAATAATAAAGATTACCGTCATCTGATTTGCTGATTAACTGCTTCTTGTGTTTGCGCTGCAACGCAGTAAAACTATAATCGAAACCAAAAACAACTCCCGACAATTCTCCTGCAACCTCATCTGAATAAGGAGTTGCTAATCCATCACTGCTGAAGCTTCTGCTGGTACTGACCGTCGGATCAGCAGGAACTTCTGTGCCATCAGGCTGGATATCGTATCGTTGCGTGTTAATCGGCCGATGGCGACGAAAAGCATATGCGCTTAAATATTTCCCATAGTAGCGATTAGCACCAACACCAAGGTGCAATACACCATTGCCAAACAGGTCATATTCAGTCTTGAAGCGCGGTGCTATGTCGGTATTGCCGGAAAAACGATCATAATCGACACGAACTCCCGGTTGCACCAGAAGCCTGCGCCAAACAAACTCGAAATGCCCGTACCCACCAAGATGACTATTGTGCCCTGATTGTGAAATGTCTTCGTAGGTTTGTATTGTTCTTCTGGTGGCCGTCAAAGAATACAGCTCAATACCTTCATTCCACATATCGATGTGTTTATAGCCATAGTCAAGACCGGCCGAATAGTGCACATAACCATTGTTACTATGATGGTTGTTCGAAACAAAACTGAAGGAAGCGCCGGATTCACGTGTTCTATTTTCGGCATCCCCCAGCCCGCCATATTGATCGTCGGGACCAGAATAGCGAAAGCTGGTCTTGCTATCGCGGCTGAAACCATGTTGTGCAAAAAAAACTTTGCCTGTCAACAGGCCGGCACTCAGGAGATAATCAACTTGGCTAGCAAAACGCCACGAACGGTTCTCTATGTACCATTCACTGTCACGAAAGGTACTATCCCAGAACAATGATCGGTAGGGCGCGTAAGTAAGGTCAAGATTGATGTTGATATCATTATCAGGCTGCAGATTTAACCGGGTGAAATAGTGCTCATTGGTGCGTTCTTGGCTGTCTTTGAATGTAGTGCCGTCCGCGGCAGTACGTGTCAACGGGATGGATGAATGATGGCGTGAATAGGACAGCAGCAAAGCGGCATAATCCGTGAT
>JAWLDI010000081.1:0-10907 GCA_041686715.1 Pelovirga sp.
GCCGGTAGCAACCCGCTGGCAACGGGTCGGTGGCATGTTCTGCACCTATTTTACCGACAGGGAGGTTTTCTCCTTTGCCGATGCGGCCACCAGCGACACCGAAACCTTCGGTCGGTTTTTCCGTGCCATGCTTGATGAGGGAATCAACCTGGCCCCTTCGCAATTTGAAGCGGGCTTCATGAGCGTCGCACATTCGCGTGAAGATCTGGATAAAACCATCGCCGCGGCCGACAAGTCCTTTGCTTCCCTGAAGGGCTGAGCCGCGCTGAGCCGGCACAGAAAAGCGGTTGACTTGAATAGGGCTCTGTGCTAGTTAAGGGTCGCTTTAGCGGCCACTTTGCGGCTGGAAAAAACTTGACATGAACGAACAGGAACGCGAACAGAAGCGCAGGTTGTACCGCAGTCTCGGTTTTTTGTCGTCCCTCGGGATTTCAATGGTGGCGGCAACCCTGCTGGGTCTGGCGATCGGTTATTACCTTGATCAATGGCTCGACACGCGTCCGATTTTTACCATTATCATGCTGATGTTCGGCATCGCCGCCGGTTTTCGAAATGTGTATGTGCTGACCTCCTGGGAGTTGCGGCGCCAGCAGAAAGACCAGGACGAGAACGAGCAATGAAAGATCAGGATGCCGGTCTGGAGAAGACTCTGGCGCGGCGCAACTGGATGATCCTGGGGTTGATGGTCGTTGTCAGTCTGCTCTGGCGATCCGTTCCGGTTACCCTTGGTGTGCTGGGCGGGGGGCTGGTGATAGCCCTTAATTATCACTGGCTGGGTCACTCACTGAATAAATTAGTCGCTGATCCGCGCCGCGCGCCGCAACGTAAAGTCTGGACCGGACTCAATTACCTGTTGCGGCTGGTGGTGATGGGATTGGTCATTTACCTGCTGCTGGTTCATGTCAAGGTTCATCCCATTGGCCTGGCTGTCGGTTTGTCACTATACGTTGTTAATCTGATGTACAGTACGATCAGGCGAGTTTACTAGTAAATGTTATAAAGTCAGTATCAAACAGGAGAGAGAGCGCTTATGGTTCATCCTTTTATGTTTCTCGAGTGGTTTGCCGACCTGATCAGCCTGCACGTCGGGCCGCATGTTCTGTATACCTGGCTGGCGATGGTTATCCTGCTGGCTGCTGCCTGGCTGGCAAGTCGCAAGATCAGCCTCGTCCCCGGCAAAATGCAGAATTTCATGGAAGCGGTCATGGCCGGTTTTGACAGCCTGATTGAGAATGTCATGGGCAAGGACGGCAAGCCTTACTTCCCGCTGATTGCAACCATCGGCATGTTCGTTCTGGTCAGCAACCTGCTGGGTCTGGTGCCATCCTGCTACCCTCCGACTGCCAGCCTTAATACCAACGCCGCCCTGGCGCTGACCGTCTTTTTTATGACCCATTACATCGGTATCAAAAAGCACGGTTTTCATTATGTGCAGCACTTTATGGGGCCGATCATCTGGCTGGCTCCGTTGATGATCATTATCGAGATTCTAAGCCATCTGGTTCGTCCGATTTCCCTCTCCTTGCGTCTGTTCGGCAATATGTACGGCAAGGAAATCGTCCTGATGATCTTTTTTGCCCTGGTGCCCCTGTTCGTGCCGATTCCGATTATGTTCCTCGGGGTATTGATCAGCTTAATCCAGGCATTTGTTTTTGTCCTGCTGTCGATGATTTACATTGCCGGCTCGCTTGAAGAGGCCCACTAGATTAGTTTCCATCCGGAAACTCCGGACAGAAACTAGATACAGTTTATTCATGTCTTCACAGGGGTGAGGACATAAGTCCTATACTTTAGGAACAATCAACGTTCACAACCGCACAAAAAGGAGTAGTACCATGGATTTTTTCACCTGGAGTATCATTGCAGCAGCATTCGGCATGGGTATCGGTTCTGTCGGTACCGGTATCGGTATGGGTATTGCCATCAGCAAGGCCTGTGAAGGCGTTGCCCGCAACCCCGGCGCATCCGGTAAGATTCTGACCAACATGATGGTCGGTCTGGCACTGATCGAGTCCCTGGCCATTTACGTGTTTGTTATCTGTATTATTGCCCTTTATGCCAACCCCTTCACCGACACCGTGGTTGAACTGATCCGTGCCGGTATGGGTGCATAATTTGCGACAATAAAAAAAGCGTTACAAAAAAGGCGACCCGCAATAATGGTCGCCTTTTTTGTATATTGTATACAGATCTTAAAAATCATGCACCGCTCTTTGTTCCCTTTCCTTGCCGCTTTAATGAAGATTGTCACTGATTTTTGAGGGATTTTTTGTTGCATTCACCCGGCGTTCGGAGTACTGTGCGGCGTGTATTTTTTAAATGTACATCCGGGCCTGTAATCCTGAGCTCAATTCTGCCACTGAGGTGATGAATCAACCGGTTCTTTCTCCTCTTGCCCTTTCTATAATTTATTTCTGTTGTGCTGAAGTTCGAACGAGGTATTTTTTCAAGGAGAATGTCGATGCGTAAATTTCTTTTTCTTGTGCTGTTGATGGCAAGTGCCCTGCTCTGGGGTTCACAGGCTATGGCTCAGAGTCTTTCAATTTCACCTGAGTCCTGCCTGATGTGTCACAGTGATGTTGTCTCTGCGGACTCTTTTGCCGCATCCTCACATGGTTCTAATGGTTGTATCGCCTGCCATCGTGACCTGACCGATATTGACGCCCATATGATGGGTGAGCTGATGCCGGCCCCGGTTGATTGCTCGCGTTGTCACGCCCAGGAATCGGCAGACTTCGTTACCAGTGTTCACAATATAAGCCATCCTAATATCGACATGGATTGTACTGCTTGTCACAGTGATATCCATGCTCTTTCCGGATGGGACGGCAACAAGCAGGAGGCAAATCAGGTTTGTGCCCAGTGTCACTCAACTGGCGACTATGATATGTCCGTTCATGCGACCGCTGTTAATGCCGGCAACCCGGACTCTGCCGCATGTATCGACTGTCATGGCATGCATGATATCCAGGAGGTTGGGCAGCCGGGTGATCCGGGTTTTCGCGCATTTCACACCGATGTCTGTCTGACATGTCATGCTGACAAGGAGATGATGGAGCGCAACGGGGTCTTTAATGTTGCGGTTGATACCTACCTGTCAAGTTATCACGGTAAAAACTACCGCTTAGGGTATCCTGACGATGTCGCCGGTTGTGCTGACTGTCATGGTGCACATGCCGTATTGCCCCAGGACGATCCCCGTTCATCCCTGTACCCGGAAAATCTTGTCAATACCTGTGCAGAGTGCCATCCCAACTCATCTGCACAGTTTGTCAAATTCTACTCCCACGGTGACATGCATGATAAGGAGAATTATCCGATTCTATACTGGACGTATGTCAGTATGACGACCTTGCTGGTTTGTACCTTCGGGGTGTTCTGGATTCACTCTTTGTTCTGGCTGTTCCGCGGCTTTGTTGAAAATCGTCAAAAGCACCGTGCCATGATGGCAGGCCACTATCATGTTGTTCCGGATGCTCATAAGATTTATCGCCGCTTTACCAAGACCCATATCTTTCTGCATCTGTTGGTTATTATCAGTTTCCTGCTCCTGTCTTTGACCGGTATTCCTTTAAAGTTTGCTGATCAGGCGTGGGCAAAAGTGATGATGGGCATGCTTGGCGGTGCTGCCAATGCCGCTTTACTCCATCGTCTCGGCGCGGTTATCACTTTTGTTTACTTTGGTGCCGCCCTGTTTATGAGTGCCAAGTTCCTGTTTTACAAACTTCAGTATCCCGCCGAGTTTGTCAAACGACTGTTCGGTCCGGAATCTTTGTGTCCGAACCTGCGTGATATCCGCGATGTGACAGCCATGGTACGGTGGTTCCTCTTCCTTGGTCCAAAGCCGACTTTTGAGCGCTGGACTTATTGGGAGAAGTTTGACTTTATCGCCGTCTTCTGGGGTATGTTCGCCATTGGCGGCTCCGGCTTGATGCTCTGGTTCCCCGAGTTTTTCGGTGCTTTCCTGCCGGGATGGTCAATGAACGTAGCAACTATCGTCCATTCCGATGAAGCGCTGCTTGCCACCGGTTTCATCTTTACGGTTCACTTCTTCAATACCCACGGCCGGCCGGAGAAGTTTCCGATGGACTTCGTAATTTTCAACGGCGAGATGAGTAAGGAAGAGTTTATCGAAGAACGTGCCGATCAGTGGAAGCGTTATGAAGAAGAGGGCGTTCTCGATCAGTATATTAAAGAGAAGCCCAGTGGCATTGCCTATGATTTCTTTATCAAAGGCTTTGGCTTCCTGGCGTTGTTTACCGGGTTGGGACTATTGTTGCTGATGATTTATGCTTTCCTGATCGGTGGACATTCTCACTAGTTCAGCTAAACATCCTTTGCCTGTCAGGGGGGCTGCCGATCGGCAGCCCCCTGCTTTTTTGGAGAAGACCATGAACGACATGCAAAAAGATCTGATTTTGTCGATAATGGCAATCGCCGTTTACATTGTTGGGGGCCTGACCGTTTTTGCCGGTGTGGGTCTTATCCTGTTGATGAAGGGGCAGGACTTGTGGGGCTGGGGAGATGCTTACGGCATAGGTTACCTGCTCGTATGTGTCGGACTGGTTCTAAGCATTCTCGGGGTACTGGTCATGCGAATCCTGCGCAATCGTTTTTGACCCCGGCTGAGATTGCGACTATAACACCATTACCGCCTTGACAATATTGATCGTTGACAGTTGTTGAGTAAAATGCTAGTTTTCGCTGCGATGAACTTAAAGAAACATTGTTCTACTGAGACAGTGTGGATCATTGGAGTTTTTTATGTTGTCAGCCTGATCCCTGATTTATCATCATGTGTTTGAATGGGATTGTATTGAAGGAGGAACTGCCATGGGTACAAAACTGAACGATATCCCCAAAGCATTTTTCAAGGGGATTGCACGAAGCCGGGTCGCTTTGCTCGGGGCTATGGTTGTGACGATCTCCTTTCCATTTTTGGTTGGTGCCATATTTTATGATTTGCTCGTCGGCATTCCAAACGCGTATTTCAGTGGTTTTATCTATATGGTTCTCGGACCCGCTTTTATTGGCGGGCTGTTGTTGATTTTTATTGGCCTTTTTTTTGCCAGGGGGCAAGAAGAGGTTCGACTTTTTACTCTCGATTATCTGCGGGATATGTTGACCGATCCCGAGGGATACAACCGGGTTCGCAAGTTGATATTTGTCGGCGTTTTTCTGACGTGTATCAATTTGTTTGTGGTCGGTGTTCTGGCCTACAGCGGGTATCACTACATGGAGTCGAACGCATTCTGTGGCGAGGTCTGTCACGTGCCCATGACTCCTGAATACACGGCGTATCAGAATTCAGCCCATTCCCGTGTTGCATGCGTTGACTGTCATATCGGTAGCGGTGCCGACTGGTTTGTAAAATCGAAGATTTCCGGAGCGCGACAGTTGTTTGCGGTGGTGGCAGATACATTTCCCCGACCGATTGAAACACCGGTACATGGTCTGCGTCCGGCGAGCGGAACCTGTATGCAATGTCACCGCCCGGAAATGTTCCACGGTGACCGCCTGCGCATTAAAGACAAATATCTGGAAGACGAGAGCAATACCCATGTGCAAACAGTATTGCTGATGAAAATTGGCAGTGCTGGAGACCTTGCTGCGGAGTCACACGGCATCCACTGGCATGTTGACCCCGGCAATGAAATTACCTACGTTGCTGCCGATTGGCCGCGGCAGATCATCCCGGAAGTCAAGCAAAAAACAGCTGATGGAGGGACCCTGGTCTATCGCGACAGTGAAGCGGAGGAACAGATTGCCAACGCGACCCACTTGCAGGAGCGGGTAATGGATTGTATCGATTGTCATAACCGCCCCAGCCATGTCTATCTCGGTCCTGATGAAGCGCTGGATAAAAAAATTCTGGCCCGAAAAATACCGACAGAATTGCCCTATATCAAGCGCGAAGCAAAAAAAGTGGTAGAGGTAGAATACAAAACCCACGATGAGGCCCGCACGGCTATTGCGACCGAGCTTAGAACTTTTTACCGTAATAACTACCCGGATTACTATCACGATAAGCGTCATCTGATAGATCAGGCGATCGCCGGGGTGCAGGCCGCCTATGTTGAAAATGTGTTTCCTGAAATGAAGATTCAATGGAACACCTATGATAACTGGTTGAGTCATGACGGTTGCTTCCGCTGTCATAATTACCAGCATGAGGCACAGACCGGTGAACTGATTTCCATGGACTGCGATACCTGCCACACAATACTGGCAGAAGAGGAAGAAAGCCCGGAGATTCTTGATCAGTTGCTCGGAAGCTATTGATTATTTAGGTATTGACTCCATATGATTGAATTAAAGAGGCCCCGCTATGGCGGGGCCTTTGTTGTTGGCCTGTAGTTTATGTCGGCTGGTGGGTAGGTATGCAGCATAAAAGTTGCAATGAAATCGCAGACAGCGGTGGCAGCAGAACCATGAATACCAGCAACGCAGTTCAATTAAAATCGCCAACAGGCGCTTCATACAATAATGTTATAATTTTACAACCAGTGCTTCTATATGAAATATAAATCTTTTTTTAAAAATTTCTTGACATGTTTTGTATGATTCGATATTTATAAAACAACGTTTGATCGGCCTGCCACTTGCAAAGCGCTAAGGAGGACAAAATGAGAAAAAATTATCTGTTGTACAGCTTTCTGTTTCTGCTACTGATTTCCGTGCCGGTTTTCCTTATTCTGATTGTTGGAGGCTCAGGGGCATCATTTGCCACAGCCTTCCTCTATGTTGTTCCTCTGGCGTTTTGTATTGTCATAGCGACCTCTTTATTATTTTATCGCAAAAGTCAGAACCGTACTCAAACATAGGGGTTAGCCTTTTACCCGGTCGGATGAAAAATCGAATGGAACAGGCCCGCAAAGTTTTTTTGCGGGCCTGTTTTGCTGACAGCTGTTATAAAACGACATATTGCTGTACAAGAAAGCGCATAAGTGATTAACTTTGTTATCGACAGCTATGGTTGCAGTTGATTATACAAGGAGGAATTCATGACAACAATCAAAGAGAAGTTCTGGCTGGATGCGCGCCGCGCCGCACTGCTGGTTATTGACGTGCAGGAAAAACTGGCACCGGCAATGAGTCAGGATCTTTATCGACAACTGAAGCAGAATGCTCCGTTGCTGATAGCAGGGTTCAAGTCACTTGGTCTGCCTATTATTACAACAGAGCAGTATACTAAAGGATTGGGGCATACGGTAGCTGAACTTAAAGGGGCTACGGAACAGCACTGTGTTGAAAAGTTGAGCTTCAGTTGTTGTGGTGATGATGGGTTCAGCGCCGCGCTGAAGACGTCCAACGTCAGTCAGGTGGTGATTGTCGGCATGGAAACCCATGTCTGTGTGTTGCAGACGGTGATTGACCTCCTTGATCAGGGATTTTGCGTCCACCTCGTACGTGATGCTGTCAGTTCCCGCTTTATCAGCGATTACACCAGCGCCCTGGAGGTGGCCGCCGCCGCCGGAGCTGTTATTACCACGACTGAAACCGCACTTTTTCAGCTGGTCAGAGTTGCCGGCACCGAAGAATTCAAGGCGATCTCAAAGCTGGTGCGTCAACGGACCGAATAATGACGGTAACAACTGCTGAAGAACAGCATTTCCGGGAAAAATTGTTGGGTCTGAAAACGGAGCTGGAACAGCTTTTATCTGATTCTGCCGCCAGCAGCAGGCCGGTCGATCTTAACCTGTCCATCGGCAGATTGTCGCGGGTCGATGCCCTGCAGCAACAGGCCATGGCCAAAGCCAACCGCGAAGGACATCAGCGGCGGCTGGTGCTGGTTGATGCGGCATTGATGGCCCTGAAGCAGGGACATTACGGCCTGTGTCGCAGTTGCGAAGAGCCGATCAGTGTGAAGCGTCTTGCCGCCAGACCGGAAACTCCTTTCTGTCTCGAGTGTCAGGCGCGGCGGGAGAAATAACAGATGTCGAATCTGGTACTGATGCTGCTGATTGTCGGCGGCGGCGTGGCGGTGGCGATTCAGCCTTCGATCAATGCCCGGCTCGCAGAAAAGACCGGTTTTCTTGAAGCCGCTACCATTTCCTTTGCGGTTGGAACCCTGGCCCTGCTGGCGTTATCGCTCATGTCCGGACAGGGGAATTTGCGCCGTGTAGCTGAGGCTCCCTGGTGGCAACTGAGCGGCGGATTTTTCGGCGCTTTTTTTGTGACCATGACCATTGTCGGGGTGCCACGGATCGGCACTGCGGCAGTGCTGGCATTGACCATCGTATCGCAGCTCACGGCCGGCTTGTTGCTGGACCATTACGGGGTTTTCGGGATGCGCGGTATTCCGATTGACGGCAAGCGCATCATCGGTGTTGCCCTGTTGCTGATTGGGGTCTTTCTGGTGTGCAAAAGGTGAATGGGTAATGGTGAGGAGAAAGTAGGGAGTGGAAAAGCTCAGTCGTGCCAGAAAAAGCGCAGTGGATCCTGGCTGATGGCGATGAGGAGTTTGTCCAGTTCCAGGGTCGGGCCGGCATTGAAATAGAGCTGCCAGTGTGAACCATTCTGATGGTGCAGGCTCCACTGATTCAGCTCCGGGCTGAAGCGCAGTAGCGCCATGGGCAGTTCACGGGTTGCCGCCGCCTTGCTTGTTCCTTTTCTGAGTTCAAACAGGTAGACTTGCAGACCGGTGATACGATACTGCAGCCGGCGCGGGTTGGCCGGGTGCTGGCCGGCGTTACGGCAGAAATCATCGAGTCTGCGTATGGCGCTTTTGTGGAGGAATTCCGGAAGGGTGCTCATGGCGGACATTCCGCACAGTGGGACCGGAATAAATTCGTACTCAAGTAGCGATCACCACGATCGGGCAACACCACCACAATGGTGACATGTCGCAGCTCCTTGGCCAGAATCAGGGCGCCGGCAACGGCAGCGCCGCTCGACATGCCGACAAACAGCCCGAGCTTGTGGGCCATCAGCCGCGTTGTTTCGAACGCTAACTCATCACCAACAACCAGTTTTCTTGCCAGTCTGCGCTCATCGTAGATCGCCGGCACTATCGCCTCTTCCATGTTTTTCAAGCCCTGAATTTTATGACCCCGGTGTGGCTCAATACCGACAATCTGAACTGAGGGCGCCTGTTCGCGAAAGAACCGGCTTGTGCCCATCAGGGTGCCGGATGTCCCCATGCCGGCGACAAAATAATCGATGTCGCCACCGGCTTGTGCAAAGATTTCCGGGCCCGTCGTGTGATAATGGGCCAGGGGATTGTTGGGATTACTGTACTGGTCGGGCATGTAGTAGGTGCCCGGGTCGGCCTGAAGGATTCTACGCGCCAGGCGGATAGCGCCATCGGTCATTTCACAGCCGGGCGAAAGGACAACTTCGGCCCCGTAGGCTTCCAGGATACCGCGGCGCTCAACACTGACGCAGGCAGGCATGACCAGTTTGACCTTATACCCTTTTGCCGCGCCGATCATGGCGATGGCAATGCCGGTGTTGCCTGAGGTCGGCTCAAGGATGATCTTGTTGTGATTCAACTCACCACTGCGTTCTGCTCCTTCAATCATATGCAGTGCCGGACGATCTTTTACCGAGCCACCGGGGTTGCTCCCTTCCAGTTTGGCCAGCAACCTGATGTCGGAGTGACCACTGAGGCTTGAAATATCAACCAGCGGGGTATTGCCGATGGAACTGACAAGATCGGGGACAGGCAGTGTGTCGTTTTTTATCTTGAGCATGATAGGAGTCCTGTGTCAGATGATGCCGTGCAGCGGGCCACCGGCAGCGCCCAGTTCGTCGACCTGTTTTTCGATGCGAGGGTCATCAACCAGGGGCGGAGCATGGTGTGCTTTACTGCGCGCATCAATGACCAGTGAGCCGTCACACCCCCAGTGCTTATTGCGGCACCATGCTGCTATTCCGTAGATGTCAGCGGCCGGGTTGGAGCGGGTAAAGGTGACCCACAACCAGTTATTCAGAGCTGCAGCACAGAAATCACTGTCGTCGACAATGATAATCAATGGAAAGTTATTGATCGGGTGATCAGCCGTGTAATGGCTGCAAAAAGCCGGCAGGTCGGAACTGTCCTGACCCTTTCCTGACGTGCAGGGCGGTCCGGTGACCAGTAAAACGCCGGCTGTCGCCAGGCGCGGAGAGGAAAAGCCGACCGGCAGGTGGATATCTTCCGGTATCAGTCCCGGCAGGGAGCGCCGTTTTTTTCCAGCAGCAGCCATGACGACCTTTGATCCCTGATTCAGTCCGTGGCCACTGTAATCAAGGGTATCGATAGTAGTTGTCGTGTGGAAATGCAGGTCGTTGCGCCAGTCGATGCGCTCAAGCACGTGTCGGAAAAAAGCCGGAATGTCATCAATATCAAGGCAGTGATCGTCGTCGGCAGTAATCATCAGGTATTTGGCCAGGGAAAGTTGCCCCTGTCCCAGGATTGCGCAGGCCTGGGTGAGCAGTTCCTGGGGGCGATCGGTCTGATCAAAGGGGGTGTAACGCTCGCTGCCTATGGCCAGCAGCAACGGATGAACGCCGGCGGCATCAACCGCATGGACCGCCTTGATGCCGGGGAGCACAGCAGGGATCAGCGCACCGGTGAGCTCATGGATGAAGGCCCCGAAGCTGGTATCTTCCTGCGGTGGGCGTCCGACGGTAGTGAAGGGCCAGATGGCATCAGGACGATGATAGACGCGCTCTACCTTGAGCACCGGAAAATTGTGAGCCAGACTGTAATAACCGAGGTGGTCACCGAAAGGGCCTTCGGGTTTGAGTTGTACGGGATCGACGGTGCCGCAGATGACAAAATCGGCGTGCGCCGGCATCGGCAGCAATCCTTCCGGTTGCACCATGGGGAGACGGTGGCCACCAAGCAGGCCGGCAAAGGCTAGTTCCGGCATCCCTTCCGGCAGGGGCATGACGGCGGCAAGCGTGAGGCTGGGTGGCCC
>JAWLDI010000082.1:0-10871 GCA_041686715.1 Pelovirga sp.
GAATGGCCTGGTTGACCTGCTCAGCACCGGCATCCTGTTCCTTGCTGGCGGCGGCAATTTCCTGCACCAGTTCAGCGGTTTTCTGGATATCGGGTACCATCTGGGCGAGCATCTTGCCGGCCTGCTCGGCAATATCTACACTGGAGCCGGACAGCTCGCTGATTTCTGCCGCTGCGGTCTGGCTGCGCTCCGCCAGCTTGCGCACCTCGGCGGCAACCACGGCAAAGCCTTTGCCATGTTCACCGGCGCGAGCCGCTTCGATGGCCGCATTAAGAGCCAGCAGGTTGGTCTGCCGGGCGATTTCTTCAACAATCGAAATCTTATCAGCAATCTGTTTCATTGCCGCTACCGTCTTATCGACGGCCTCACCGCCCTCTTTGGCATCTTCAGAACTCTTGGCAGCGATTTTTTCCGTCTGCATGGCATTATCGGCATTCTGGCGGATATTGGCAGCCATCTGCTCCATACTGCTGGAGGCTTCCTCAGCGGCCGCGGCCTGCTCAGTAGCTCCCTGGCTCATCTCTTCCGAGCTTGCCGACAACTGCTGGGAGCCGGAGGCCACGTTATCGGACGAGCTACGCACATCGCCCACCACACTGGACAACCGCTCGACCATGCCGTTAAGGGCTTTGGCCAGCTGACCGATTTCATCCTTCTGATCCAAGTCGAGTTGCTGGGTCAGATCACCCCCGGCAACCGTTTCAGCAAACTTGACCCCCTGGATAATCGGCCGGGAGATCATCCGTGCTAAAACAAAACCGATAACCAGGGCCAGGATAACACCCAGCACGGCGCCACTGGCAGCCATGATTTCCGCCTGGGCGGCATCGACGCCAGCTTCCGCAACCGCTGTCTTTGCCACGTCCTCATTGATATGAACAATTTGACCAAGCAGGTCCATAGCCTCATCATAAGCCAGTCGTGCCGGCCCCATGGCCTGCTGCTCCATCGCCGCATACAGTTCTCCGGCCCGTTCAGCTTCGGCCAGCATCTGATCAAAGACCTCAAAAGTGCCTTCAGCACCGGGGATAATGGTGGATGCCAGCAGTAACTCAGCAGCCTCCATGTCGCCCCCTTCAACACGCTCCCTGGCCTGTCCGATACCACGATGGAAAGGTTCATGATTGGTGTTGACCCGGGCCAGCAGTTCACGCAGGCGTGGATTGTCGGTTTCAAAAGTCGCCAGCCAGCGGCCAAAGCGGCAGGCAGTATGATCATCGCCACCGGAGAAGGCTTCTCCGGTGCGAAGCATGGTCATCACCTCCGCCATCAGGGCATGGTGATCAGCGCGAAACTGCTCCAGGTCGGCGCGCAACCGCACCGGATCAAGGATACCGGTCGCTTCCAGCTCACGCGCCATGCGGAAAAATTCCGTATTCTGGCGCTGGTACTCCTCCCATACAGGGACAAACTGGCGCCACAGAACTTCCTCTTCCGGAGTTTGTGGCAAGGGTGCATAGATATCCATGGCCGCCTGGTTGCGTTTGCGAGCTTCCTCGACATTGACATACTGGCGTTGACGATCCTCGAGTGGCAAAGATGGGTTCAGCAGCGTACGCTGAGCCCCAAGGATATTGCCGGCACCGGCATCCATCATCAACAGACTTTCAATACTCGGCAACCGCACTTCGCCGACATTCGTCAGATGATTGTTAAGGGTATCCACCCCGCGCCAGCCAACCACCCCGACAATCAGGGTAATGAGTGCGACAACAACGAAACCACTTGTAATTTTGACCCCCAGTTTCAGATTTTTCATTCTCTTGCTCCTCCAATCGTAAAAAATTAACGATGCATTCCTCGGTATTATTTGGGGTTCTATTCCTGAGCCGGTTCTACAGCAACCGCCGCCAGTTCTTCACTACTGAACACTCGGTCAATATCCAGAATAATGATGAACTGCTCATCGCGCTTGCCCATCCCCTTGATGAACTCGGTCCGCAGACCGGTACCCACTCGCGGGGCCGGCTCAATCTGGTCAGGGTCCAGATCGAGGACCTCCTCGACCTGGTCGGCGAGGGCACCAAGGATGGTCTTTTCCCCTTCGATGATAATTTCGACGATGATGATACAGGTATTCACCGTCTGCGGCGTCGGTTCCATGCCGAACTTGACCCGCAGGTCCATCACCGGCACGACTCCACCGCGCACGTTGATCACCCCACGCATGAAATCCGGGGTCTTGGGCACCTTGGTAATTTCGGTGAAGTCAAGAACTTCACGTACCTTGGCGATGCTCAGGGCGAAGATTTCCTGATCCAGCTTGAAGGTCAGATACTGATTGGTTTCGTTGAAACTGTCCTCACTCACATTGATACCTCCTTTCGATACCTGTCGTTGTTTGACTGCTGTTTTTTCTCTCTGTTCGTGGCAGTTTTTTTATATTTAATAATCGCTATCTTCATTTTCTTCGGCCCCGGCGAGCAATTGCGGCACATCCAGAATCAGGGCGACACCGCCATCACCAAGAATAGTGGCGCCGGAAATTCCCTGGGCATCACGATAGATGCGCCCCAGGGGCTTGATCACGGTCTGATGTTCACCGATCACTCGATCCACCACCAGACCAATATGCTGCCCTTCAAAACAGGTAATCACCACCTGCTCGATAGCAGGCTGGTCGCCGCCGACAGCAAACGTACGGCGCAAGGGCAGATAAGGAATCAGCTGGTCGCGCACCCGCACCAGGTTGCGTCCGTGAGCCTCATAGACATCGTTGCGTCTTAACTCGACACATTCCTCCACCAGCGCCAGCGGCAGGACATAACGTTCCTTACCGATGGCAACCAGCAGACTCTCAATAATTGCCAGAGTCAGGGGAATCTGTACGCGGATGGTGGTACCGGTCCCGGGGTTGCTGTCGATGGTGATAGTACCGCGCAGGGACTCGATGGCGCGCCGGACAACATCCATACCGACACCCCGCCCGGATACGCCCGTTACTTTACCGGCGGTAGAAAAGCCGGAGGCGAAAACCAGCTGGTACAGCTCCTGCGGACTTAAATTGTCCTGGTCACCGATAATCCCTTTTTCAACTGCTTTGGCGCGAATCCGCTCCTGATTTAGACCGGCACCATCATCAGCGATTTCGATAATAACGCTGTCCCCGGAATGAATCGCCGCCAGACGAATAGTACCGTGGCGTTTTTTGCCGGCGCCGGCACGTATCTGCGGTGCTTCGATACCGTGGTCAATACTGTTGCGAATCAGGTGCACCAGTGGATCGTTGAGTTTTTCAATAACGGTTTTATCGAGTTCGGTGTCGGCGCCGGAAGTAACCAGTTCGATCTCCTTGCCCAGTTCCTGGGAGAGATCGCGCACCAGGCGCTTGAACTTGCTGAAGGTGGTGCCGATGGGGAGCATGCGCAGGCTCAAGGTATTATCACGCAATTCGTCGGTGAGGCGTTCCACCTCTTCAGCAATGGAAATCAGGTCGGCATCATCACGACCAATAGCGGTCTGCGACATACGGGACTGGATAGTCACCATCTCACCGACCAGGTCAACCAGACGATCAAGACGGTCCGCCGGCACCCGTACTGTTGCCGCGGCTTCCTGACTCTGGCGCTGGGTCCGCGATGCCCGTACCATTTCCTGTTCATGGAGAGCGACTTCAATTTTGCCGGGGTCAACATTTCTTGAGTCGATGAGCTTCTGCCCGATAGGTTTGTTCTCCCCGAGAATTTTATCCAGCTCGGCGCTGGTAATATCGCCGCGATCGAGAAGTATCTCGCCGATGCGCTTGTAATTGACATCGCCCTCGCCGTCATCGCCGCCATCGATGACATCGATCTTCAATTCAACGTCATCCTCGACGAAAATAAAAACATCCCTGATGGCATTACTACCGCGATCGGTGGTCAGCACCACGTCCCAGTAGATATAAAGACTTTCAGGAGCATAATCTTCCAGCAACGGAACGGTATCCGTCTGTGCGACGATGCGACAGGTTCCCAGATCAGCCAGCTCGCGAATCAGGCTGTCGGGACGCGTGCCGCTGAACACAATATTTTCCGCCAGTTTCACGCGGATGCGGTAGGTCCAGCTCTCGCCGTCACCGCCTGACGGTTCCTCCCCCGGCCCGTTATCCTGCGCTGAAGCCGGCTCCGACTGCGGCACCAGAGCCTTGAACTGCTCGACCAGGGCGTTACCGGCGGCCCTGTCAACCCCCTGGTCAGCGGCCGGATCGAGCAGCCCGCGGATATGGTCACGGGCCGCCAGAGAAAGATTGATCAGATCCTGGGTTACCTGGATGGTGCCGCCCCGCACCAGATCGTAGACCGTTTCAACCTCGTGGGTAAAAGCGGCCACCTCGTCGAAGCCGAACATGGCGCCGGAGCCCTTGATGGTATGCATAGCCCGGAATACTTTCGCCACCAGCTCCTGATCGTCGGGAGTTTCCTCCAGTTCCAGCAGCGATTCTTCCAGTTCCGTCAGCAACTCGGCGGCTTCCTCTCTGAACATATCTTTCTGCTGATCAAGCATGGTCATCACGTCCTTTAGCAATTGAGGATTCGCTCATTTTTCGCACCACATACAGTGCTGATCGTCCGGGCACAGGGAACAGCCGGCATGACGGATAAAACCGTTTCCACGGATCACCTCCATCACCGCTGCTGACGGGGATCCTTCCCAGGCCATGACCACCTGGCGCGCCACGGCCGTTCGGTGAGCCGAACACAGCATCTGCAGAATAAAGCTGTCGATTTCCGTCACCTGCGTGCTGCTGATGCGCAGCGGCTGGTGTTCCTGTTCGGCCCGTTCTATGGTGTCCAGTAACGCCTGCCGCAGAGTGTCCGCCTGCTCTACAGTCGCTGCGCCGGACAAATGCAACACCAGAGCGCCGTCAGAACCCGTATCTCTGTGAATCTCAAACATTGACCATTCCTTTCTGCCGGTAGCCACCAGCATCAGAACAAGGCTGCAGCGGCACTACTTGAGGACTTTCCCGACCACGCCAAGGAGCTGATCGGGGTTAAAAGGCTTGACAATCCAGCCGGTAGCTCCGGCAGCGCGCCCCTGCTGCTTGATGTCATCCTGACTCTCCGTGGTCAGCATGATCACCGGCAGAAATTTGTAGGCGGTATTGGCGCGGATTGCCTTGATCAGTTCGATGCCGTTCATGTTGGGCATATTCAAATCGGTCAGCACCATCTTGATATCGCCTGTCAGCTTGTTCAGCGCATCCTGACCATCTTCCGCCTCGATCACATCGTGACCGGCCTGCTGCAGGGTAAATGTCACCATCTGCCGGATACTTTTGGAATCATCTACTGTAAGAATTGTTGCCATAAAACCTCCTCAACTGCTTACTGTGCTAAAACAACTCGACGTTGTCGCCAAAATCCTCATCAGTGCGGTTTTTCTTCGCGGCATCTGCGCTTTGTGGTTCATCTTCCTGGTCTTGCTGTTCTTCGTGATCCTCCCTGTCTTCCTGATTTTTCTGATCACTTCGGGGCGCCGCCGGAGCTTCGTCCCAGATTGCTATGGAATCATCACTGGAGGTATCAACATGGTCAACCGGAGCCTCGGGGGCATCCCACAAGTCCACAGTGTTGGTTGCCGACGGTGCTTCCGTTTCCCATAGATCGATGTTATCTGCCGCAGCGGTGTCTGTTTCAGCGTTTGTGGAAGGCTGATCTTCTTGCGGGTCATCTCCCCACAAATCGATCTGCGCTTCAGGTGCTGCGGGAGCGGCAGACAGTTCATCGTCACCGCCGGCCGCAGTACCGGCAGCGACAATAGTGCCCCCCTGCCTGATCCGGTTATGGATGCTGCGTTCCTTTTCCATGGTATAGCGGGCGTGGATATCACCGCCGAAATCCTTACGCTGTTCGGCGAGCAGATCCTGATCCAGTTCCGGCAGGGCCTCCATCTGTTCCGTGAGCAGATCGGTGGCCTGCTGCAGTGCTGTTTTCAAATCGGGAATAAAGCGCAACTTCTGCAGTTCGCGGGAAAGCCCCTGCGCCAGTTCAGCACACTCGTTTCTGACCTTGTGCAGCTGCGTATGGAAGTCGGTAAACACCTGCTGCATCCGTTCGCTGTCAAATTCCTGCGCCGCTCCCGGCATGTCCACCTGTGACTGGTCACCGTCGTCTTCACCACGGGCCAGCTGCTGGAGCTCGGCAATCAACTCTTCAAACGCATCCGCCAGCCCGCGGGTATCGTTGGAAACATCCACCATGCTCTGTGCCAGCACCTGCAACGCCATACCGTAATGTCCGGACTTTGCTGCCTTGATGATGGCATTGAGCGCATTCATCTTGATATGAATGGTCAGCGAAAAGGTTTCTTGAATGGCCTGTTGCATATCATCGGCGATCTGCTCAGCGCGGGCCGCACTGGCGCGGATATTGGTGCCGAGCCGGGTGCTGTCATTGTTAAGCCCCTGCAGCGCGGTGATCCCCTGCTGCAGTGCCGTAAGGGGATTATCGACACTGTGGCTGAGGGATTGCCCTGCTGCAATCTCCTGCAGTCGTGTTTCAAGGGCAGCGACTTCATCGATAATATTGCCCAGAGCCCGTGACTGGGTGGTATAGAGTTCATCAAGTTCATCAATCAGATTGTCAAGCTGGCTCTTCTGTAAATCCATCGACAGGTAGATATGGCACAGACGGTTCTGATCGATGTCATCCGCCGCCGGCTCAGCCGTTTCCAGCAGGGCCGCGGTAATGTGTTCGATACGCTGACGCAGATTGTCATGAAACTGAATCCCCACAACCACCCGGTTGATTTCCGTTGTGACACTGACGGCCGTCTGCTCGGCCTTGTTGACCATGGCAACGGAATAATCAATCAGCTGGCCCACTTTTTCCAGCGCTGTCCGGGTGATGTTCCGGGTACCGGCGGCCAGCTGTTCCAGGTCACTGATGCTGCCGCGCGCCTGGTCCAGGGTGCGGGTCTGCTCCTGGCGGGAGGTGGACGCCTTGTCAAGCAGCAACCCGGTGACGGTGCGCACCCGCTCGGACAGATCGATAGTTTCCCTGGCAACAACCTTGAAGATGGCCTCCAGTTGGCTGTAACGTGAGCACTCGATGCCGGTATTGAGGCCGATAACCCGCAAAAAAAGCCCGGATCGCTCAAGGGCCTCACTTTTCCGGCTGAGGGTATCAATGAGCGCCACCATTTTTGCCAGGCGCTCACACAGATCAGCAGCGGTCTGTTGGGCACTCGCTGTCTGCTCCTGACTGCGTTGCACGTACTCAGTAATCTGCTGCAGAACATCACTGTCCCCCTCCCCCTGAAACAGGGCCATGACACCGGCTATGTTGTTGCGCGATGCCGACGATTTCATCTGCACCTGCTGCAAGTTCATTCCCAGGGCAATAAAATCATCCTCTGAGCAGCTGACCACATCCGTTAATGCCTCGCAGACGTGGGCCAGAGAATGCTCTGCTGAATTCTCACTGGCATGGCTTTTGGTCAGGGTTGTTTCATTTTTTGTCATCTGGCTTCTCTTTTTAAGTGATCTTGATATTCGACGCTCTGTCAAGGTGACCCAACGCCGGCCAATAACGGCATTGAACGATGTCAATTCAACTGGTATTTGAGCACATCAAGCAGATCATCCGGGTGACACAGCGTCTGTTTGATCTCGGCAGCCGGTTGGCCGCTATCAGCATCCTGCTGCAAAAACACTACCGGGAGTTCAACCGCCGACAACTCATCAAGAAAACTGGCCTCAAGCTTTTCTCCGGAGAAGGAACTGACCAGCACCAGGTCGAAACTGATCACCTTGAGCCGTACTGCCTCCAACCAGTTGATTGCTTCTTCCGCCGTTCGCGCGTGAGTACAGCCGAACTGACCCACACTCAGGACAAAAGCGATATTGGGCACGTTGCTGATACAGGGTTCGTAAACGAGGATATTTCTCTTCATAGTCCGCCTTGCTCTTCATCTTAGACGCAATATACGGACTTTTTTAGAGCAAAGTTGATGCCAAACCGAAAAGCAAGCGTAACAGGCTGTATTTCCTAAACTTTCAACAAACGGAAGGAAGAAAGACGGGTATCGGATATCAACAAAAATTGAAAGGGGTTGTGATAAAATCGGGTAACTGTACGGAAATTAACAACTTTTTATTGGTATCAACAAAAATTTAAAAATATCAACTTATATTGAAAAAAGATGAGATGTACGCCGCACAAATAAGACCGCAGATTGACGTCGCCACGGCGAAAAACAACCGTTTCCGGACGGAAACTCGCTGACGTAACTGGAGCAACACGGATATCCGATCAACTGAAATCGGCGAACAGGTAGCTAGACAGGCACACCCCCCTCGCGCGGTTATCAATGGATACCGTTGATCCGCGGCACCTGTACCACCGCCAGAAACAGCCCCAGTTGGCGAATAGCATTGACAAAACCTTCGTATTCCACCGGCTTGGTAATGTAATTACTGCACCCTAGCTGGTGACAGCGATCCACCTCACGTGGATCGTCGGTGGTGGTAATCATGACCACCGGAATCTTGCGCAGTTCCGGGTCGGCCTTGAGTTGTTCCAACACCTCAACTCCGCCCAGTTTCGGCATGCGAATGTCGAGCAACAGCACGTAAGCTTGCCCCGACTGCCGGTGCGGACCTTCACCCTGACAAAAAAGAAAATCAACGACCTCCTGGCCATCCTTGAAATGAATGATCCTGTTGGTGATACCCGCCCTGGTCAGGTTTTTACGAATCAGCAGGGCATGCCCCTCATCGTCCTCAGCGATCAGAATAATAACTTCCTGGTTCATGTTGTTGTCTCCATAGTATGGACTTGTCATGTCCTTTGCCTTTTCGTTCTGATTGCCGGCAGCTTGATGATAAACACGCTGCCGACGCCCGGCTGCGATTCAACCGTTATGTCCGCGTCGAGGCGGCCGAGAATCTGCTTGACCGCCGTCAATCCAAGTCCTTCGCCCTCTCCATCAGCGGGATTCAGGCGGTGAAACAATTCAAAAATATTGGCCTGGTGATTTTCCGCAATGCCGATGCCGTTGTCCGCCACCCGGTAGATGGCCCATTCTTTGTTAAGTGTAGCGGAAATATTGATCTTTCCCTGCCGGCTGTTATCGCGGTATTTGATGGCATTGTCAACCAGGTTGGCAAATACCCGGGTGATCTGGGGCGCATCACCGCGGCAGGGCGGTAGTGTTTCAACCGTCAACTCCATGCCGGTCTCTTTGAGACGATAGGCAAAAGATTCCACCAGCTCATGCATCAGCTTGTTCATGTCGATCGGTTGAATCTCCAGCTTGACCCGCACCGAACGCGACAGTTTCAGCAGCCCCTTGATAAGGATATCCATCTGTCGCGCACTGCCACGGATGCGCTCCAAGGATTGCTGCATATCCGGAAATTCAGTTCGCAGCAACCTTTCGAGCATCTGCTGATCTACCTCATCCTTATCGAGCAGAACACCGATTTCTTTTAGAACAAAATCGAGCTCGCGGCTGAAACCGTCCACATTCACCAGGGGCGAGCGCAGATCATGGGAAGCGACATAAACCAGTTGTTCCAGCTCGCGGTTCCTGGCAGCCAGGTGCTTTTCACTGCGCCTGAGCCTTTTGTTCACCAGCCTGACTGAGTAGTTTTTCCATATCACCAGCAGAACAGTCAGCCCCGCCGCGAACACGAGCATATAGACAACGACCTTTTGCACCGTCCAGAAAGGGGCCGGTTCGCCGTACCATTTTTTCAGCAGTTCCGGGTAGTAAGGCGATTGAACCAGCTCTTCCAGCCGCCGGTTAAAGCTCTCCAGATACCGATCGCCGGGGCGAAACATATAGCCCCGTTTAAGGACAAACAAGGGCTCATCGACAACATCAACAAAATCCTCCAACCCCATGGAGCGCAATTTCTGCAGCAACACCGGTTCAGGAAAAATAAAAGCGTCAACATTCCCGGCGAGCAGCGCATTCAGCCCCTCATCAACATTCTGTTCCAGTTCCAGCTTGTAGCCGCCACGCCGCCTCAACTCGACATGAGCGGCACCCTCGTCGATAACCGCGGTACGGAACCTGTCATTGGCCAGGTCCGCTATTGTGCCGATGCGCCGGTCATCTTTCTTGACAAAGGCGCGCACAGGAATACTCTCCATCGGCACAGTAAAGTCAAATTCGGTCAGGCGGTAATCATTGATACCGAAGCCCGGCACAAAATCAGCCTCCCCATCCCGGATAAGCTGGGCAGCCGTGCCCCAGTTCTCGGTCACAATATATTCAATGGAAAAGCCGGCTTCTGCGGCCAGCGTCTCAAGCAGTTCAATGGCAAACCCCGTGGGTTGCCCCTGGCTGTCTTGCATATACAGAGGGGGGAAATCGCCCAACACGGCTACTCGGAAGGTTTTTCCGGACAGCTCCGTCGCCCGGTCAGCTGCCCGCAAATCCGTTCGCAACGTAAACACCAGAACAAACAGTGCCAGTAACAGGACTGTTACACCTGCCATTCTGACGGAAATACTGTTGGTATAAATAGTCATCACTCTCTTCCCCCTCTCAGGAGGTCACAGTCTGTTTCTCTTCACGCCTGACCGCCGCCGGCAGGGTAAAACAGAAACAACTGCCCTGCCCTACACCTGCTGATTCGACCCAGAGCTGTCCCTGGTAACTTTCAACAATCTTTTTCACCAGCGCCAGGCCCAGGCCGATACCGTCGTTACCCTTGTGGAGTTGGGAAAACATGCCGAAAATAAGCTGCTGCTGGTCCGCAGCAATACCGACACCGTTATCACGCACATAAAAAACGATGTCTTTCTCCCTCTCTTCGACACCAATCTCGATAGATGGACGGGGCTGGTCCCCCATGTACTTGACGGCATTTTCGATCAGGTTCTGCCAGATCTGCCCGAACCGCAGCTGATCACCATGCAGGTAAAGGGGCACAA
>JAWLDI010000083.1:0-10833 GCA_041686715.1 Pelovirga sp.
AATCTGGGTGGGCACGATCTGTCCCTCTTTGACAAAGCGGACCTGGTGGCACTGAGTCCTGGTGTTCCACTGAGCAGTGCGGCGGTACAACGAGCCATTACCTGCGGCATTCCAGTATTTGGAGAAGTCGAATTGGCCGGACGTGAAATCAGGGTGCCGATCATTGCTGTCACCGGTACCAATGGCAAGTCGACTACCACCAGCCTGATCGGCGTAGCTTTAACAGCCTGGGGAAAAAAGGTGTTTGTCGGCGGCAATCTGGGTACCCCCGTCATTGATGCCGTCGGGCAGCAGGATGACATCGTGGTTGTTGAGTTGTCTTCTTTTCAGCTGGAAACGATCAATACTTTTCATCCGCAGATCGCCGTTTTGCTTAACTTAAGTCCCGATCATCTTGATCGCTATCCTGATCTGGAATCTTACTATGCCGCTAAGCGTAATCTTTTCAATAACATGACTGCCGCCGATGTGGCGGTACTCAATGCAGATGACCCGGCTGTGGTCGATCTGTGTAAAAACATTCAGGCCACCAAGGTCTGGTTTTCGGCGGCCGGCAAACCGGTTGACGGACTGACACGAAAAGCACAGCAACTGATATGGCAGTGGAACGGAGCCAGTGCCAATTTTTCGCTGACAGGATTGCGGCTATCCGGGGAACACAATGTGGAGAATGCCATGGCAGCCCTGACCACCGCACTGGTGCAGGGTTGTCCGGGTGAGACCGCCTGGCCGGCAATCTGCACCTTTGCCGGGTTGCCCCACAGGATGCAATTGGTGCGAACCCTGGATGGCGTGAACTGGTACAACGATTCCAAGGGGACTAATGTCGGCAGTGTGTTGAAAAGCCTGGCCGGTCTCAGCTGCCCGGTAACGCTGATTGCCGGCGGCAAAGACAAGGGCGGAGACTATGCCCCCTTACGACCACTATTGGAGCAAAAGGTCAATCATCTGATTCTGATAGGTGAAGCGCGCCGGACAATGCGTGCCGCCCTGGCAGGTTGCTGTGAAATTCACAGTGCCGACAGTATGCAGGAGGCCGTTGTAATCGCATATAAAGTGACTGCAAGCCAGGGGGCCGTGCTGCTGTCGCCGGCCTGTTCGAGCTTCGATATGTTTACCGATTATG
Source organism: Pelovirga sp. (assembly GCA_041686715.1). GTDB lineage: Bacteria > Desulfobacterota > Desulfuromonadia > Desulfuromonadales > Geopsychrobacteraceae > Pelovirga. The sequence continues at coordinate 1,127 of JAWLDI010000083.1, forward strand.
AACATCGCGGAGCCGTGTTTGCGTCGCTGGTAACTGATCTTGTGCAAACAGGAGAAGCGCCATGACCCTGCAACGCAATATTGACACCAGCCTCTTGCTGATGACCGTTACTCTCACCTGTATCGGTATTGTCATGGTGTATTCTTCATCTGCTATCATGGCGACGGAGCGCTTCGGTGACGGGTTTTATTTTCTCAAGCGGCAGGCGGTCTATATCCTCGCAGGCTTCAGCGTTCTCTGTCTGGCAACCTATTTCAACTATGAAAACTGGCGCCGGTTGGCGGTATTCAGCCTGCTGGTGAGTATTGCCCTGCTGGCACTGTTGTTGGTTCCCGGCATGGGGGTCAAGGTAGGTGGCGCGGTACGCTGGCTGCGTTTGCCCGGGTTGACGCTGCAGCCGGCTGAGCTGGTGAAGTTGACGCTGGTGCTTTACCTCGCCCATTCGCTGACACGAAAAAAAGAGAAAGTCAGATCACTGGCCAAGGGCTATCTGCCCTATATGATTGTGTTAGGAGTGCTGTTGTTTTTACTGCTCCAGCAACCTGACCTTGGCAGTGCCATGATTGTCGCCGGAGTAGCGCTGGTGATGCTGATTGTCGCCGGGGTGCGCTGGTTGTATATTCTGCCGACCATCCTGATGTCGCTGCCGGTACTCTATTTCCTGGTGATGAGCTCTGATTACCGGCGCCGGCGGATCATGGCGTTTATTGATCCCTGGACTGATCCTTACGACAGTGGCTTTCAGATCATTCAGAGTCTAGTGGCTTTTGGCAAGGGTGGAATCCGTGGCGAAGGACTTGGCGTCGGTCAGCAAAAATTATTTTATCTGCCGGAAGCCCATACTGATTTTATTTTTTCGGTGATTGGCGAAGAACTGGGAATGATCGGGGTTCTGGTGGTGGCGGCGTTATTCCTGCTGCTGGTGTTAAGTGGTATCCGTATTGCGCTGCAATGCGAAGAGCCTTTCGGCCGCAATCTCGCGTTCGGTCTCAGTCTGCTGCTCGGGCTTGAGGCTTTCGTTAATATGGCTGTCTGTATGGGGTTGTTGCCGACTAAGGGATTGACTTTGCCGTTTATCTCCTATGGCGGCACCAGTCTGCTCACAAGTCTTCTCGCTGTCGGTATTTTGCTTAATATTTCCAGCCAATTAAAGAGGCCATCATGAGAATGTTAGTGGCTGGAGGCGGTACCGGTGGGCACCTTTTCCCGGCTGTTGCGCTGGGACAATTGCTGCTGAGACGAGATGTGAACGCCGAGGTGTTGTTTGTCGGCACACGTCGTGGAATTGAGTATCGTTTGTTACCGCAGCTGGAACTGCCTCTTGAGGTGATCGATATGGTCGGGGTGATCGGCCGTGGCTGGCGTGGCAAGCTGGAGATTCTTCCGAAGCTGCTCCGTAGCCTGTTTCAGGCGCTGCGCATCATGAGGCAATTCAAGCCTGATCTGGTCGTAGGGTTTGGAGGCTATGTGTCAGTGCCCGTATTGTTGGCGGCAAAATTATTTCATACCCCCTATCTGCTTCATGAGCAGAATGTCATTCCGGGTCTGAGCAACAAGTTGTTGGCCAGGGGGGCCGCCCTGATATGTGTTTCTTATGCGGATACCCTGCCTTATTTTCAGCGGAACAAGGCCCGATTGACAGGAAATCCACTGCGCCAGGGTCTTGACCGCATAGCAGAGGAATTGCCGGTACCGGGGCGGGTGCTGGTTTTTGGTGGCAGTCGCGGTGCCCGGGCTATCAATGAAGCCATGATGGACTGCCTGTCTGAACTGTTAAAGTGGCCGCAGCCCCCGCAGATTTTACACCAGACCGGTGAGGAGGATTTTGCCAGAGTGAAAGAGGCCTATGACGCTGCCGGGTATAATCGTGTCTGTGTTGTACCTTTTATCGATGATATGGCTGAGGCTTATGCTTTATCCTCCCTGGTTATCTGTCGTGCCGGGGCGACTTCACTGGCGGAGCTGACGGTCTGTGGCCGGCCGGCTATCCTGATTCCCTTTCCTCATGCTGCCGGTGGTCATCAAGATGCTAACGCCCGTGCCCTGGAGCATGCGGGTGCTGCAGTGGTTTTGCAGCAGAGGGACTTGAGCGGATTCCGGCTGGCAACGGAATTGCGGATTCTCCTGGCAGATCGTGACCAGTTACAACTGATGGCGCAGCGCGGCCGTTCCATTGCCCGTCCTGACGCCGCCGAAAAGATTCTGGCCGAGTGCCGGACCTTGGTGGGCAAATCTATTACAGCGGAGGTGAGCTGATGTACGGGCGGATCCGCAAAATTCACTTCGTCGGTATCGGCGGTATCGGCATGAGTGGTATCGCTGAATTGTTGCTGAACCTGGAATACCGGGTGTCCGGATCAGACCTGCGTGATACCGAGACGACCCGCAGGCTGGCAGGGCTGGGCGGCGAGGTTGTTATCGGACATCGTGCCGAGAACCTTGTTGATGTTGATGTGGTGGTAACGTCAACAGCGGTCAAGGCAGATAATCCGGAGGTTGAGGAGGCCCATCGCCGGCATATCGCAGTAATCCCTCGCGCCGAAATGCTGGCAGAGCTGATGCGAATGAAGTATGGCATTGCGATTGCCGGTACCCATGGCAAAACGACGACTACCAGTATGACGTCAGTGGTTTTACATCATGCCGGAATCGATCCAACAGCGGTGATTGGGGGGCGGCTGGACGCATTCGGTTCCAACGCCAAATTGGGGCGCGGAAAATTTCTGGTGGCCGAGGCAGACGAGTCCGATGGCTCTTTCATGCTGTTGACGCCAACCATTGCCGTGGTCACCAATATTGATGTTGACCATCTTGATTACTATTCGGGGATAGCTGAAATCAAGCAGATTTTTGTCGATTTTATCAACAAGGTTCCTTTTTATGGCCGCGCTATCCTGTGCCTCGAAGACCGGAATATCCAGGCAATTCTGCCCGATGTGAAAAAGCGCTACTCGACCTACGGGTTCAGCAGCCAGGCCGATTTCTATGCGCAGGATATCCAGCAATCCAAGGGTCAGACGACCTTTACTGCATTCTATCAGGGGCAGGAACTCGGGCGACTATCCTTCGCCATGCCCGGTCGGCACAACGTTCTGAATGCCCTGGCGGTTGTGGCGGTAGCCCATGAACTGGAAGTTCCTTTTGCTGCCATCGCCGGAGGTTTTCGCCGTTTCGGCGGATTACAACGGCGCTTTGAAGTACGCCACACCATCAGCGATATCATGGTGATCGACGATTACGGTCATCATCCTGAAGAAATCAAGGCAACCCTGGCCGCGGCCAAAAATGATTGGGGCAAGCGGGTCATTGCCATTTTCCAGCCTCATCGCTACAGCCGGACTGAAGCCTTGTTCAACGATTTTCTGACTGCGTTTTATGATGCTGATGTCCTGATTCTTACAGATGTATACGCCGCCGGCGAAGATGCACGTGAGGGTGCCGACAGTGAGGCGTTGGTTGCCGGTATTGTTGACCATGGGCACAAGGCTGTTGACTATTGCCCGACCCTCGAGATGGCCGCACAACGGGTCATTGCGTTGGTAGAGCCCGGTGACATGGTGATCACGCTGGGCGCGGGCAATGTCAACCAGATTTGTGATCTGGTAGCGGCAGCGTTGCATCCAGAGGAGTCTGCCTGATGAGTGAGTGGACTACTGAGCAGCTGCGACAAAAGACCATCGGTGTGCTGGCCGGTGGCTGGTCCGCTGAACGTGATGTGTCGTTGCGGACCGGAAACGCGGTCTGGCAAGCCCTGACCGCATCGGGATACAACGCTGTCATGATTGATCCGGAGCGAAGATTGCCCCAACAGATCCTTGCTGCCGGGATTGACGTGGCTTTTGTTGCACTGCACGGTCAGGGCGGGGAGGACGGTATGGTACAGGGACTGTTAGAGGTGATGCAGATACCCTATACCGGTAGTGGCGTGCTGGCATCAAGCATGGCAATGAACAAGGTCGTCACCAAGCAGCTGCTGCTTTACCACGAGTTGCCGACCCCCGGTTTTGATTATGTCAGGGCGGATGAGACCGTGACCGACCTGTTGAAGCGTTGTCGGCACTTGCCTGCGGTGGTCAAGCCTGCTTGTGAGGGCTCTACCATCGGCATCACCATTGCCCGCCAACCGGACGAACTTGAAGCCGGGATCATGGCGGCAAGCAGGCTTAACGGTCCTGTGCTGGTAGAGGATTACATCGATGGTGATGAGTTGACGGTAGCGGTGGTCAATGATCGCGCGTTGCCGGTGATCCAGATCGTTCCAGCGGGTGGATTTTACGACTACCAGGCTAAATACGCCAGCGACAGTACCCGTTATCTGGTTCCCGCACCGCTGGAACAGTCGATTGCAGAACAGATTCAAACTGCTGCCCGGCGTGCCTGTCGTGCTCTTGGCTGTCGAGGGGCCGCGCGCGTAGATTTCATGCTGTCGGCTGGGGAATATTTCTGTATTGAGGTCAATACGATTCCCGGCATGACAGCAACCAGCCTGCTGCCAAAAGCTGCTGAAGCGGTCGATATCAGCTTTGCACAGCTGGTAGAAATGATGCTGCTTGATGCCGGGCTGAATAAATAGTGGCCATCCGGAAACGAAACAGGGTCTGTGGATGCGAGATTTAAAACGGAACAACAGCAATAAAAAGCTTCGCAGCAATCGGCGCAAAAAGCAGCGCAAGCCGCTGAATGTTCGTTACCTGTTGCACCGTGGTCTGCGTGTCGGTGTCGGCCTGTTCAGTGTTGCTGTCGTGACAGCTGGAAGCTTTTTTCTGGTGCAATTGCTGATGGCGTCAGATCAGTTCCGGATTGAAACGATCCGTGTTGAAGGGAATCAGCGTCTGTGCGATCAGACCCTGGTCGCACTGTCGGATGTCCAACCGGGAATGTCGATATTCAGTCTTGATCTTGATCTGATCGGTCGCAAAATTGCAGAAAATCCGTGGATCAGGGAGGCCCGGATCCAGCGAATTTTCCCGCGCCAGGTTCGTATCATGGTGGTTGAACGAAAGCCACTGGCGATTGTCAACCTGGATTATCTCTACTATCTCGATGAGGATGCCGTGGTTTTTAAAGTGCTGGACACTACGGATAATCTCGATTTTCCGGTTGTCACCGGTTTTGACCGGGAGCGCCTGGAGCGGGGCGCCCAGCAGGACCATGAGGAGTTGCAGCAGATTGTCGGGCTGATCATGGATCTTGAGCAACGCCAAACATTCGGACTGCACAATGTGGCTGAAGTGCACCGGGAAACCGCCGGCGGCTTATCGGTCTACACTGCTAAAAACGGGGTAAAAATAAAGCTCGGTTACGATCAGTACGGCGAAAAACTGGATCGCCTGGAGCATATTTACACATTGCTCCGACCTAAGATGAAGATGCTTGATTATATCGATTTGAATGTTGACGAAAAAGTCATTGTACGCATTGAACGGCCGGAAAAATCGGCCAAAAGCTGATACCAAGGGGGTGTCATGAGTAAAAAAACAGATAATTTGATAGTTGGACTGGATATTGGTACCACAAAAATCTGCTGTATTGTTGGTCATATGGCTGACGACGGCCTGGAAGTGGTGGGTATCGGTACCAGCCCGTCACGGGGTATGCGTAAAGGGGTAGTGATCAATATTGAATCGACGGTTGCGGCCATCCGTAAGGCCATCCGCGAAGCAGAACTGATGGCGGGCTGTGAGATTAAATCGGTCTTTACCGGCATTGCCGGTGGGCATATCCGCGGCATGAATTCACAGGGCGTGATCGCCATCAAGAATCGCGAAGTAACCAGTGAGGATCTGCAGCGGGTCATTGATGCTGCTAAAGCGATTGCCATTCCGATGGATCGCGAAGTGCTTCACATTCTACCACAGGAATTCATTATTGATGATCAGGATGGCATCCGTGAACCCCTGGGAATGAGCGGGGTAAGACTGGAGGCCAAGGTCCACATTGTCACCGGAGCGGTAGCCAGTGCCCAGAACATTATCAAAAGTTGCAACCGGGCCGGCGTTGATGTTGCTGATATTGTCCTGGAGCAGCTTGCCAGCAGTGAAGCCGTCCTGTCAGCGGATGAGAAGGAGCTCGGGGTGGCGCTGGTTGATATCGGCGGCGGAACTGCTGATATCGCCCTCTATTCCGAGGGCGCGATCAAGCACACCTCGGTCCTGTCTATTGGCGGGGACCATCTCACCAATGATATTGCCGTGGGACTTAGAACTCCCATGGCAGAAGCAGAAAAAATCAAACAAGCCTACGGATGCTGCCTGACCTCAATGGTCGGGAAAGATGAAACTATTGAGGTTCCTTCTGTCGGTGGCCGGGAGCCGCGGATTCTGTCACGGCAGTTGCTTGCTGAAATTCTCGAGCCACGGGTTGAGGAAATGTTCTCTCTGATCAATCGGGAAATTATCAAGAGTGGATACGATGAGTTGGTTGCATCAGGCGTTGTGCTGACCGGAGGAACGGCCATCCTGCCGGGAATGCCGGAGCTGGCGGAGCAGATTTTTAATCTCCCCGTGCGTCGCGGCACCCCGATAGAAATAGGTGGGCTGGTTGATGTCGTAAATTCTCCCATTTACGCGTCCGGGGTGGGCCTGGTCAAGTACGGCAGCATGAACAGTCAGGCGCAGAAATTCAAGGTGGGTGAAGACAACATGTTTGAGCGTGTTTCGAAACGGATGAAAGAGATGTTCAGCGACTTTTTTTGATGAATAATTATATAATAATTACTTGTAAAATAAGCTAAATTTTGGTAACTTACGCATAGTATAATATAACCAGTTCCTGTGATCGCGGAGTGAGCGGGAACGCAGCTTGAGGGAGGGCAGTCATGCCTACACAAGAGGGAGTCATGTTTCAGTTTGAGGAAAATCTGGACCAGGCAGCAAAAATTAAAGTCATCGGCGTCGGTGGCGGTGGCGGTAATGCCGTCAACACCATGATCCACAATCATGTCGAGGGGGTGGATTTCCTCGTGGCCAACACCGATGCCCAGGCTCTTCGGCGTAGTGATGCGCCGATGAAAATCCAGCTTGGTGGCAACCTGACCAAGGGCCTTGGTGCCGGGGCTAATCCGGAGATTGGTCGCCAGGCCGCCGAGGAGGATGTCAAGCGACTGGAAGAATTGTTCGCCGGCGCCGATATGATTTTTATCGCTGCGGGTATGGGTGGTGGTACCGGGACCGGAGCCGCACCGATTATTGCTAATGCAGCAAGGGCCGCCGGGGCTTTGACGGTTGGAGTGGTCACCAAGCCGTTCACCCGTGAAGGTAAGCAGCGCATGGCCAGGGCGGATAGCGGTATTGCAGAATTACGTGAGGTTGTCGATTCGCTGGTTGTGGTTCCTAATGATCGACTGCTTGGTCTGGCAGGAAAAAATATGAGTATCCTCGACGCCTTTAAACCGGCGGATGACGTTCTGCGGCAGGCCGTGCAGGGAATATCCGACCTGATCATTACTGAAGGTCTGATTAATGTCGACTTTGCCGATGTGCGCACAGTAATGAGTAATCGTGGTATGGCGATGATGGGCATCGGTGTTGCTGACGGCGAGCGCCGTGCTGCCGAAGCCGCCTATAACGCTATCAGCAGCCCCCTTCTTGAAGAAGTCGACATTTCCGGTGCCATGGGGGTTTTGGTGAATATTTCCGGATCGTCCAGTCTGACCATGGAAGAATTTGAAGAGGCATCAACCATCATCCACGAAAAGGTTCACGAAGATGCCAACATTATTGTCGGTCTGGTGATTGATGAGAGCCTGGGTGAAAAAATCAAGATAACCGCCATTGCTACGGGCTTTGGTGAAGAATTCAAGCAAGAGGCAACGACCGATGAGTTGGCTGAAGTACAGCGCAGCCCCTACATTCCTCCGGTCGTAAAACACAAACGTGAACTTGATGTGCCGACCCATATCCGCAATCAGCAGAATGATGTACATGGTCGCCGCAGTCGCGATCTGCCGAGTCAGAACCGTGATCTCTTTGTTGATGATGAACAATTTGACATACCAACTTTCTTGCGTCGCCGGGTTGACTGATGAAGACCTTTAACTGACGTTCTGTTCAGACAGGTGAAATCCTGTTGTAGACCGATGCCGGATCTGCTTTACCTGATGTGCCGGGCATTCATTTCAGGTCCAATCAGTGCTGTGGTGATGATGCGCCGGTAAGGGTCAGCTATGTCTTCATGACGATATCTGTCTGATTTGACAAATTTGCGCAACAGCTTGTTGTGCTGCCACGATGTGATGTATGCCGGTTCTCCGCCCGGCGGATGTACAGCGTTTCTGTACCTTGTAATAATATCCCGACGACTCCCTCGTCCAGGGCCATCTTGTATGGCCCTTTTTTTGTCTTATGGTGTACTCTGGTCGTGTCTATGGTTGTAGATGTCCCCGACCAGATGTTACGGGATTGCACCTGCTCATTATAATGTTGGATAAGCCTGTTACTGCGGGATGACGATGCCGGATAAGTTGCGACATACCTCGGAAACGGGGGCCAGTTATCACTCCTGGAAACAGACTCGTTATCGGGTGGCCCTGGTCTACCCGAACGGTTACCGGCAGGGGATGGGGAACCTTGGTTTCCAGACAGTTTATCATCTTATCAATCAGCGTGAAGACTGTCTCTGTGAACGTTTTTTTGTGCCGGAGGTAAGACAAAACGGATCTTCCGAACCTCTACTTTCGGTTGAATCCGGCCGCCCATTAAGCGCCTTCGACCTGATCGCCCTGTCAATATCCTTTGAAAATGATTATCTGCATCTGCCGGAAATATTTACGGCCGGGAAGATTCCCCTGTTTGCAAAAGATCGCCATCCCGATGATCCGCTGGTATTGCTGGGCGGTGTCTGCGCTTTTATCAATCCCGAACCTCTGGCCGACATCGTCGACCTGGTTGCTGTTGGTGAAGCGGAGCCGATTTTGCCTTCTTTGCTGGATGTGTTATTCAGGCAGTTTGCTGACAGAAGTACGTTGTACTCGGAGCTGGTTAAGATACCGGGAATTTACATCCCGTCATTGTATCAGCCGCGTTATACCGCCACCGGTGTGATTTACCACTGCAGTGCGGCGGTACCGAAAAGGATTAAGCGTCAGTACCTCCGGCACCTCGACAGCTCTGCCAGTCGCACCTACATAGAGTCTGATGAAGCAGAGTTCGGGCGCATGTCGTTGATCGAAGTGTCGCGCGGTTGTTCACGGGGGTGTCGCTTCTGTGCCGCTGGTTTTGTATATCTGCCACCGCGGGAACGTAGTCTGGAAAATCTTCTGGGCCAGGTTGACGAGGGATTATGTCGCCGCAATCGAATCGGACTGGTCGCTGCTGCCGTCGCCGATTATTCTGACTTTCAGCCCTTGCAACAGGAGATTATCGCCAGAAAAGCTGAGATCGCTGTGGCCAGCCTGCGACTCGATGCTATTGATGCCGATGCGGTGGCTCTGCTCAGGCAGGCCGGTCATGCGACCGTTGCTATTGCTCCGGAGGCAGGCAGCCAGCGCCTGCGCAATGTGATTAACAAGGGGCTCAGTGAGGAGCAGATCCTTTCCGCGGTGCAGTTGCTTTGTGCTGGTGGTATCCGGCATCTGAAGCTGTACTTTTTGGTCGGGCTGCCTTCCGAGGAGATGGCTGATATTGAAGCGATGGTTGACCTGGTGCAACAGATTGCCGCTATCCGCCGGGACAATGGCAGAAAAACCGGAACGCTCGGCAGTCTTACAG
>JAWLDI010000084.1:0-10804 GCA_041686715.1 Pelovirga sp.
AAACGAGATCAAGAGCACTTACCTGATCACCCAGGCCGACTTTATTGCCTGTCACAATTTCTCCTTCCTGGAGAAGTACGACATGCTGAAAAATGCCAAAGAGGGTGCAACCTTCCTGCTGAACGCGCCTTACAGCAAGGACGAGGTCTGGGGCAAGCTGCCGAAAAAGGTGCAGCAGCGCATCATCGACAAGAAGCTCAAGTTCTTTGTTATTGATGGTATCCATCTTGGCGAGAAAATCGGTCTCGGTGCACGTATCAATGTTATCATGCAGACTGCCTTCTTCAAGATCTCCGGTATTATTCCGGAAACCCAGGCGGTTGCGCAGATCAAGGACGCCATCGATAAAACCTACGCCAAAGCCGGCGAGAAGGTGCTGGCAATGAACAAGCAGGGTGTAGATGCTGCTCTCGAGAACATTTTTGAGGTCAGTGTGCCGGCGTCTGCCGACAGCAGTATCGAGATGCAGACCGGCAAGTGGGACAGTTACTCCGGTATGATCAAGTCGACCCTTGGTCCGATCATTGACGGTGTCGGCCATGAGCTGCCCATGTCGGCAATGCCGACCGACGGGACTTTCCCGACCGGTACCGCTAAAATTGAAAAACGCAATATCGCAGTTAACATTCCGGTGTGGGATGAAGACCTCTGTATCCAGTGCGGTATCTGCTCCTTTATCTGTCCTCACGCTGCCATCCGCATGAAGATTTATGATGAAAGTGCTCTGGCCGGTGCGCCGGAAAGCTTTAAGGCGGTTGCCCCCAAAGGCAAGGATATGGACGGCAAGCGCTATACGCTGCAGGTCGCTCCTGAGGACTGCACCGGTTGTGGCGCCTGTGTCTACAACTGTCCGGCCAAGAGCAAGGAAAATGAAAAACACAAGGCCATCAACATGACCTTCCAGGCACCGTTGCGGGCCAGTGAGGCAGCCAATTTTGAGTTTTTCCTGAATCTGCCCGATACTGATCCGGCACTGGTCAATCGCAATACCCTGAAGGGAACCCAGCTGTTACCGCCACTGTTCGAGTTTTCCGGCGCCTGTGCCGGTTGTGGCGAAACTCCTTTCGTCAAACTCTGTTCGCAGCTGTTTGGTGATCGGATGCTGGTGGCCAATGCCACGGGTTGTTCCTCCATCTATGGCGGTAACCTGCCGACAACGCCCTGGACCACCCGCAAGGACGGTCTTGGTCCATCCTGGAGCAACTCGTTGTTTGAGGATAATGCCGAGTTCGGTTACGGCATGCGTCTTGCCATTGACAAGAGCACCGAGTTTGCTCGTGAACTGCTGGAAAGCAATATCTCCTGCGGATGTGCCGCCTGTCAGGGGACTGCCGATCTCAAGCGGGCCATTCTTGACAGTACTCAGGAAACCCAGGAAGAGATTGAAGTGCAGCGTGGCCGTGTTGCCAAACTGCGCTCGATCCTCGAAAAATGTACCCATGAAACCGCCAGGCCGTTGCTGGTAAATATCGACTACCTGGTTGTCAAGTCGGTGTGGATCCATGGTGGCGACGGTTGGGCCTACGATATTGGTTACGGTGGTCTTGACCATGTGCTGGCTTCCGGCGAGAACGTCAATGTCCTGGTCATGGATACGGAAGTTTATTCCAACACCGGCGGCCAGGCTTCCAAGTCGACTCCGCTGGGCGCAGTAGCCCAGTTTGCTGCCGGCGGCAAGCGTCAGCCGAAAAAGGATCTGGGAATGATGGCCATGTCCTATGGCAATATTTATATCGCCCAGGTGGCCCTGTCCAATCCGGCTCAGGTGGTCAAGGCGTTCCTTGAGGCGGATGCCTATGACGGTCCTTCGCTGATCATCGCTTACAGTCACTGTATTGCCCATGGTATTGCCATGGACACTGCCATCGAAGGCTGTAAGGAAGCGGTGGCCTCCGGTCACTGGCCGCTCTACCGTTTCGATCCGCGTCTGGCAGACCAGGGCAAGAATCCGCTCCAGCTTGACAGTAAAGAGCCGAGCATGAGTTTTGAGGATTATGCCCTCAAACAGAATCGTTACCGGGTGCTGAAAAAAGTTGCCCCGGAGGCGGCTCAAGGACTGATGGAGGATGGCAACAAGATTGCAACCGCCCGATACAGCCTCTACAAGCAGATGGCTGATATGACCTACGGTGGTGCCAAGGAGTAATCCGGCGCCATTAACCTGGACAACACAGGCCTCCGGCACACAATGTCGGGGGCCTGTGTTGTCTCCGGGTAGTATCGTGTGCTCCCGCAACGCTCCGGCAGCGGTTACGGTGCGGAACGATTGCTTGACTTCATGCAGAGACTGTGATAATCAGGCGTCAGATTTTTCACAAGGGACAGCGCAATGGTGATGATAACAACTGCAGCGGCAGCACGAGCGTTGGCGGCGGCAACGGTCCGCCTCGAAACTGTCCAACACCCTTGACGGGTGGCGCCGCGCAGGTATGACCAGAATCAACCTTAGGCCATGGGCAGATCGTCCGTGGCTTTTTTTCGTTTATTCAAGGGAGAACTAGAGGTATGCGTAACAACATAGTTCATATCGGGGCCGGAGAGTTGACCTATGAAATCCGTGCTATTGTCACCATTGCTGAAAAAATGCAGAAACTCGGCATCAAAACCAACATGGAGAATATCGGTGATCCAATAGCCAAGGGGGAGAAGATTCCTCAATGGATGAAAGAAATCGTTGCCGATCTGGCGATGCAGGACTGTTCCTACGGCTATTGTGCCACCAAGGGACTGCTGGAGACCCGGCAGTTTCTTGCCGATCTGACCAACAAGCGCGGCTACAGCCAGATCTGCGTGGAGGACATCATCTTCTTCAACGGTCTTGGTGACGCCATCCAGAAGGTCTACGGGTTGCTTAAGCGCGAGGCCCGGGTGATCGGGCCCTCGCCGACGTATTCAACGCATTCATCGGCAGAAGGAGCTCACGCCGGCCTCAAGCCGGTCACTTATCGACTGGATCCGGATAATCTCTGGTATCCCGATATGGATGATCTGCGGCAGTCGATCAAGTATAATCAGTCCGTTTCCGGGGTGCTGGTCATCAACCCCGATAATCCTACCGGAGCTGTCTACCCGGAACGGATTCTCAGGGAAATTGTTGCCCTGTGCAAAGAATATGATCTGTTCCTGATCTGTGACGAGATCTATCATAACCTCTGTTACAACGGCATGAAAACCAGGCCGATTTCCGACCTGATTGGTGATTTGCCGGCCATTGCCATGAAAGGTATCAGCAAGGAGCTGCCCTGGCCCGGGTCACGCTGCGGCTGGATTGAAGTCTACAACTCAGACAAGAATGAGACTTTTAAGCGTTACATTGACAGCATCATCAATTCGAAGATGGTGGAAGTCTGTTCAACGACACTGCCGCAGAAGGCGATCCCCAGGATTCTCAGCCATCCGGAATATCCCGTCTATCTGGCTGAAAGGCGCGACCGTTACGAGCGCTATTCCAATATTGCCTACGATATGCTCAAGGATATCCCCGGGTTGAAAGTCAATCGTAGTAACGGCGCTTTTTATATGAGTGTGGTTTTTGAGAGCAACCGGCTGACCGACAGGCAAAGCCTTGAGATTAAAAACAACGAAGTAAAAACCCTGGTGGATGAGCTTGTCGCAGTACCTGGAACCCAGACCGACAAGCGATTTGTTTATTACCTGCTGGGAGCAACCGGAATCTGCGTAGTCCCTATTTCTTCATTTTGTACTGAAGAACGTGGCTTTCGGATTACCCTGCTGGAGCGCGATGAGAAGGAATTCACCCGGATTTTCAAGACGATTGCTGACACAATCAGCCTGTATCTGAAATCCTGACACCCGTGGCAACGATGAAAGGTCAGTCGGAATGAGTCCGCAAGTCAATCAGGTCCAGACAAATCAACAGGAACATATCGATAATACTCAACAACTTGTTGATTTTATCTTGCGCGGTGCCCGTCCCCGCGATGAATGGGGCATTGGCCTTGAAACTGAAAAGCTGGTTGTTGATCGTCTGACCGGTGAGGCGGCTCCTTACGAGCGTATACGCGAACTTCTCAGTCGGCTGGATGGTATCGGCGGCTGGCAAGGAATATACGAGCAGGAGCATCTGGTCGGCCTTCAGGGACGACGCTCGTCGGTTACCCTGGAACCCGGTGGTCAACTGGAGCTTTCGGGAAAATTCTGCTGCGATATCCATTGCAGCTGGCGTGACTTGAGTCGTTATCGCAAGCATATTCTTATTGTCGGCAAGGAGCTGGATCTGCTGTTTCTCGGGCTGGGAACGCATCCTTTTTCCAGGCTTGATGAGATATCCTGGCTACCCAAGGGGCGTTACCGGATCATGTCACAATATATGCTCAATACCGGTGATATGGGCCAGCGGATGATGAAGCAGACCGCCGGGACCCAGATCAATCTGGATTTTTCCGACGCCGCTGATTGTGCCCGGAAACTGCGTTTAGCTCAGCGTTTGAGCGCCGTCTCCTATGCGCTGTTTGCCAACTCCCCGTTGCTCGAAGGACAGCCAAGTGGCTTTTTGTCGACCCGCGGGGAGATCTGGTCGCGCACCGATGCGGATCGCTGTGGGTTGATCGAGGAGTTATTGTCACCTGCTGCCGGTCTCGATGATTTTGTCGAATACGCACTGGATGTTCCGCTGTATTTTATTGAGCGAAATGGTCACTATAACGATATGACCTCCAGCCGTTTCACCTTCCGTCAGTTTCTGGACAACGGCTGGCGCGGCGAACAGGCGACCTTCAAGGACTGGAATCTGCATCTGTCGACCCTGTTTCCCGAGGTGCGGCTGCGTCCGCAGATTGAGGTGCGCAGTGCCGACAGTTTACCACCACGATTTACTGCGTCGGTCGCAGCTTTTTACAAGGGATTGCTTTATACAGAGCAGGCAATAAGTGGCGCCGAATCCTTGTTGATGCAGATGGATCGTGACGAGTTTGTTGATCTGTACCGGCGCTCCTGGCGTGATGGGCTTAAGACCGTGGTTTCCGGTGGCACGCTTGGAGACATTGCTGCCGACCTGTTGCAATTGGCCCGGGAAAGTCTGCAGCAGCAGTTCGTTCAGGCATACAGTGGTGCAGATGAAAGCCACTTTCTTGATCCCCTGCAGGAACTGGTGGCAACTGGAGAAACACTGGCCGAACAGTTATTGAAGCGCTGGCCGCACAATCGTAACGACCAGCTCAAGGTGCTGCTGGAACACTGCGGGTACAGAGCCGGAGATTCACCCACATCCTGATCCGCTTTCACAGGGAACGGGTCCGGCATTGTGACTGTGGATCACCACAGTCGCTGTCTGTGAATATTGGGACAACAAAATACGAAAAACCACGTGGTGCGGCAACGCGCCGTTGGTTACTATTGGAACCATCAACAGGGTGGTGTGGCAGTCATTCTGTTGATGCGAAGTGAAGCATACCTCCTTTTCAGTACCAGGCCGGCGTTCGGACTACCTCCTCCGACGCCGGCCCTTTTTTTTGATGAAGCCTGTCCTTTACAGACCATCCTTCCCCTGCTGATTGTCAATCTTCCACGTACTGTTTTTTTGTTAAGACTTTTGCTTGATTTATCGATGGGAAAACTGGTTGAATACGGTGCCTTAAAAACCGCCAAAGGAGCTATCCATGTCGCAAGTACACCTGACCGATCCGATTGTTAGTGAATCTATTGATACCATCCGCCTGCTGGCGGCGGATGCCGTTGAGAAGGCCAAGTCCGGCCATCCCGGAGCACCCATGGAGGCTGCTCCGATTGCCTATCTGCTGTATATGAAGTATCTGCGGCACAATCCCCTCAACCCGGACTGGGCCGGACGTGACCGTTTTGTGCTTTCCTGCGGACATGCTTCCGCCCTGATCTACAGTATGCTGCACCTGACCGGCTATGATCTGTCGCTGGAGGAAATCAAAAATTTCCGTCAACTCGGCAGCAAAACTGCCGGGCATCCTGAATTTTCCCATACTCCGGGAGTGGAAACCACCACCGGCCCGCTTGGCCAGGGGGTGTCAGCGGCTGTCGGTATGGCCATGGGCGGGCAGTTTCTGGCCCAGCAGGTCGATGCGGAACTGTTCGACTATCGCACCTGGGTGCTTTGTTCTGACGGCGATCTGATGGAAGGGATTTCCGCTGAAGCAGCTTCTCTGGCCGGACATCTGAAGCTGGGTCGGCTCAACTACATCTATCTCGACAACAAGATAACGATTGAAGGGCGCACCGAGCTGGCGTTCAGTGAAGATGTCGGAGCCCGTTATCTGGCTTATGGCTGGCATGTTGAGCGGGTTGATGGAGAAAATCTGGCTGAAATTGATGCTGCAATGACACGCGCACAACAGGAAGATCGCCCCTCGCTGATTGTCGCCCGTACCCATATCGGTATTGGCGCGCCGAACAAACAGGATACCGCCGATGCCCATGGTGCGCCACTGGGAGCCGAGGAATTGACCCTCACCAAGCAGGCCTATGGGCGCGATCCACAGGCATGTTTTGTTATCCCTGAAGAGGTAGCGCAGCACATGGGCTGCTGCCGTGAGCGCGGTGCAGCACGTGAGGAACAATGGCAACGCTTGTTTGCTGAGCGCCAGGATCAGCCGCTGATCAGTGCCTGGCAACAGGCAGCGCGCGGTGAATTGCCAACGGACTGGGCCGCCGATCTGCCGAAATTTACTCCCGAGGATGGCGCCAAGGCAACCCGGCAGGCCAGTGGCGCGGTTATTAACGCTCTTGCCGCCAAATTGCCTTTTTTCATCGGGGGATCGGCAGACCTGGCTCCATCCAACAACACCCAGATCAAATCGGCCGGATCCTGGGGTCCGGGCCACAGCGACCGCAACATCCACTATGGTGTTCGTGAGCATCTGATGGGAGCCGTGATGAACGGGCTCTGCCATACTCCCGGACTGCTTCCCTTCTGCGGAACCTTCTTTGTTTTCGCCGATTACATGCGGCCGGCTATCCGCCTGGCGGCATTGATGGAGCTTGCCCCCATTTACGTCATGACGCATGACTCCATTGGTCTCGGAGAGGATGGCCCGACCCATCAGCCGATTGAGCACCTGGCTTCTTTACGCGCCATGCCCAACCTGACGCTGATTCGCCCGGCGGATGCCAATGAAACCGTTGAAGCCTGGAAAGCGGCTATTCACAATCGTCGTGGACCGACTATGCTGGTTCTCTCGCGCCAGGGGCTCCCGACCATTGACCGGACTCGTTTTGCCGGGGCTGATGGCGTGCCGCGCGGCGGTTATATACTGGCGCCGGAGGCCGGTGACTTGCAGCTTATCCTGATAGCCAGCGGCTCCGAGGTGCAACATGCTCTGGCGGCTCAGGAGCTTCTGCAGCAAGAAGGCATCGGCACCCGGGTTGTTTCGCTGCCGAGTTTCGAACTGTTCGAAGCTCAGGATGCGGCTTATCGTGAAGAGGTGCTGCCGGCGACTTGTGTTGCCAGGGTGGCGATGGAAGCGGGCAGCCCGTTCGGCTGGGAGCGGTACGTCGGCAGTCAGGGGCGCGTTATCGGGATGAACAGCTTTGGCGCCAGTGCACCGGCTGCCGCCCTGATGAAGCATTTCGGCTTTACCGCTGAGAATTTTGTTGCCGTAGCTAAAGAGGTGCTGGGCTGAAGTCTTAAACTCTCAGTTTGACCAGTCATAAATCCGACAACGGGCGACCCTTTAAAAGGCCGCCCGTTGTCGTATATAGGACGTTTCGATCCCGATGTGGGGATCATATCAGTATAAAAAAACTAATGGGTTGGTGCGAAAATTTTACCGGAGAGGACGCCCTTGGTGGTCCGCACCAGCACCAGTCCCCAGACCAGCAGCAAGAAGATGACGGAGTAATAGTAAAACAGTTCCATGATGGCGAAACCGCTGACCTGCCAGGCGATCCCCGATGATACCGCCAGCGCCCCGGAAGGGAAGGTAAAGGCCCACCACGACAGGGCATAGGGTAGCTCAATACGGGTGAGGTAGTAGAGAGTGACGATAACCGCCATAATGTGCCACCAGGCTGCAAATCCCCAGGTCATCATAATACCGAAGTTGCACAAGGTCACGATGACTGTGGGATCCAGATTCATATAAGAGTGTTCAGAGAAAAGATGGATAATTTTGAACAGAATCACGGCGATAATGGCAGGAGGAGCGATACCGATAAAGAAGGTCGCAGCAAACCGGCTCATGGGCAGTTCATGATAAATATAGCGATGATAGACAGCGGCACCGACAAAAATAAAGAGAAAAAGCCCGATACCAAAACTGGCCGTTGATACGGCAATGATGAACTCAGCCCGGTCGGGAAAGTGAGCAGCAAGTTCATAGCCGGAAACAGGGATCAACAGTTTGGAGACCGGCGGGATGTACCAACCGAAATTGGCATGCTGCAGCTTGATCTCCTGATGGCGGAAAATGTGGATGAGAATAATAAACCCCATAATATAGATTCCCACTGTGCCGATCAGCCAGAGATAATAGCCCAGTTGTAAAGCCATCTCCTGACTGAAAAACAGGGTCGGATATTTTTTCAGATTCAGGGCAAAGAGAATCAGGGTAATCGGCATGGTCGGGAAAAAATTTCCGGCAATGGGGTGATTGAGATCCTTACGGATATTGGCAGGATAAGCAAAAAACTTGATGGTCCAGGGAATCATGAACAGGACAAAAAGTACCACCGACAGCAGAATAAAAAAGGTTGCCAGTGGTGTGACCCAGGCCGCATCGATGAATGAAATAGCCAGGGGAATAACTGCCGTTCCCATAATGGCGGCAAACCAGGCCGGGCTGAAATGTTCAGTGATCGTTGCCGGAGTAGCTTTGAACGACTCGGACATGAGTTTCCTCCGATAAGAAAGAAAAGAAAACAGCTTATAGTATATAGAAAAACATATATATGGTTTTATGGTTTTAGTCAATGCCTTTATGCTGCCGGAAAGGATTAAAAATTTCCTTTGCTGTTGTGCCGGTTATACTCATAAAGAAGGTTCAGGTCAGCCGGTGACAGGTTAGCAAAGTTTGGTGTTTTGACAAGGGGGGAAGACAGAGGGGGACGACAAAATTAGTTTCCAACTGTATACGAGTTTGTTTTTACTGATTGGAGTCGGATCATGGCAGATCTTTTTATCACGACAGATATCTGTATACCCGAGTCGGAGATTGATTTCGTTGCTGTCCGTTCGCAAGGGGCCGGTGGGCAGAATGTCAACAAGGTCGCCAGTGCCATCCATCTGCGCTTTGATATTCGCAACTCTTCTCTGCCCGATGACATCAAGCAGAGACTTCTGTCACGCCCCGATCAGCGTATCAGCAGTGATGGCGTTGTCGTCATTAAATCACAGCAGTCGCGCAGTCAGCTGCGCAACCGCCGGCAGGCCCTTACGGTATTGCAGCAACTTGTTGAATCCGTGCTGGTTCCCCGGCCGCCCCGGAAAAAAACCCGGCCCGGTGCTGCCGCCGTTGCCAAACGGGTTGAACGGAAAAAGTTGCGAGGACAGGTAAAAAAACAGCGCCAAAAAATTGATCGGCACCATTGATGTCTGCTGTGTTAGCGCACACATCTGACATAGTTTTTTAACCCTTTGTGTTCGCTGATAACATGCCCTCCGTTAAAGCCGACAATCCATGCCTGGTCCGTCTGGTCTTTGTCGGCAGACGCTGTCCAGAAAAAAGCTGAAAGGGTATCGCTGAAGTATTGCCTGTTGATTGTTGGGGCAAATCTGTTTTTGTCCAGCAGTGTCTCCAGTTCCTTAACCTCCGGAAGCCGCCAGTTCGAATTGTTTCCCAGAGTCAGTTCGTCGCAGTAATTGACGGCCTGCTCCCAGGTTCGCAGTTCGTGTTCATGGGGTTGTTGCCAGACCAGGCCGCTGGATTTGTCTGTGACAGTACCATCACTATTGTCAACATAGTCGCTCGCCAGAGTCGAATGGGGAAATATCAGAGAAAGGGTGAGAAACAGAATGCCTGCTAAGACCATGAGGCGCTCCTGACTTTTTGTCATTTGTTTTTTCCTGATGGAGTGGAGGCTGTGCTACTTAAGACATGCCGCAGAAGGTGGCTGAAAACCACCTTCTGCGGGACTATGGCTTTGCCGGTAATGATAGTTGCAGTTGTTTCTAGTTGGTTTTTTCCTGAATCATCTGTTCGACACGTTGCTGAAATTCCGGGTCAGTACTCATCTGATTGGCAATCGTGTTGTAAGTTTCAACGTCAAGATCATGATTGTGTACAGCATCAATCATCTCATCATTCATCTGTTGTTGAATTTCTACTGCTTCTTCCTGATCCTGAGCCCCTTGAAGCTGCTCAGAAAATCGATTTTGAATGTTCCCGAGTTCTACGACAGTCGTGGCAAAGTTGTTCAGCGTTGCATCATCGAAGCTTTGCTGCTGGGTCTGCATCTGTTGATCTGCTGTGTCCTGGCCGGAATAATCCTGTTGATCTGCTGTGTCCTGGCCGGAATAATCCTGTTGATCTGCTGTGTCCTGGCCGGAATAATCGGTTTGAGCAAAAGCCGGCGTAACGGCCAGAATAGATACTGCGACGAGGGCGGTTAGAAGTTGAAAAAAGCTTGTGGTGTTGATCTTTTCTGTTTTCATTCTTTTTCTCCTTAAGGTGGTGGTCGGCTCGCTTCTTTATAAATCAAGCGTTTAAAGAAACGGCCACAGTTAAAATTTAACGCGTTGCTTTATTGGTTTAAATGCAACGTACGAATAAAACACTACAACGCGCATGCCAACGCCGCATATAATGACAAAAAAATCTGTAACCTGTGATTATGACGAGAGAAAAAATATCTGGCGAGAGGGGGAGACAAGCAGCCA
>JAWLDI010000085.1:0-10630 GCA_041686715.1 Pelovirga sp.
TGTCGACGGTGGCGTTTTTTGCTTTGGTGGTTGCGGCACCGGCACAGGTGATGGTGCCGGCCGTGGTGTTGTTTTTGGCGGAGCCTCTGGCCGTGGCGGTGATGATGTTGTCGACCGTGGCGATACAACCGCGACATTGAGCTGGCGCTCGGCTCCGGGAATAAACAACCGGGAACCTGCCCGGAGCCGGGTGGGATCAGAAATATTATTGATGCGCGCCAGATAATGGCTGTCAACGCCATAGGTGCGGCTGATACGAAAAATAGTCTGACCTGGCTCAACCCTGTGATAAACACCACGCTGACATGCTGTCAGCAGCATGAATGCCGTCAGGAAAACCAACATGAGCAGAGCAGAACGAGATAACAGCACTACCACCTTCCTGAAACGGATCCCGAAAGAAGAAACCTTCAACTAGCTAAACGCACAACAACCACAATAATGGCAATGAGAATGAGCACAAGCATTGTCAGTAGATTGAAATATTTTTCAATCATTACACGTGCAGGCTGGCCCATATAATAGAACAAGGCAGCAACAAGATAAAAGCGTAAACCGCGACCAATCAGTGATGCCAGCATGAAAACCGGGAAGTTGATGGCAAATACACCTGCAGCAATGGTAAAAATTTTATAAGGAATCGGCGTAAAACCGGCGGCAAAAATAATCCAGAAATTATATTCGGAAAAAAGTTCGCCAACAGTTTTAAAGCTGCTCTCTGTTACCCCCGGAACATAGATGAAAAAGGGACCACTCAACACATCCCATAATCCCCAGCCAATAAAATAACCAAGGGCCGCGCCCGCCACTGAACCGAGGGTGGCAACCAGGGCATAGCGATAAGACATTTTCGGCATGGACAATGCCAGCGCCATTAAAAGTACGTCGGGTGGAATCGGGAAAAAGCTGGCTTCAGTGAAAGCCAGCACGGCTAGTGCCGGGAGGGCGTAACGACTGTTGGCCCAGGTCAGTACCCAATCATACAGACGCCTGACAGCTTTCAACATCATCTGACAGTCAACAGAAATCTAATCATTTTCTGATTCCGACCAGCCTGCTTTACCAATCAGCGGAACAAACCGACACCCCATCAGATCTTCACGGTGGATTTTACCATCGCTCAGACGGGTAATACGAATCAGGCTCTGCTGTTGATAGCCACCCACGGGCAGTACAAGTCTGCCCCCGATGGCCAACTGGGAAAGATATTCCTGTGGAACGTCAGGGGCTCCTGCTGCAACCAGAATGCCGTCAAAGGGGGCCTGCTCTTTCCAGCCTGTCGTCCCGTCAGAAATTTTTATATTAATATTACTCAGCTGCAGTTGATCCAACGCTTTACGCGCGCGTGCTGCGAGAGCGGCAATACGCTCAACCGAATAGACCCGTTTGGCCAGATTTGCCAGAATAGCCGTCTGATAACCGGATCCCGTTCCTATCTCCAGAACCCGTTCGCCGCCCTGCAGTTCCAGGGCTGCCGACATGGCGGCAACAATATAAGGTTGGGAGATTGTCTGTTTATGACCAATCGGCAGGGAACCGTCCGTATAGGCATGTCCCCGCAATCCCTCGTCCACAAACAGATGACGGGGAACCTTGTTCATCACCTCAAGCAGTCGCGGATCATCGATTCCCCGGGCAATAATCTGCTGTTGAACCATTCTGCGTCTGGCAACGGCATAGTCCATCAGGACTCCCTCCGTTGACAGGTCAGGGGCCAGTTTTTCAAGTCTTCACAAAAATTGTCGCTGGTCAGATTGGTGTACAATGGCGTCACCGAGATATAGCCTCTGGCAACAGCACAGCAGTCTGTTCCTGGAATATCCTCGAAGCCGACACTCGCGCCACCTATCCAGTAATATTTACGCCCGCGCGGATCCTCTTTTACAATAACCGCCTCGCCATAGCTGCGCTTGCCCTGACGTGTAACTTCAACCCCCTTACAGGGACCAGAAGGGATGTTAACGTTCAGAAATGTTTCAGGCGGCAATCCTTCTTCGAGCACCTGTCGGGCCAGAACTGTCATAAAATCGGTAGTTGTCACAAGATCTTCTTCAGAAAATGTTCTGGCATCAAGAGAAACGGCGATAGCGGGTATCCCCATTAATGAGGCCTCCATCGCTGCACTGACAGTGCCGGAATAAGTGATATCATCCCCCATGTTGCTGCCGCTGTTAATACCGGACACCACCAGGTCCGGCCGCTGCATCATCAACCCGTGGATACCGAGATTCACACAATCTGTAGGTGTCCCGTCAACAGCAAAAATACCGCTTTCGATTTCTTCAGCACGCAGAGGATGTTCCAGGGTAAGGGAATGCCCGACCGCACTGCGATTCCGGTCCGGAGCCACAATGACGGCCTCCCCCAGGGTCGCCATGGCATTCGCCAGAGCGCGCAAACCGGGTGAATAGACACCATCATCGTTGGTTACGAGAATCAGCACGTTATATCACTTGGCGGTTATTCATTACTGTTTAAAAGAGACTGTCGCAGCGTCAGCAGCTCGGATTTGATCTCAATCAGGCGCTGCTGTGCAGTTGAATCGTGAGTAACAGGCGAAGTACCGGCTTCATGGGTTGCAATCTGCTGCCGGGCCCCGCTAATAGTAAAGCCCTGTCGATAAAGCAGGTCTTTTATCAACAGGGCCGTTTCTACATCCTGACGCCGATAAAGCCTCTGCTTTGAGCGACTTTTAACCGGTTTTAAACAGTCAAACTCGGTTTCCCAGTACCGTAACACATGGGTTTTGAGATCCAGAATATCCGCGACCTCACCAATTTTGAAAAACAGCTTGTCGGGTATATGAGTCACTGGGTCACTTCACAAGATCAGGAAGCTTCGTTAATTGCAGCTTTAAGTACCTGACTTGGCTTGAAGGTCAGAATTTTACGAGCTGAAATCTCAATTTCGCCGCCGGTCTGGGGATTACGACCACGACGGGCAGCCTTTTCCTTGACGACAAAGTTACCGAAACCGGCAATTTTAATTTTTTCACCGTCTTCGAGGGTTGATTTCATCAAGTCGAAAACCATTTCGACAATTTCTGCAGATTCTTTTTTTGAAAACCCTGTTGTGAGATATACATTCTCAATTAAATCTGCTTTAGTCATATACCCTCCTACACATTCATATGGAAATTATTCAGCGTGGTATCTATTTAAATTCAATAGGTTTTACCACAGTGACAGATTGCCTGCAAGTGCTATCAACGAATTTCGGCACCCAGCTTTTCACAAAGGGTGCCGATCATACGATCGTGGGCCTTACCAACCTCTTCTTCAGTAAGAGTCTTTGTCATATCACGATAGCGGATCCGAATACCAAGGCTTTTTTTACCATCAGGAATTCCGGCACCGGTATACATATCAAAAAGAATCACTTCTTCTACATTTTTTGATTTGATTTTCTTCAATATATCAAAGACCTGGGCGGCTCTGACGGTTGTATCGAGAAGTAAAGCCGAATCACGACTGATATCAGGAAAACGGGACAGAGGTTGAAACGACTGGTTTAAACCCTGCTGCTGAAGAAGCAGTTCGGCATCAAGATCAAGCAGATATACCGGTTGGTCGATGCCGTAAACCGACAGGGTACGGGGATGAACTTCACCCATGCAGCCTAGAACAGAGCCATTATCAGTTAACAGCGCACAGGATTTACCGGGGTGCAGATAAGGTTGCGTACGACTTGACTCAAAGGTTACATTTTTTATACCGAAACCGGTCAGAAGATTTTCAACTGCCCCTTTGATATCATAAAAATCTACTTGGGCTTCGCTCTGTGCCCACCCTTGAGGATCTCTTCTGCCGGTCATTACTGCAACCAATGACAAGGGTTCCCGCGCCTGACCCTTTTCATCGGCAAGGAAAACCGGGCGCAACTCAAAAAGGCGCAGATCAGTGCTGCGATAATTGAGATTTCTCGTCACCGTTTCGAGCAGGCTTGGTACCAGACTGGTGCGCATGACTGCCTGTTCTTCTGATAACGGATTGAGAATTGGTATCGGCGTGCAGCGTTCATCGTCGCCGCTCAGTCCCGTTTTGACACCAGCGTTTGCCGCGACAAAAGAATAATTGATTGTTTCTGAAAATCCGGCAGTAACCATCATGTCGCGCAACTGTTTTTGGCGACGCTGCGATAGCGGCGGCAGCGGAGCGTCAACAATACCGCCGGGCATGGTAACCGGAATCTTGTCATAACCATGGAGTCTGGCCACTTCTTCAATCAGATCAATTTCGCGCTCGAGATCGGGGCGGAAACTGGGGATTCCAACGACAAAATGGCCGTCCCCGGTCCCGGCATTGTGTGAAACAACATCCAACCCGATAGACTCGAGATATGTCTGTACGCTTGCACCATCAATTGACAAGTCAAGCATATTGTTGAGCTTGGCAAGCTGCAGGACAATTTCTTTTTTATTGAGCGGTTCAGGATAAACATCGAGAACACCACTTAAAACCTCACCACCGCCCAGCATTGCCATAAGTGATGCGGCTCGATCCAGTGCGACCGGTACCATATCTACATCGGCACCACGCTCAAATCGGTGGGAAGATTCCGTATGTAATGAATGCCGCTTGCTCGTGCGTCGCACTGAAACGGGGTTGAAGTAAGCGGCCTCCAGAAGGATGGTTTCGGTATCTTCCTGTACTTCAGAATTCAGACCGCCCATGACACCAGCCAGTGCGACCGGCTTACGTCCATCACAGATCATCAGATCATCAGTTGTCAGTTGATGTTCCTGTCCATCCAGTGTTGAAAAGCATTCACCCTGCTGCGCATTTTTAACGACAATACGACCGTCGGCCACCAATCTGAAATCAAATGCGTGGAGCGGATGCCCCAGTTCCATCATCACGTAGTTGGTCACATCAACAATGTTGTTGATTGAACGCATACCAACCGCTTCAAGGCGCCGGACCATCCAGTCCGGTGATGGACCGATCCTGACTCCACGAATCATACGCGCAGCATAACGCGGACAAGCCCGGGGGGCCTCGATGGTTACAGCGGCATGGGTATCAATCTGCTCCGCTGTTTCATGCAGATCAATCGCAGGGATTTTTAGCTGTTGACCATAGAGAGCAGCAACTTCACGGGCGACACCGATGACACTGAGGCAATCGGGGCGATTCGGGGTCAAGCCGATTTCAATCTGATAATCCCGCCAGCCCATCACGTCAAAAACCGGTCGGCCAACAGGCAGATCCGCCGGCAGGATCATGATGCCGGCCGACTCTTCAGCAATACCGAGTTCCTTCTCTGAACAGAGCATGCCGTGAGAAACCTGACCGCGTATTTTTGATTTTTTGATCTTGAAATCACCCGGCAGGACAGTGCCCGGCTGCGCCAACGCCACGAGATCACCAGTTTTGTGGTTGGTAGCACCACAGACAACAGCAACCGTCTCAGAGCCGGTATTGACCTGGCACAAGGTCAGGCGATCAGCATCCGGATGGGATTCAACGGCGTCCAGCCTGGCGACGATGACCGACTCCATTCCTGCCCCGAGTTCTTTTAATGAATCTACTTCGAGTCCCACCATCGTCAGGCGGCGACATAACTCTTCCGGCGAAGTATCAACATCGACAAATTCTTTCAGCCAGTTATAAGTGACAATCATAACTTTTTTTGTCCTTTATTCGCTCAACTGAACTGCTTCAGGAAGCGTATGTCGTTTTCAAAAAACAGGCGCAAATCATTGACTCCGTATTTGAGCATGGCAATCCGCTCAAGTCCCATGCCAAAAGCGAAGCCACTGTATTGCCGGTCATCGTAGTTGACCGCATCAAAAACGGCAGGATCGATCATCCCGCAGCCAAGAATCTCCAGCCAACCGGTACCACCACAAACGCGACACCCGTTACCACCACAAATAACGCAGGCAATATCAACCTCGGCACTGGGCTCGGTAAAGGGGAAAAAAGAAGGCCGGAAGCGAACCTGCAGGTTGGCCCCGAAAAACTCATTGAGAAAATGGGTCAGAACACCTTTCAGGTCGCCGAAAGCAACCTGCCGGTCAACCAGAAAACCCTCAATCTGATGAAACATGGGGCTGTGGGTCAGGTCGGAATCACGACGGTAGACCGTTCCCGGAGCGATAATGCGAACCGGCGGCTGTTGTTTCAGCATGGTACGGATCTGCACTGGTGATGTATGTGTTCGTAGCACCAGATCATCGTTGATATAGAAGGTATCCTGCATATCCCTGGCGGGATGGTCCCTGGGAATATTGAGCGCCTCAAAATTATAGAAGTCCTTTTCTATTTCGGGGCCCTGCTCAACCGAAAAGCCGAGGCGGGAAAAAATATCGACGATCTCATCCGTCACCAACGTCACCGGGTGCAGGCTGCCGGCAACTGCCCGCCGACCGGGCAGGGTAACATCAATCGTTTCGCGAACGAGTCGAGCTGCTATCTCTTCTTCTTCCAACTGCTTCAAGCGTTCAGCAAATACTTGTTCAAAATTGTTTTTGAAAGCGTTTACCAGGCTGCCGACGACCGGGCGTTCCTCGTTAGAGAGATCTCGCATGCCTTTCATCATCTGTGTCAGGCTGCCCTTTTTACCTAAAACCTGAACCTTGACCGTCTGCAGATCTTGCAGAGAAACGGCCGACTTAAGGGCTTCCAGAGAATCATCCTGTAATTGCTCTAAACGTTCTTTCATAGTTCCGTCCGTTTGCTCTCAGTCTCCCGGCTTGAGCTCAAGTAGCCACAACACCACATGAGGGCACAAGACCAGCCGGAGAATATGACGATAAGCAGCTTATAAACAAAAAAAGGGAGACAGAGCCACAGACTCGGTCTCCCGGGAACGAACAGTTGTCTGTTATTGCAGGCGGGCCTTCGCGGTTTCAGCAATAACGGTGAAAGCTGCCGGGTCATTGACAGCGAGATCGGCCATGATTTTCCGGTCCAGACCGACATCGGCCTGCTTCAGTCCATGAATTAAACGGCTGTAAGACAACCCGTTTTCTCTGGCTGCGGCGTTGATACGAGCGATCCACAGAGCGCGGAAATCCCGTTTCTTGACACGACGATCACGGTAGGCATAATTCAGTGCACGGTCCACAGCTTCTGTGGCTGAACGAAACAACTTACTGCGCGCACCGCGATAACCTTTAGCCAGTTTAAGAATCTTGTTACGACGCCGTCTGGCTTTGAATCCTCTTTTTACTCTTGCCATCTCACTTGCTCCTTCATCTTGTTAGTGTTTTCGGCATTTATATGCCGTGGCCGGATCTGCAGGAGGAGATTGTCCCCACAGTTCACAACCGCCCGTAACGCTGGGCGCTACAGGTAGGGAATCAAACAACTGATATTTTTCTCATCTGATTGATGAACGGTGCTGCCCTGTCTCAGGTTGCGCTTGCGCTTTGTCGTTTTGCTGGTAAGAATATGGCTTGTATAAGCCTTGTTACGACGAATCTTACCGGTGCCGGTTTTACGGAAACGTTTGGCGGCACCGCGGTTTGTTTTAATCTTTGGCATGATTCTCTCCTGTTACCGATGTGACTGCCGGCAGTCACAGGCTTTTTTAAATGATTTCACAAAAAAATCTCAGTTTGGCTGGCCAAGCAACAAAGCCCCATACAAAGCGCACCACTGTCGAGCAATAAGGGGGTACTTATTGCGCCTACACACCGTTGCTGTTGGGAATGTGATGGCAGCGCCATCATTTTTTAATTGGACCAACCATCATGGTCATAAAACGACCCATCTTGCTCGGATGTGCTTCGATCTGACCGATATCTTTCAATACTTCGAAGGCCTTGTTGAGTTGCATCATCCCTTGATCCGGATGGGCGTTCTCACGGCCGCGAAACATGATAGTTAATTTAACCTTGTTCCCTTCTTCAAGAAAACGGCGCGCATGTTTCATTTTAAACTGGAAATCATGTTCATCCGTTTTGGGGCGCATCTTGACTTCTTTGATCTCGAACTTGACCTGTTTCTTTTTTGCATCAGAAGCACGCTTGGACTGTTGATACTTGTATTTGCCGTAATCCATGATTCGGCATACAGGTGGATCCGCCTGAGGAGACACCTCTACCAGGTCCAGACCCTGTTCCTGCGCCAGTTCCAGCGCCCGGTCAATTTCAAGAACACCCAGCTGTTCGCCTTCATCATCAATGACCCGTACCTGACGTGCCCTGATGTCTTCGTTGATATTCGTTTCCTTAGCTATGACAGGACTCCTTTTCTATACTAAGTGACTGAACAGATACGTTGTTTTGCACCCAAAAACCTGAAACGGTACTTGATCTTTACTGGTATGCAGCACTTTGCGCCGCCACAAAATCAGAAAATTCGGCGACGCTCATCGAATCGAGGGTTTTGCCGTCACGGTAACGTGGCGAAATAGTCTGTTGATCCATTTCACGATCACCGATAACCAGCATGTAAGGAACCTTTGCAACCTGGGCTTCACGGATTTTAAATCCGAGCTTCTCATTACGCAGGTCGATATCGACGCGCACACCCGCCGACCGTAACTTTTCAAACACGGCTTGAGCATAATCTGCCTGACGATCCGTTACGTTCAGCACGATAGCTTGTACCGGAGACAACCAGAGGGGAAAACTGCCCGCATAGTGCTCGATCAGAACACCGATAAACCGCTCTATGGAACCGACAATCACCCGATGTAGCATGACCGGGCGATGTTTCTCTCCATCCTGCCCTGTGTAGGTCAGATCAAAACGTTCCGGCAGGGTAAAATCGCACTGGATTGTAGCACACTGCCACTCTCTGTCAAGCGCGTCCTTCAGCTTCACATCGATCTTGGGCCCGTAAAATGCCCCATCTCCTTCATTAATCTCGTATGGCTCTCCGCTGTCCTCCAGCGCACTCTTCAGCGCCCGCGTCGCCAGATTCCAGTCAGCATCTGTGCCGATCGACTTGTCCGGGCGGGTTGACAACTCCATGTTATAGTCAAAACCGAAAATGCCGGCGACATCACGGACAAAAGACATGACACCTTTAACTTCCGCGTCTATCTGATCAGGACGGCAGATGATGTGGGCATCATCCTGAGTGAAACCACGGACACGCAACAATCCGTGCAAAACCCCTGATTTTTCATGACGATGAACTGTACCCAACTCGAAATAGCGAACCGGAAGATTACGGTAAGAGCGGGGTTTGGCCTTGTAAATGAGCATGTGAGCCAGGCAGTTCATCGGTTTGATGCCGTAGCCCTGTTCGTCAACTTCAGTGAAATACATATTTTCCCTGTAGTTGTCGTAATGGCCGGACATCTTCCACAGGTCGGTCTTCAACAACTGGGGACCGGCAACAATATCGTAGCCCCGCTTGAGATGCTCTTTGCGCTCAAAATCTTCGATCAGCGTCCGCAACAGCGCGCCCTTGGGATGCCACAGCACCAGGCCGCCACCAACCTCATCATTAAACGAAAACAGATCCAGCTCTTTGCCCAGCTTGCGATGATCGCGCTTACGCGCTTCTTCGAGTTTTTCCAGATGGGCCTTTAAATCTTTTTTATTGAGAAAAGCGGTCGCATAAATCCGTTGCAGCATGGCATTGTTTTCATCGCCACGCCAGTAGGCTCCAGCAAGGCTGGTGAGCTTGAACGCCTTGAAGACACCCGTTCGCGGCACGTGAGGGCCGCGACACAGGTCAATAAAATCACCCTGCTGATACAGGGAAAGGGTCTTTTGATCAAGGTCTTCAATCAACTCAACCTTGTAGCGTTCCCCCATCTGTCGAAACATGGCAATGGCTTCATCACGGCTCATCACCTTACGTTCGACAGGCATATCGGCTTTGGCCAATTGTTCCATTTTGGCTTCAATCACGGGAAAATCTTCCGGCACAAATTTTTTGGTTTCACTGTAAAAATCGTAGTAAAACCCATCCTTGATGGCCGGTCCAATAGTGACCTGTACTTCTTCACCGTACAATTCCTTGACCGCTTGAGCCATCAGGTGCGCACATGAATGGCGGATCATTTCAAGTGCTTCCGGTGAGCTCATGGTGATCAGCAGTAATTTCCCGGATTGCGTCAGGGGGCGGGTTGTATCGATGAGTTCATCGTTGAAACGGGCAGCTATGGTCTGACGAGCCAGTCCCTCACTGATCGACGTGGCAATGTCATAAGGGGTAGCCCCGGACTCTACATCCCTGGATGAACCATCGGGAAGCTCTATCTGAATACTCGCCATTAACTTAGCTCCAAAACAAAAAAGGCATCCTTTAGATGCCCCGACCCGGTTGCGAATATTACCACGCAGTCGCTGGTAGGCACGGGCGGGATTGAACCGCCGACCCCTACCGTGTCAAGGTAGTGCTCTCCCACTGAGCTACGTGCCTGCAACAACCGAGGCGTCCTTGTAACAAATCACTACAGAAAAAGTCAAGCGCTTTCCTGATGCTTTCGCAAAAAAGCATCAGGTTGGATGGCTAAGCAAAAAGCGCCAAATGCAAGGCGCGCCATTGTTGAGCAATGAGTCGTACTTACGTACGTCGAAGCAGTGAGTCAATTGCAGCAACGCAGCAGTTGGTGAGTTTTTGCGACGCCATCTTTTATTTCTTATAAAATTCCCGATACCAGGCAACAAAACGCTCTACCCCAACCTCGATGGGGGTTGCCGGTTTGAAGCCGACATCGG
>JAWLDI010000086.1:0-10573 GCA_041686715.1 Pelovirga sp.
AATTCAGGCTGATATCCTCCAGATTGTTCAGGCCGCTGAATATCGTCATCTTACTGAACTTGCTGACGCCGGTTAGCAGGGCAAACTTGATGTAAGCATCGCTGCCTTTAATGATGGAATAGAGGTCACGCAGGACATCTCTGCCCTGCCTGGCGACCTCAAGCTGATCCAGATTATCAACGATAAATTTATCATACTCGTCGACCAGGATAACGACCTTCTGGCCATATTTCTGATACGCTGCCCGGATGAGCTGCTTGAAGCAGCCTCCCAGGTTGGCGGGGTTCTCACAGGGGATATCCAGGCGGTCATGATTGTATTTGAGAATGTCGGCGACATCCTCTTGCATCCCAGCCAGGTCGCGCGCGACACCACTGAAGTCCAGAGTGATGACCGGATAGGTCGTCTCCCAATCCCACTTATCTTCGATATCCAACCCTTTGAAGAGCTCCTTGCGGCCCTCAAACATATCCTGCAAGGTCGAAACCAGCAGACTCTTGCCAAAACGCCGGGGACGGGAGAGAAAATAGTAGCTCCCCTCTGTGACTAAACGATGAATCAAGGGGGTCTTGTCTACGTATGTATAGTCGCCCTCCCGAATCTTCGCAAAGGTTTGAATCCCTATCGGGAGTTTAGCGAGGTGTGTCATGTCAGGCCTCCTGATCACCGCCATACCAGGGTCAACGTGTTCCAGTATGGCATTGATACGATTATCATACCTGTTTACTCAATCAAATCAAAGTGTGTTTGAGATACTGACCTTCAATCGGGCCGGATACAGGACGTTGACACATCAAGGTGTCAATACTGTGGATCAAGGCAGGGATGCACAGGATAAGATCGGGCTGAAAGTCCACATCCGTCAGTCCACGGAAAGCAGAAGCTAAATTGTTCATCCCAAACCCATTGTTTTCGGCCACCAAGACACCAGGGTCACCAAGGAAGACGTTAGGGTTTAAGCCAAAAAACAGGTTTTTCCTTGCCTTTACTCGCGGCAGGAATCAGCGTTCATCAGCGGCTGAAGACATAGTTTTCCGGCATCTGTCATTGTCCGCAGTTGTCCGTGTGGGTCAGATCACATGAATTTTACAGCCAACGGCCTCCACTACTTTTTTAATCGTCTCAAACTTCGGGGCGCTACCAGGGGTCAGGGCTTTGTATAAGTTTTGTCGGCTCAAATTGGTTTTACGAGCGATTTCGGTCATTCCCTGCGCTTTGGCAACATCACCAAGGGCGCGCTGGAACCCGTCAATGCCGTTTTCTTCCAGCATCACCTGAAGGTATTCATGAATCATCTCGGGGCTGTCGAGATATTCACTAGCATCAAATTTCTTGGTTTTAAGAGTCATCATTCCTCCAGTAATTGCCGTGCTTTTTCAATGTCCCTGCTCTGGCTGGACTTATCGCCACCACAGAGCAACAGCACAATGACATCGTCGCGGATGGTGAAATAAATTCGATAGCCGGGACCGAAAAACATGCGAGCTTCAAACAGATTCGGGGCGATGTTTTTGTGATCACCCATATTTCCCTGCTCAAAACGGTAAATGCGAGCAAGGATTCGACTGATCGTGTTTTTGTCTTTGAGTCTATTCAGCCATCTGTCGAGGATTTCAGTTGTTTCGATCTGGGATCTCATAGCAAAATTGTCGCACAAAAGAGACATTCGTGCAAGCATTGTCGAACCGAAAACCAGCTGGCTCTGCTAATTCTGTTTGTCTCAGATAAACAGGTTTTGCCTTGCCTTTATCAGCGTCCATCAGCGGTTGATTAAATAATTTTCCAGCATCTGCCGTTGTCCGCAGTTGTCCGTGTGGGTCCGTGGAAAACAAGGTCGGTCTTGCTTTTGACCTTGACCCTACCGTGAAAGATTTCAAGGTGTTACCGTGGTCAAAATGATTTTGAGGCTTTTCGACACGGTAAAGTCAACGGCAAAGGCTATGAATTTAGGGGTGTTACCGCGACAAAATCTTTGGGTTTTATCAGAATTTAATAGATTCTCATCGATTCTGGTCACAGCCAGATGTCAATTTTAAGGACCTGACCCCTGAGGTGCTTCTGACTCTTGATGGAAGAGGTCGGGGGAGGGTGAAAATGAATCCTATTGATATTCGCGAGGACCCGAACACAAGCAGGCTGACTCGTGCTGAAGGCATTCATAACAGTGTTCTTTTTTAAAACGGGGATCTTTTACCATAAAAGATTTCATTGCTCACCCGTTTTTGACGATCTGTGGATAAAAATATGTGCAAAACCGGGATCTCAGAGCAAATATCCCAGCCTGATATACGCTTTTTGCCAATGACCCTGCCTTGTGCGCGGTTTGCTCCGCTATGAGAAGGTGTTTTTCGAAGTGGTCTTGGTATCAGTTCTCCTTGTACTGTTCCAGGATCCGGAAGAATTCGTTTTCGCACTCAAGAAACACCTCAATCAGTTGCGGGTCAAAATGGCTGCCTTTTCCTTCAATAATGATAGAACGAGTTTTTTCATGGGAAAAAGCTTCTTTATATACGCGTTTGGACGCCAAGGCGTCGTAGACATCAGCGACAGCCAGAATCCGAGCGGACAAGGGGATGTCGGAACCGGATAACCCATCGGGGTAACCGTTGCCATCCCAGCGTTCATGGTGGCTGCGAGCAATCTGAGCTGACATCTTCAAGTAGTTGGCCCGGGGGTTTTTTTCACTGGTGCTCTGCAGGGTTTGGTGCCCGATCAGGGCATGGGTTTTCATGATGACAAATTCCTCTTCAGTGAGTCTTCCCGGCTTTTGGAGAATGTGGTCGGGAATTCCGACTTTGCCGATGTCGTGCAAGGGGCTGGTGGAGAAAATGTCCTCAACAAAGCGCGGATTGACGATTTCGGGATAAAGTCGGTTCTTTAACAGTTTTTCTGCCATAATCCGACAATAATTCTGCATCCTCTCAAGGTGTTGACCGGTCTCGGGGTCTCGGGTCTCTGCCAGTTTGGCCAGGGAGAAGATGACAGTGTCTTTGTCCTCCAGGGTCAGGATGCGCTCAGATGAGCGCAGACGGACTTCGAGTTCGGCCTTGTTGACCGGCTTGGTAAGGTAGTCGTCGACACCGCCACGAAAACCTTCCAGCAGGTCAGCCGACTCATCCCGGGATGTGACCATGATGATATAGGTGTAGTCATCCATGGCGCTTTCGCGGATTTTGTTGCTTAAGGCCAGCCCGTCCATGACCGGCATGTTCCAGTCGGTAATGACGATGCGTGGTCGGTGTTCCAGCCACAGATCAAAGGCCTCACGGCCATCAGCAGCAAGCAAGGTATCGTAGCCGATTTTGCGGCAGAACATGGCCAGGGTTTTACGGCTGATGGTTTCGTCCTCGGCAATCAGAACCAGCATATTATATGTCTCCGATACGGCATAGCGGTAGGGGCTTGCCCCGCGCGGAAAAGAAATCACAGACCTGGCGTTTGAGCGCGGTGGCTTCCTGATGCAATTGTTGAAGTCTGACCCCGACATCGACCCAGTCCTGCTGTCGCGCCACCTGGGCCAGAATGATACAAGTCTGGCGCAGGCTTTCGGCGCCGACATAGCCGGCTGAACCTTTGAGTTTATGGGTCTGCTGATCAATATCCGTCATGTTCTGTTGTTTAACCGCGGTTCTGATCAAACTCAGAGCTGTCGGCAGATCGTTGAGAAAATCCCCCATGATTTCCGCGGCGGTGTCGAGATCCTCGTCGTAGTTATGCAGAAAGTCGGTCGCGTTAAAAATGACTTCTGACGACGGTGAGATGCCGGAACCGTCGGGAGCATCAGAGTCAGTCGCGAGGACCCCGATGGTGGTGTCAGGATCTTTCCGCGGCAGATACTTTTCGATCATCGCAATCAGATCGGTTTTTTTGACCGGCTTGGACAGGTAATCGGTCATGCCGGCGGCCATACACTTTTCGCGATCACCGCTCATGGCATTGGCGGTCAGGGCAATAATGGGCGTCGCGGGGAGGGCAAGCTGCTGCTCTTTTGCGCGGATTTCACGGGTGGCAGTAAGGCCGTCCATGACCGGCATCTGCACATCCATCAGAACCACATCGAAGTCGCCGTCAAACAGATCAAGCGCCTGGCTGCCATCGTGAGCGCAAATGATTTTATCGGTGATTTTTTTCAGCATGACCTGCACTGATTTGCGATTCACCGGATGATCTTCCACCAGCAGGATTTTTGGCTGAATATCATTGAAACCACGAGTGATAACAGGTTCAGATTCCGGATCCTCTGTCTGTTCAGCCCCTCCGGCCAGGTTTTGTAGCCTGCTGAGGCAGCTCAGGATCTGATTGAGCAGGTCGCTGCGGTTGATGGGCTTGGGTAGAAAAGCATTAAAGCCGCTGGCACGAAAGGCTTCTGAGCCGACTTGTCCCCAGAAGGAACTGATGGCGATTAATGCCATATTGCCCCAGTGGGGGTTGCGGCGGATGGTGTGCGCCAGTTCGAGGCCGTCCATTCCCGGCATGGCATGGTCGATGAGAGCCAGATCGAATTTTATCCCCTGTGCAGAAGCATCTTCCAGTTGGGCCAGGGCTTTATAGGCACTGCTTGCCAGGGTATGGGTCATCCCCCAATGATCGAGATATTCCGCCAGAATTCGGCGATTGATATCATTGTCATCCACTACCAGGACGTGAGCGTTGGTCAGGGCATCCAGCGGCAACGGTGTGGTAACATCCTGGGCCAGAGGTAGTTCGATGTCGAAATAGAAGGTGGATCCCTCACCCAGGATGCTTTCGACTTTGAGTTCTCCGCCCATCAACTGCACCAGCTGCCGGCTGATGGCCAGACCCAGGCCGGTGCCGCCGAAGCGGCGGGTCGAGGAATAGTCGGCCTGGGTAAAATGGTCAAAGATTTCTTCGAGCTTGTCGGCTGGAATGCCGATGCCGGTATCTTTGACGGAGAGTTGAAAACGGGCAGAGGTGGCGGTTTGTTCGGTACAACAGACATCGAGAAGGATGTGTCCCTGCTCGGTGAACTTAACGGCGTTGCCGGCGATATTGAAGAGGATCTGCCGCAAGCGCAGGTTGTCTCCGGTCACCATGCGCGGCGCCCCGGCAGCGTAATGCACCAGCATCTCAATCTGCTTGTCGCGGGCACGCCCGGAAAGGATAGCCATTAACCGGTATATCTCCTGTTCCAGATCAAAATCCTGGTGGGACAATTCCAGCCGTCCAGCCTCAATGCGGGAGAAATCAAGAATATCATTGATGACTCCCATCAGCGATTCAGCTGAGGTTTGCGACACTTCAAGATATTCACGCTGTTCTGCTGAAAGCTCCGTCTCTTCGAGAAGGCTGAGCATGCTGACCACGCCATTTAAAGGGGTGCGAATTTCATGACTCATATTGGCCAGAAACTCGCTTTTGGAACGCGATGCAGCTTCAGCCGCATCGCGGGCGGCGATGAGTTGTTGTTCCGCCTCTTTGCGTAATCGTACATTGACCATCATGCGGGCGAAGAGACCAAGCAGGTGCTGCTCATTCTGCTCATATTGGTGGTGGCGTCGTACTGAGTCGAACCCGACAAACCCGATGCAGCGGTCACCGTTCATCATCGGCACGGCCAGCAGGCTCTTTATCTGTTGCGGTTCGAGTATCCGCCGCAGTCCTCCGTCCGGCAGGACCGAAACATCGGGAATATACATGTTGTAGCCGCGGGTGTGGGCTTCGAGCCAGTCGGGAAACTCGCTTATGGGAACCTCTTGCAGCACATCGATTTGTGGGGTTGTCCCTTTGTTGCACCACTCATAGGTGTTGGAGGTTGTCCCGGCATTAAAATCGTAATGAAAAATATAGGCCCGGTCGGCATCAACAAATTCAGCCAGATCCCGCAGTGATCGCTGGATGGCCACGTCAACCTCATGGAGAGGCAGATTGATATAGACCGATGAAATCTCCATGAGAATCTGTTGCAGACGTGACTGTTGCTGCAAGGCATGTTCAGCTGTCTTGCGCTCGCTGATATCAGCATAAATGGCATAGCCACCGGTGATCTCACCATCAACATACACAGGGCCGCCCTTGAGCAGCAGATCCAGGACCCGACCAGAGCGAGTAACCCGGACGACTTCGCGTTCGATGGTGCCCCCGGCCAGAATAAGATCGACACCATAATTCTGCTCCTGTTGCAGAGGGTCGACGACGGCATGGAGATCGGCGCCAACGAGAGCGTTCTTGTTGTGTTCGAACATTTCGGCAAAGCATACGTTGAAGTTGAAAATACGATTACTGGTGTCGAAATAGACCATGGCATCATTGGTGCTGGTAAAGAGCGATTCGAACTGAGACTTTTGTCGAAGAATTTCTTTTTCGGCCTGCTTGGCTTCGGTGACGTCGACCCCCAGACCAAGTACCCCCATGATTGACCCGTCGTCATTGTAGAGCTTGGTTTTGATGGTCTGGAGAACATGCCGCCTGCCGTCTTTGAAGGTGATCTCTTCCAGACATTGAAAGGGCTTATCTGTGTCAAGTGCTTGTCTGTCGGTATTTTTACAGACACGCACTTCAGCTGGAGTCAGACTGGTCTCGCTAGTTCCGAGCCCAGCCTGTTGTTTCATATAGCGGTTGGTCAAAATCAGATTTTGCCGGGGATCGTTCACCCAGATGCCGATGGGGGCGTGATCAACGATGGCATCGATGAGTTTCTGTTGACGAACAAGTTTAATTTCGACTTCATGACGCCGTGCAACTTCCAGACAGGAGAGGCAGGCACGGGACAGCATGCGTGTGAGTGGCCGCAGTTCACGCTGAAAAAAACCATCGAGGGGTTGCTGACGACAAAGAATCAAAATGCCGTAGCCGTCGAGGGTGAAAAAATAAAAGATTTCATCGTTTTTTTCGAATTGCTCAAGCGAGGAGCTGCCGACCTTTTTCCAGAGCCGCCCTGCCTGGCCCAAGGCCCAGAGCAGGCGCTGATCCGAAATCATCATGCGTGGTAGTACCAGGTCCGGTTCCTGCTTGCCATGTTCCGTATTGATGACGGCGGCAAAGGTACAATTGAGTTTGCGTTGGAATATGGTCAGAAAATTCTTCAGCAGTTTGCTCAGATCGAACTCACCACTGATCGACAGAGCAATCTCCAGCAGAATTTCCTGGTGCAACTCGCTTTTCATGAGGCCTCGTCCAGAACGCCGACAACAGCTGTTTTGTTGTAAAACTCCAGGTAGTCGTCGCCGGTGTTGGCGATTTCCCCTAATGTCAGGGCTCCGAACATGGGACGCCCCTGACTGACGACGCTCAACTCCTGATGAAACTCATTTTCCATGAACAGCACCCGTGAGATGCAGTCGATAAAGAAGATCGTCTTGTTCATATCGCTGCAGTCCATTCCCTTCCAGGCGGCATCACGGGCCGATTCAGCCCCCTTGACCAGGGACTTCAAGTTGCCATTCAGAATATAGATATAAGACCCTTCCGGAACCTCGCCAACGCAGATCAACTGGTTGCCCTCGGCGATGATGGGATCGCGGACGATCATTTCCGTGTCCAGTTTGGTGATTCCCAGTGGATAGGCCTTGGCGATATCAAAAAAGGCGGTTGTGTCAAAATCCGGATTGGAGTGTTGTTTGACGGCTTGTTTGTATACCTCCAGGGCCGGTTCCCAGTTAAGACTGATGACCCGATTTCCTTGTGCCTCGGTGACCTTGATGGAGGTTGTCACCGGTTGCCAGCCGTGGGCTACACCAATCCCGGCAGCAACATCGGAAACGGCAACGACGGCCGCTGCGCCAATTAATCCGTCATTGGTGAACAGGCAGGGCTTGGCGACAAAACTCAGCGACCCGGCACCACCACCAATATAGTGAGGCAGCAGGCCGAGGTTGTTGAACAGGCCTTCAACCAGAGAGGCGATACGCTTACTGAGCCCGTCAACGAAGACAAAGCAGGTTTTACTCCGGCAATCAATCCCGGCAAAGGCTTCCGCAACCCTGTCGTCCAGATCTGCCTCAGCGTCATTGAGTCCATGGATGATGACCTTATGGACGGCGTGATCCATGCCGATCACGAGGGTTCCTTTGCTCAGGTTTTTGTCGCCGGCGATGATTTGCGGAAAGATGCCGCCAAAGACCGGCAGGGGGCATTGTTTGAGGAGCGGATCAATCTGTTCCGGGGTGAATTCGTTGGCATCACAGGCCAGGATCATCAGTGATTTAACCGTCGGGTCTGATGTGACATGTTCAAGCTTTGCCGCGAGACCCGCAACAGTACCTTCATTGCATAAGGTTATTTGCATTGGATGACTTTCCTTTCGTAGCGATAGGATCGGAGTGCGATAAACAATCTTTGTGCCGATTAGAACCAATCTTATGTATTTACAACTTTATTTCCTCTCCCTGAGGGAGGGGCTAAGGAGGGAGATTTTGACCAATTCATGTCTCCTTCTCCGACTTACATCTACCTTTTCACCCGGTTCAAGTGGAAGATTGTTGCCAATCAATTGTTTCATTTGTGATAATAAAAAAATGACATTATGATAAAAGGGTTAGTAAATGTCAATGAGTGGGGGCGATGAGGGGTGAAAGTACAAATTCCAGGTTCTCTGTCTGTGACACTTTAAGTCATCCCTGCGTTTTGAGAGATTGGGTTATCATTCAGGGTGCTCTGATCCCTGACGAAAGCCAGTGTGAGGCAACGGGCCTGGTTGTCATTCTCATGTTGTCTGGTCCAGCCTCTCTGAGGCTTTTAGTGTTATGAACATGCTGAGAGTTGTCACTTTACTCAATGCCGTCGTTCCCGCGAAGGTGAATATCCACTGAAATTTCAGGCTGAAATAATATGGATGCCCCACGGCACAAGTGGGAATGATAATTTGCT
Source organism: Pelovirga sp. (assembly GCA_041686715.1). Classification (GTDB taxonomy): domain Bacteria; phylum Desulfobacterota; class Desulfuromonadia; order Desulfuromonadales; family Geopsychrobacteraceae; genus Pelovirga. The sequence goes on from JAWLDI010000086.1 coordinate 8,827, forward strand.
TGTCCATCGGAGCAACACGTATGAATATCTCGACATCACGAACTAAAATTAAGGACTTACTCAACAGTTCGGCAGCGCAACAGCACATTCGTGCCTGCGGCTGGGTCAGGTCAGTGCGCCGCGGCAAAGAAGTTATCTTTATTGCTCTGAATGACGGTAGTTGTCTTGATTCTCTGCAAGTTGTTGTGCCCCCGGAATTAATGCAGTCGCCTGCGATGACGGCATTGGGAACGGGTGCCTGTATTGAGGTGCAGGGCGATCTGCTGGAATCACCCGCGGCCGGGCAATCGTGGGAAATCCAGGCCCGTCAGATTACACTGATGGGCGGTGTTGACGGCGATTATCCGTTACAGAAAAAGCGTCATAGCTTCGAGTATCTGCGCAGTATCGCCCATCTGCGTCCCCGGGCCAATGCTTTTGGCGCAGTTTTCCGGATGCGCAGTGCCTTGTCGTTTGCCGTCCATCAATTTTTTCACGAGCGCGGCTTTCTCCATGTTCACACGCCCATTATCACGACCAACGATTGTGAGGGTGCCGGGGAGATGTTTCGGGTGACCACCCTTCATGCGACTCAGCCCCCCATGATTGATGACCAGGTTGACTGGTCGCAGGACTTTTTTGGCGAAAAGGCCGGCTTGACCGTCAGTGGCCAGCTGCAGGGGGAGCTTTTTTCCATGGCTTTTACTGACATCTATACCTTTGGTCCGACCTTTCGGGCGGAGAATTCAAATACCAGTCGTCATGCCAGCGAATTCTGGATGATCGAACCGGAAATGGCCTTTGTCGATCTGGCCGGCAACTGTGACCTGGCCGAGGAATTTTTCCGTTATCTGGTTGTTTATGCGCTGTCGCAGTGCCGGCAAGATCTGGAATTTTTTGACCAGCGTATTGAGCCGGGATTGATTGCTCGGCTGGAACAGCTCGCTCGTGCCGATTTTCATCGAGTGACCTATACAAAAGCCGTGGAGTTACTGGAGGAATCAGGGCGCACCTTTGAATTTCCGGTTGCCTGGGGGCAGGATCTGCAGTCGGAACATGAGCGTTATCTGACCGAAAAAATATTTAACGGACCTGTTTTTGTCACCGATTACCCGCAGCAGATCAAGGCTTTTTACATGCGGTTGAACGATGATAACGGCACTGTCGCGGCTATGGACCTGCTGGTGCCGCGGGTTGGCGAAATTATTGGTGGCAGTCAGCGTGAGGAACGTCTCCATGTGCTGCAAAAACGTATGCAGGCTTCCGGGATTGAGCCGGATTCCCTTGATTGGTACCTGGATACGCGGCGCTGGGGCAGTTGTCCCCATTCCGGTTTTGGTCTTGGCTTTGAGCGTCTGCTCATGTACCTGACCGGGATGGAAAATATTCGCGATGTGATTCCCTTTCCCAGAACGCCCGGGCATGCTCACTTCTGAACAGTGACATTGTTCGAAAATAAAACAGGCATCCAGGGCAAATGTTTTTCTACACCTTGAGTCTTCATATTGAAATGGTTATAATTCGGTCACCACAAGTGCGTTGATACTCGGTAGCGCACCGAGGCGGCTGCCGCAGCATCAGAACGCTGTTTTTTTGCTCCCGGCCATCCTGCCGTTGCAGCTGGTCTGTTTTTGGGATGCAAAAAGTCAGATTTTAATCTGCTAATAAGTAAATCATTGGCTTTGCCGGTGATTACAATGTGTTATACTCGACCGATCCAGAAATGCTCACATCGGGTGGGCTTTTGTAACCATCATATCAAGGAGGC
>JAWLDI010000087.1:0-10552 GCA_041686715.1 Pelovirga sp.
GCGACAGTGCCGAAAATAATCAGTCATGAACCCCATGCGGCAGAATCAGGTTGAGCAGAACGCCGACAATGCCGGCCAGACCGATGCCTCCCAGTTTGACAATGGCGAGATCGAAGTTCATGCCGCCGATGCCGAACACCAGGATCACGGCGGCAATGGCGAGGTTGCGCGGTTGCATCAGGTCGGTCCCGGCGCGCACCAGGGTGCTGATGCCGATGACGGCGATGGCACCGAACAAAAGAACCATAATGCCGCCCATTACCGGCACCGGAATGGTATTGAGCAGACCGCCCAGCTTGCCGACAAATGCCAGCAGAATAGCTGCGATAGCGGCCCAGGTCATGATGGCGGGGTTAAAAGAGCGGGTCAGGGCAACGGCCCCGGACACTTCGGAGTAGGTGGTGTTGGGCGGGCCACCGAGAAAGGCGGCGACACTGGTAGCAACGCCGTCCCCGAGCAGGGTGTTCTGAATGCCGGGTTCGCGGACATAATCCTTGCCGGTAATGCCGCCGATAGCGAGAACGTCGCCGAAATGTTCGATGGCTGGAGCCAGGGCGATAGGAACGATGAAGAGGATGGCTTCCAGATTCCAGACCGGCATGGTGAAGTTGGGTATGGCCAGCCAGGGGGCTTCAACGACTTTCTGCATGGAGATCAGCGCCGGTGCCGTCCAGTTGGGGAGATCGCCCGGATCAAAGCCGGCTTGGATTGAGGCTGTCAGGCCGGTCAGGTCAAGAAACAGCGATGTAATATAGCCGGCAATAATACCACTCAAGATGGGGATCAGGCGGAAGATACCACGGCCGAGCAGTGACACCAGTACTGTTACGGTCAGGGCGATGCCGGCAATGATATAGGCGGTCGTTTCCGGAACCAGCCAGGCGGAGCCGTCGCCGGTCCGACCAGATGCCATGTGGATGGCGACCGGGGCGAGAATCAGGCCGATGACCATAATGACCGGCCCCACCACTACGGGAGGGAGAACCCGGTGGAGAATGCCACTGCCGAAGATGCGTACGATCATGCTCAAGATGACGTACATCAGGCCCGCTGCCAGCAGGCCGCACATGGTGCCGGCAATTCCCCACTGGCCGACACCGTAAATAATGGGAGCGATAAAGGCGAAACTGGAAGCCAGAAATACCGGTACCTTACCACGGGTAATAAGCTGGAAAATGAGGGTGCCGACACCGGCAGTAAAGAGGGCAACATTCGGGTCGAGCCCGGTCAGCAGGGGGACCAGTACCAGGGCGCCAAAAGCGACAAAAAGCATCTGTGCACCCAGCAGACCGTCCTGCAGGCGAAAATGGTAATCAGTGGGCGCGGGCGGTTTTTTCATTGTTGCCTCCTGTTTCAGATATAATTATTTTGTGCCGAAAATTTTGTCCCCGGCATCACCGAGTCCGGGGAGAATGTAACCTTTTTCGTCGAGCCCCTGATCAACGCAGGCTACGTAAATATCTACATCGGGGTGGGCCTTTTTGAGCCGCTCAATTCCTTCCGGTACCGCGACCAGAAACAGGCCGCGAATTCTGCTGCAGCCTGCTTTTTTAAGCATATCAATACAGGCAACCAGAGAGCCGCCGGTGGCCAGCATCGGATCAACGATCAGGGCCATGCGATCTTCCATGGAGCTGGTGAGTTTTTTAAAGTAGGTTACCGGCTCCAGTGTGTCTTCATCGCGATAGAGGCCGACAACGCTGACGCGGGCACTGGGGATCAGGTCAAGTACCCCGTCCATCATCCCGAGCCCGGCCCGTAGTATCGGCACAACGGTGATTTTTTTCCCTGTAATCCGGTCGACAGTCACAGGGCCGTTCCAGCCGGTGATTGTTTCGACTCCTGTTTCCAGGTCCTTGGTCGCTTCATAGGTCAGCAGTCGAGCTATTTCAGAAGCCAGTTCGCGAAAGTCTTTGGTGCTGATGTCATGCTGCCGCATCAGCCCCAGCTTGTGTTTTACCAGGGGGTGTTGCGCTTCGTAGACGGCCATGGAGTTCTCCTTGGTGGGGGGGCTGAAATGGATCGCCGCTCAGCATAGAAGGATCATCCGGCTCGGTCAAGATCTAAGCTGCGGGCAGCCCCCCCGGTTCAATAAGAATGAGGTTATGTTGATTACAAGCTTTATTCCACATACCGGGATAGGCTATAGTCACCGGTCCAGGTTTTTTTAGTTGTCATTTTGCAGGTAAAAAGAGTCCATGAAACCCATATTGTTCAGACATCGTCTTGAATATGCAGCGGTTCGCTGTGTTGCTCCCCTGATCAGGCTTTTGCCGCGCTCTATGGCGCTGCGCTTCGGCCGGCGGGTCGGGGCCTTAAGTCGACTGCTTCTGCCCGGCCGGCGCAAATTGGCAGAAGACAACGTGCGGCAGGCTTTCCCGGAGTGGTCGCAGGGGCAGGTGAAGGCGCTGGTGCGTCGTAATTTTCAGCAGTTGGGCATGAGCGCGGTGGATTTTTTGCGTTTTGAACAGTTCGATCCGGACAATATCAAGGAGTTTTTTGATGTGGAAGGGGCCAAACACCTGCGTGAAGCCCAGAACCAGGAACGTGGGGTTATTCTGCTGACAGCGCATTTCGGTTTCTGGGAGGCCGGAAATTTTATTTTCCCTGCTCTTGGGGTTCCTCTTGATACCATCGCCAAGCCCCTTAAAAATCGGTTGACAGACGCCTATTTTTATAAAATCCGTCGGCAGTTCGGGGCAGATATTGTCAACAGTCGCAAGGGGGCCCGGCGAATCCTGCAATCCTTGCAGTCAGGTCGCGCTATCGGCCTGTTGCTCGACCAGCATATATCCCCGCCAGGTTCCGTTCAGGTCGACTTTTTCGGCCGCAAAGCCTATACAACAACCGCGATTACCAATATGGCGATGAAATACCGGATTCCTGTTGTTCCGACGTTTTGCATGCGTCAACCCGATCAGCGTTTTCGGGTCTGGTTCGAGCCGATGATGATGCTCGAAGGGCAAGGTGAAGAGGCCCTGGTCGCCAATACCCAGCGTCTTTCCAATGTGATGGAAACCGCGATCCGGTGTGATCCCGGTCAGTGGTTCTGGGTACATAAACGCTGGCGTGAAACCAAAACCAAGAAGTAACAGGATTGAAGCTTTTGTTATCTGTCTGGCTCAAGTGAAGCAGAAAAGTGGAAATAGGTCTGCCCCTGCGCTTCTCTTCGCGCAGAATGACAGCAGGGTTTTTCGGAAACATAGGTGTATGTCATCCTGCGCGAAGTTGCAGAATCCAGATGTTAACCAGTCGTATCGGTCGCGATCCTCCAAGCATCACAACCGGGGCGAAGTGAATAAGATAATTAATTGTTTAAACGGAGAAACTAGAGATGAGCCTGCAACAGGAAATAGCTAAACGTCGGACCTTCGGTATTATCAGCCACCCGGATGCGGGTAAAACCACCCTGACGGAAAAACTTCTGCTGTTTGGTGGTGCTATTCAGATGGCAGGGACGGTCAAGGCGCGTAAATCGGATCGCCATGCCACCAGCGATTGGATGAATATCGAAAAGGAGCGGGGGATCTCTGTTTCTTCGTCGGTGATGAAGTTTGATTACCGCGATTATGAGATCAACCTCCTCGACACCCCGGGTCACCAGGACTTTTCCGAAGATACCTACCGGGTATTGACTGCGGTCGATAGCGCCCTGATGGTGATCGACAGTGCCAAGGGGGTAGAGCCGCAGACCGAAAAGCTGATGGAGGTCTGCCGGATGCGCAATACGCCGGTGCTGACCTTCATCAACAAGCTTGACCGGGAAGGATTGTCACCGCTGGATATCCTTGCGGATATTGAGGAGAAACTGCAGATTGAATGTGCCCCCCTGTCCTGGCCCATCGGCATGGGCAAACGCTTTAAGGGGGTTTATAACCTGTATCGTAACGAACTGCACCTGTTCCGTTCCGGCGAGGATCACCGTAAAGCAGATATTGTCAAGATTGACGACATCAGCAGCCCTGAGATTGATCGACTGCTCGGCACCCAGGCCCAGGAGCTGCGCGATGATATTGAACTGCTTGAAGGAGCGGCCACGCCATTTATACAGGACGAGTACCTGCGTGCCAACCAGACGCCGGTCTTTTTTGGCAGTGCCATTAATAATTTCGGTGTACAGGAAATGCTGGATGCCTTTGTCGAACTGGCCCCGGCGCCTGCAACCAGAGAAACGGCGGAACGAATGGTGGCCCCTGACGAGCCGCAGTTCTCCGGGTTTGTTTTTAAAATCCAAGCAAATATGGACCCGGCGCACCGTGACCGGATTGCCTTTCTGCGGATCTGCTCCGGCCGCTTTACCCGCGGGATGAAGGTACGTCATCATCGCATCGGTAAGGATATTTCGCTGGCCAATGCTACCATTTTCATGGCCCAGGACCGTGCCCATGTTGAGGAGGCCTTCCCCGGTGACATCATCGGGCTGCACAATCACGGCACTATCAAGATCGGTGACACCTTTACCGAAAAGGAACCACTGAAATTTACCGGTATCCCCAGCTTTGCGCCGGAGCATTTTCGCCGGGTGCGACTGAAGGATCCGCTCAAATCAAAACAGCTGCAGAAGGGGTTGACCCAGTTGGCAGAAGAAGGTGCTGTGCAGGTATTCAAACCGGTTAATGGTGCCGAGTTTATTCTTGGTGCCGTTGGTGTGCTGCAGTTTGATGTGACTATGGAGCGTTTGAAGGCGGAATATAATGTCAATGCGGTCTACGAAGGAGTTGATTTTACCACTGCCCGCTGGGTTCGCTCGAGCGACCGTAAAAAGCTTGATGAGTTTCAGAAAAAAAACCAGCATAATCTGGCGGTTGATGCAGAAGGGGCATTGACCTACCTGGCCGCCAGTGAATGGCGCCTGCAGCATACCATGGAGCAATGGGAAGGCGTGGAGTTTTTGAAGTCGCGGGAATATAATTGAGGCGATGATCGCAAGCTTGCCTGGTAGATTTGTTTGTGTTAATTGTAGGCTTCTATAACTGAACGGTTATCTGTAGGACTTTATCCCCGTCTCTTCATTGATGATGGCTGGTTTCTCATGGTACCTGGTCGAAAAAAAATTACCTCCATCAATTCACGTCTTAAGCTGTTGTCAGTTGTTTCTTTGCTGATATTTTTACTGACCACTGTGATTGTCGTCTTTCTTCTGGGACGGTTGCATAATGATGTAGATGTTCTGATCGGTGATCGCTTTGAACAGGTGCTCACCAATTCACACAATCGTGCTGATTTCGGCCTGCTGGTTGCGCGCCTGGGGGTGTTTCGCAATACCTTTTACGGCAATCCGGAACTGGTGGCAACAGAAGGACAGGAACTGGAGTCCCTGATTGAGAGCCTGGCCGGTCGCGTTACCGATAATGAACAGCGACTTCTGCTGTATCATCTGCAGGAGGAATATCATCATTTTCTCAATCGTGCCTACTGGATCAACTTTACCCTGTTACAGCGTCGCTGGCAGGAAGAAGAGCTGGACCGCTTGCTGTTGTTCACCAGCGAAACCCTGATGAAAAGTATCCGTACAGGGCGTGCCGATGACAATTTTATGGAGACCTTTGTCCTCCTGCGGCAGTTGCGGGCGGGCTTTCAGCAGCTCTCCAAACTGTTTCTTTTGAGTGATCGCTCCCCGCGGCACCTTCTGCTGCCCGTCGACAGTCAGCAGATTGAGGCGGTACTGGCACCCCTCAGGTCTGTTGCCGGTCATTTCGTCAACGAATCTTCCCCCTACAGCGTGACCGGTCGTGAGCTGCTTGGGCGGCTCGACTACGTTGTTCATCTGCTGAAACAATATCAGCGCGAGAAAACTCTGCTGCTGCAGCAAAGCGCTGAACTTGATCAGTTGACCGAGCAGATCACTGTTGCCATGGAGGTTCTTGATCAGCGCACCGGTGCTGCCGTCAGGGATGCCAGAGGGGAGATCGGGGACACCCTTTATCGGGTGTTTGCCACGGCCCTGGTGGTCTGCTTTGTCCTGGTGGCAGCCATGATCCTCAGCCACCGCTGGTTGTTTCGGCGCCATGTACAAAAGCCGATGGAGCTGGTCGGCCGACGCTTGCAGGCGTTTGAGCAGGGGGATCATTCGACTCCTATGCAGCTCAGTCGAGTTGATGAGTGGCATCAGATTGAGTCGGTGTTCAATGATATGCTCAGCAGCCTTGAAAAGAGTGTTGCTTCTTTGCGTGATTCGGAGCGCCGGTATCGCGAAATTTTCACCAATGCCACCGAGGGGATCTTCCGCGCCAGTCTGGATGGGCGTTTTCTGGCTCTGAATCCCGCCGCTGTGGCGATGCTGGGCTATACGTCTGAGGCCGAAGCCGTCGCCGCTTATGATAATCTGGAGGACCAGCTCTACTGTAATCCGGAAGACCGGCAGCGGCTGGTGCAGGGGTTGCAGGAGCACGGCAGAAATACCAACGTGGAGATTGTGGCGAAGCGCAAGGGCGGTCAGCGCTTCTGGATGCACCTGAATAATCACCTGGTTTATGACGAGCAGGGTAAACCGCACTTCATTGAAGGCACCGCCCGGGACATTACCGTGCGCAAGGTTGCAGAAAAAAATCTGCATCAGGTCAAGAATTTTCTCCAGCGAATTATCGATTCCATGCCGTCAATACTGGTTGCCGTCGATACTGATCTGAAGGTGACCCTGTGGAACCGCAAAGCTGAACAGGAGAGCCGACTGCGCGCCGCACAAGCCAGGGGGCTGGCGTTGCAGGAGGTTCTGGCTCTGATTGATGGAGAACTGCTGGCGGAAAAAATCAACGCTGCCCGGATATCGCACAAAGCGGTCCGCATAAACAAGGTTGAAGGTCGTCTGGAGCAGGGGGGACGTAAGCGTCATTTTGACATTCTGATTTATCCCCTTCCCGACAAGGAAGAAGGGGGAGCCGTTATCCATATCGATGAGGTTACCGAACAGGTGGCCCTTGAGCAGATTCTGATGCAGAAAGAAAAGATGGAGTCCATTGCCGGGCTGGCCGCCGGGTTTGCTCACGAACTGAATAATCCTCTGGCGGTTATTTTGCAGAGTGTACAGGTTCTTGAGCGACGCTTGTCAGCGGATTTCTCCAGAAATGCTGAAACTGCCGAGGAGCTTGGCACCTCGATAGCGGTGATCAGTGAATATCTGAAGCAAAAAAAATGTGACACCATGCTGACATCCATTGCCGAAGCCGGTCATCGTGCTGCCAAAATTGTCGAAAATATCCAGACTTTCAGTCGCCGGACAAGCAGTGATTTCAGCCGGTATCAGATCGAAGAGCTGGTCGAGAGAACCCTTGACCTGGCGGTAAGTGATTATGATATGCGCCGCCATCTGAACTATCAGCGTATCCGTATCGTCCGTGAATTTCAGCCGGTGCCGGAGGTTGTTTGTGATTGCGGCCAGATTCAGCAGGTGATTCTGATCCTGTTGAAGAATGCGGCACAGGCGCTGACCGAAGTTGAGAATGACCCGCAGATTACCCTGCGGATTCTGTCCAAGGGTGAATATGTGTGCCTGGAGGTGCGTGATAACGGTATCGGCATGTCACCCGAGGTCTGTCGGCGCGTTTTCGATCCCTTCTATTCGACCCAGGATGCCGGCCAGGGGGTTGGCCTGGGGCTGTCGATTGCCTACTATATTATCACCCAGAACCATCGCGGTTTTATGTCCGTGTCCTCCGAAGCGGGTTCAGGCAGCGGTTTTGAACTTTATCTGCCGACCCTCAAAAACAGTTAGCAGGAGTTTGTTAGGTCCATCATCCAATGGAAAACGGTGTATGAAACCGGTATCGTTGTTCTGGACAAAGAACATCAAGGACTGGTTGAGCAGATCAATGCCTTGTTTGAGGCGGTGCGCGACAAACGAGGGAGCGAGCTTTATGCCGACGTGGTTGCTATGCTGGAAGCTTATGTGGTTTAGCATTTTACCCATGAAGAGAAATTGATGACAAAGTATCAGTTCCCCGGTTTGGAAGACCATCAGCGGGAACATCGAAATCTTGTTGCTGAAGTGCAGAAACTCAGAAAAGAGTATGTCGGACCGGATGAGAATGTCGCCCGCGAATTGTAGAAAATTTTGCGTTCCTGGCTGCTGGGGACATTGTCAAGGTTAAAAAAATACGGGATTTTTATTGACTCGTAGCGGCCGTTTTGTTGAATAACCGTAATCAGTTGTACATTATGCGATCTTAATATTTTATCTTTGTCGGTACCACAGGGATCGTTTCTGATGCTTCCGATCTTCTCCGCGAAGATCGATTTATGGTTGTTCGCGGGGGGACAGCAAGTTTGGTATTCCGCGCAGCAATTCAACCTCTTTTGGCGAACATTCCAGCTCTCCATTGCTAATGCGGTTGGCATGCCATACCGCGACAGCTATTTTCGACAAACCATCAAATCCTACAATATGGCTTTGATGATGCAGATAAATGGCTTCTACTACCGGATGCGGTAACCCCCACAGGTTGGCAAGGTAGGCGCCCACAGCGGCATGGGTTGTCCCTATCACCTGAATCTCGGCCTCGACGTTGCTGAGGTTGTCGGCCAGCTGTATGCGGCTGATATCGCGGGCAGCCTCGGGCAGACAGTAAGTCAGTACCAGTTTGCCAATGTCGTGCAACAGCCCGCCAAAAGAGGCGTGGGCTGCTATGTAGTTATCTTTATGATTCTGTACCAGAGCCTCAGCGATGCGTGCTGTAGTGCAGCTATGCTTCCACAGGTCTTCCAGCTTGAATTCCTGTGTTTGTTCAGCAGAGAACGAACTGAAGATGTGATGGGCCAGCACCAGGCTGCGCAGGGTGTTGAGTCCCAGATAGTTGACGGCTTCCTGCAAGTCACTGATATGGCGGACCAGTCCGATGGCAGACGAATTGACCAGCTTCAGAATTTGCAGTGTCAGTACAGCATCATCGCGGATGAGATTGACCAGATGTTTAACGTCCGCTTCTGCATTATCCAGCAGCGCAACAAGCTGGTGGTAGGTTCCCGGCAGGGTCGGCAGGGTGGTCAGTCCGTTAATGAGTCGCTGCAGTTGCTCATTTGAAAGAATGTTGTCGAGCTTCATGAGCCGGTCGAGCAGTTGGATGAAGGCACTGATGTCAAGAGGTTTCCACAGGAAGTAATGACACAAATTGATCGATTTCGCATAGGTTTCGCGATCCGGCTGACCCGTCAGCATGATCCGGATTATTTCAGGATCCTGTCGGCGAACTTCTTGTAAAAACACATAGCCATTCATTTCCGGCATCCGGTAGTCGGACACCACGACGTCAACAGCAGTTGTTTCCAACAGTTTGAGAGCCTCTTTGCCGCTGTCGGCATAGAACATCTGCCACTGATTACGTAGACTGTGTAGGCCCCGTTTAAGGCCGCTCAGCAGATTGGGATCGTCATCAACAAATAAAAGTGACTTCATATTGAATGTTCCTGTCAGCGCAAATAATCATTTTTTCAGAGTGCGCCAGCTGAGCTCACTCAGTTTGTTGGCTGGAATTGTCAGAGTAAAGCGGCATCCCATTCCCGGTTTGCTGTCGCAGGAGATAGTTCCTCGATGCTTGTTTACCACGAGATCATAAACGATAGCCAGACCCTGCCCGGTTCCCTTGCCGACATCTTTGGTAGTAAAGAAGGGTTCAAAAATCCGGTCAAGATGTTCAGGCGCAATGCCCGTTCCATTGTCTTCAACGGTCAGTATCAGGTTCTGATCCTGCGTCCGGGTTGCAATATGGATCGTGCCGAGGGAGTCGTCCTTTGCCGGACGTGCGGCGATGGCATGGGCGCTGTTGACGATCAGATTCAACAGGATCTGACTCCAGTTGCCGGGCTCGCACATCAGCAGGGGTAGAGCTGGATCAAGATCGGTCGTCAGCTCAGCGACGTATTTCCATTCGTTACGAGTGACAATAGCTGCGTTCTCGATCAGGCGGTTTATATCCGTCGGGCTCTTGTCGCTTTGCCCCGGATGACTGAATTCTTTCATCGCTGAAACAATTCGCACGACATGATCAATTCCCTGTAATGATTCCTCAATACTTAACGGGATTTCATCGGTGATAAAATCAAGATCAATCGTATCGATATCCCTGGTCAGATCCTTCTGCCAGGCTGAGTCCTGGATGACATCAGGGTTTGTGGCAACCTGGCGCAAACTGTTGACCAGGGGCTGGATTTCGGCAAATGAGTTCCGGAAAAATGACACATTGTTCTGAATATACTGAATCGGGGTGTTGATTTCGTGGGCAACACCGGCCGCCAGTTGACCAATGGCCTCCAGTTTCTGGGCCTGCAGTAGTTGCCGTTGCAGGGCACGCTCCTGGCTGACATCGCGCCACAGGGAAACATAGTAGATAATGTCGCCGGCATCATTGCGGATCGGAGTAATGGTGGTTTCAGTTTCGAATTGCGAATGATCCTTGCGGCAGTAGGCGATTGCCCCGGACCAGACCCTTCCCGCACGCAGGTTGCGGGTCAGGCGAGCGTAAAACGACTTTTTGTAATTGGGGCTTTTAAGCAGGCTGATCGGTTGGCCGATAATCTCGGCAGAGGTGTAGCCACATATACGGGTAAAGGCTCGATTCAC